>CAVHGD010000036.1:5207-19445 GCA_963635385.1 Dialister sp. CAG:486 | reverse complement strand
ATAGATACTATGGCAAAGTTTGATAAGTTGGCCGTATTGGCTAAAATCAATGAGACGGGAATGGTTCCTGTCTTCTACAACAAAGACCTCAACCTCTGCAAGAATGTCGTAAAGGCATGCTACGAGGGCGGTGTGCGTGCATTCGAGTTCACCAACCGCGGCGATTTCGCACACGAGATATTCGGTGAGTTGGTAAAGTGGGCGGCTAAAGAGTGCCCCGAACTGGCACTGGGTGTCGGCTCGGTAGTGGATGCTCCGACCGCTGCACTCTATATCCAACTGGGTGCCTGCTTCGTGGTAGGTCCGCTGTTCAACCCCGAGATTGCGCCTGTCTGCAACCGTCGTTTGGTTCCCTACTGCCCCGGCTGCGGTACGGTATCGGAGATCGGTAAGGCACAGGAACTCGGCTGCGACCTGACCAAACTCTTCCCGGGCGATGTATATGGTCCGAACATGGTAAAGGGACTGAAAGCCCCGATGCCTTGGTCGAAGATAATGGTTACGGGCGGTGTGGCTCCCGAAAAGGAGAACTTGGAGAAGTGGTTCAAAGCAGGTGTCTACTGCGTAGGCATGGGCTCGAAACTGTTCCCGAAAGAGGTTATCGCCGCTGCCGACTGGGCGTACATTACAAACAAGTGCAAAGAGTGTCTTGATATTATCAAGGCGGCTCGCTAATTATCTGATAGAAGACCGCTCGTGCCGCAGGGTGCGGGCGGCCTTTTGTCCTTAAACACCATAAATACACAATGTCTACACAACAAAAATTGATGTCAAACTGGCGTTGGTGGATTTGCTCGCTGCTGTTCGTGGCGACCACTGTGAATTACCTTGACCGCCAGGTTCTTTCCCTTACTTGGGAAGAGTTTATTAAACCCGAATTCCATTGGACGGATGCCAACTACGGTATGATTACGGGTTTCTTCTCCATTTTCTATGCGGTTGCATGTCTTTTTGCCGGCCGCTTTGTCGACTGGATGGGTACGAAGAAAGGTTATATCATTGCTATCTTTGTTTGGTCGCTCGGCGCTTGCTTGCACGCAGGTTGCGGATGGGCTACTATGCATATAGAGGGTTTTGAGTCGTTGGCGGCGATGAAGGCCGTTGAATACGGGTCGAATGCTGCACTTGCGGTGGCAACGACCTCGGTCTATCTGTTCTTGCTCTGCCGCGGTATATTGGCGCTTGGTGAGGCGGGTAACTTCCCTGCTGCCATTAAGGTAACCGCAGAGTACTTCCCGAAGAAAGACCGTGCCTTTGCCACCTCTATCTTCAACGCCGGTGCGTCGATTGGTGCGCTGGCAGCTCCGCTCTGCATTCCGCCCTTGGCTGCTAAGTTCGGCTGGGAGTTGGCGTTCATCATCATCGGTGCACTCGGCTTTATCTGGATATTCTTCTGGAACTTTATGTACGACAAGCCGGAGCAGTCGAAGCATGTGAACGAGGCGGAGTTGGCATATATCCATCAGGACGACGAGGCAGAGCAAGTATCGAGCACAGAGCCTGCCAAGGAGGAGAAGTCTATCTCGATGCTGAAGTGCTTCACCTACAAGCAGACTTGGTCGTTCATTGCCGGTAAGTTCTTCACCGACGGCGTATGGTGGTTCTTCCTATTCTGGGCACCGTCGTACTTCCAAAATCAGTTCGGCTACAAGGCATCGAGCGGCATGGGGCAAGCTCTCATCTTTACGCTCTATGCGATTGTGACGATTCTCTCTATCTTCGGCGGGTATCTGCCCAAGTTCTTTGTGGAGAAGAAGGGTATGGAGCCGTACAAGGGGCGTATGCTCTCGATGTTGCTCTTTGCGTTCTTCCCCATCTGCGCACTATTAGCACAGCCGCTTGGCGGTTTCAGCGCATGGTGGCCCGCTATCCTTATCGGTCTTGCCGGCGCAGGACACCAAGCATGGTCGGCAAACTTGTTCTCGACCATTGGTGATATGTTCCCCAAATCGACGATTGCCACCATCACGGGTATCGGTGCAATGGCCGGTGGTGTGGGCTCGCTGCTGATACAGACTTGCGCAGGCAATCTATTCACCTACGCAGAGAATGCAGGCGCGGCGTTCACCTTCTTGGGCTTCGAGGGCAAACCTGCCGGGTACTTCATTATGTTCATCTTCTGCGGTTGCGCTTACCTTATTGCGTGGGCGATTATGAAGCTATTGGTACCGACCTACAAGCCGATTAAGGCATAATAGTCCTAAATCGATAGGCAAATAATATTCTCTTTTTCCGATGCGGGCGGATTATCGTGGGATAGTCCGTCCGTATTGTGTATAGGGGCGATAAGGGTATGGCTATTCAGGTGATAAGGGTACGGATTTTGGGGTAATGGGGGCGGATGTTTATATTCGGTTGGGAAAATTTGGCGGGGTAGGAGATTCTGTGTAACTTTGCCACCGATTATTTAATTAGGAATCTTATTTAATTAGGAATTAGGAATTAGGAATTTTATTCAATTAGGAATCAGGAGTTAGGAATCTTATTTAATTAGGAATTAGGAGTTAGGAATTAGGAATTAATTAGTAATTGGTAGTAGTATGCGAGAGAGGGTAAGAAAGATACAGACAAAGATACAGACAAATATACTGACGATGATACAGGCAACGATACAGATAATGATACAGACAATGATACGGAAACGAGTACGGTTGGTGGGCGTGGTGCTGGGGCTTATGCTGTCGGTGGGTGCGGAGGCACATACCGATACGATACGGATGGCGGCACACGATGAACACCCGCTATACATGACCGTCTATACGCCGCCCAACTACTCGCCGGACTCTGTGTATCCTGTTCTCTATCTGCTGCACGGCATACACGGCAATCAATATGCGTGGGAGAAAAAAGCCCATATCAGCGCCTTGGCAGACAGCCTAATCAACGACAGTGTGATATGCCCCGTGATAATTGTGATGCCGCTCTGTATCGTGCACGACACCACGTACGCCTACAAAGTGCCCTGCTATATGCGCTGTATGCATGACTTTCTGCACCATATCCGTCACGGCGAGTTTGAGCCCTATTTTCCCGAGATAGAGCAGTTTGTGGAGAACCGATACTTGCCGGCAGACACGCTGGATGCGGTGCTTGCTGCTGCTTTTGACAGCCTATTGCAGCATCTTCCGCCCGCACAACAAACGATATTCCATCAGCTCTCGGAAACGATTGAGCAAGCTCGATGCCTGTCGGCTGCCACTGCTCCGAACACCATAAAAGACCTTCGTCCCAAGAATCGAAACTGCCTTGTGGGCATATCGTCCGGGGGTAGGCAAGCGGTGCAGATAAGCGCATCCACCGAAGAACAATTTGCCGTGGTGGGGTTGTTCTCGCCCGTGCTGATAGCCAGTCAGTTCCCCAAAGAGAGTAGGGGGTGTATCTATTGGATTCGGTGCGGCCGTGGCGATATATTCCGCCGCCGCGCACGCATAGCCAACGACTATTTAGAACGGCAACAGATGCCGCACGACTACAGCCGTACCAACGGACGGCACAACTGGAGCGTGTGGAGAAGGTATATCGCCGACTTCTTGGTGTATGCCTACGGGAGATAGGAGATTACTTTGTAAGGGTGTAAAATGGTACATGGGCATTGTGGAGACCTCTCCAAGCCTTTCCAAAGGATGGAATGAGACCTCTCCAAGCCCCTCCATGGGAGGGGATGTGACCTCTCCAACCCCCTCCATAGGAGGGGATGTGCGGAGAATAATCAACTGAGCCTTGCGGCTCATTTGGGCGGGATGCTATCCCGCGCTAAGAAACCGCTATCGGGGCTCGAAATACGGAAGGGGCAGGGGATAGACAACTCCGCCCGATAAGCGGGAGACGCTTATCGGGCGGAGAGGATTTTTTCTAATAGGTTATATAGTTGAGCTAGTTGATCTAGTTTTGTATAGTTTATATAGTTTATATAGTTGAGTTAGGTCTTTTAGTAGGCGGTGTTTTGAGGGTCGAAGTTGGTCCAGCCCGAGAGCCAGTTGTCCGAGGCAGAGAAGGCACCAATATAGGGGACTGTTTCCATCGGCTCGAGGCTCGATGCCGTGTTCGCTAATGCTGCGGCAATGGTGGCGTCCGTGAAGTCGGCGGCGGTGAGGACGGGGCTTGCGGAGGTCGGAATATAGAGGTTCGACTCCATCTTCAAAGCGTCCTTCTCAATCGTCTTACTGCCCTTCTGCGACAAGAACCACGTGGTCGAGAACGAGTGCGCTGCCGACGGGTCGAAGGTCTTCGACGCATAGTCCGTCACAAGCGAGTCCTTATACTGCTTGTTCATGTCCGATCCCACGATATCGTAGTCCGACAGCCATACATTCTGCACCTTAATCACCCCTTCTTCTGCGGCTTTCTTGCAGTCGCCCTTCTCGCTATCAATCATCACACCGATAGGCCAACCGATAACCAACGAGTTGAAGCAGTTCAAGTGCGAGTTGCGGCGAATCTGCATAGCGGCTTGGAAACGACCGAGCGAGGAGTTGTTATTCGGATATACCTCGCCGCCATCGATATAGGTAGTCGTGTTTTGGAAATCGGCGTCTGCCTTAGGTCCGACAAAGGTGACATTGGAGAATACACACGAGGTGTAGGGCGATACGGAAGCACCATCGGCGCAGTTATCCGACTCAAAACCATTCGATTGGCTGACATCGGCGATACGCGAGTCACGCACCGACAAAGCAAACTGGATATGCCCCGAGAAGCCGTTATCGGTATCGAAATCGTCGTCCCAACCGCGGTACGAAACCAAGTACTTGCAGTTGACCGTGCCACCAAACCACTCGTACGAGTCGTCGTTGCTGTAGCTGACCTGCAAGTGGTCCACCTGCGTCTTGCTACCTACCGAACCGAACGTGATACCGTTAATCTCCTTGTCGGTCTGGAAAGGATAGCCCGCAAACTCGACACGGACATACGACAAGATACCAGAGCAGTCCTCGTTGTCGTTGCCGCCGTGCTTGGAGCGAGGGCCACCCTCAATCTGCTGCTCGGTCTGGTTGTTGTTGGCACGGCCGCAGAGAATCAGGCCGCCCCAATCGCCCGGACGACGCTGACCTGCGGGTTGTGCACTGGTGAAGACAATCGGCTCGGTGGCGGTGCCCTTGGCATAAAGCTTAGCGCCACGCTCGATAATCAGCGCGGCCTTGGTCGCCTTGTCGCCCTTGATGACCGTACCCGGCTCGATGGTCAGCTCGGCACCGTCTGCCACATAAATCCAACCCTTGAGCAGGTACGTGCCCTTGCGAAGGGTCTGCTTGCCCGTGAAAATGAACTCGTCGTCGCCATTTCCG
This sequence comes from Dialister sp. CAG:486, assembly GCA_963635385.1. GTDB lineage: Bacteria > Bacteroidota > Bacteroidia > Bacteroidales > Paludibacteraceae > Colicola. The sequence goes on along the minus strand of CAVHGD010000036.1, from coordinate 14,160 downwards.
AGCGTGTTGTCATCGTACAGCAGATTGTCGTCTGCGATTAGACCGTCCTGTTCGTGCGCATTGTGCGTCGGGTCGGTCGGAGCATTGTTGTTGTCTTTGCAGCCCGAGAAAAGAACTGCGAGAACCGCGGTGCAGAGCACCGACAAATGGAAAAATTGCTTTTTCATACCTTGTTTTGTTTATAGGTTGATGAATTGTTTATTCGTTTAGGAGTGGGCTTTTGTTTATTCGTTTATCCGGTTATGGGGGTAGGCGGGGTGGCTTGAGGGTATAGGTGAGTGGGCTTGAGGGTATATGCGGGTTTGCTGCAAAGTATTCAGAAAGTATTCGTATGTTCTGCTTATGTTCTGCTTATGTTCTGGTTATCCTATACGCAGGTCTCGAGAAAATAGTGGGAAAATCGGGGGTGAATTATTGGAGAATTATGGGAGAGTTATGGGAGAATTATGGGAGAATCGGGGGTGTCTTGGTTAGAGTTTCCAAGTGACTGAGAGGGTGAATGTGCGGCCGGGACGGTAGGAACGCGTTACCTGCTTGATCTTCTCTGTGCTGCCGTCCGACAAAGTGGTGGTCGCAATCTGCTGATAGACAATCTTTTCGCCGATGACATCACGCGCCGAGAAGCGCAACACCCAATGCTCGCCAAAGGACTTACTGAGGTTGAGGTCGAGCATATCACGCGGCATCTCGTACGAGTTTGGGATGGTGACAGCATCGTCGCTGCCCGACAAGCCGACGCTGCGTCCGACACCTATCAAGCGCTTACCGATACGATTGTACAACACCGAGCAACTCCATCCCGTACGCTCGTGGGCATAGAAAAGACCCGTATTGATGAGGTAGGGCGACTGACCCTGCATGGGTCGTGCCGTCTCACGAGAACCCTCGGGGAACTGCACGCGGCTCTGTATGAGCGCTCCGTTGAAGGTGAACTGAAAGCCTCGCATCCCCATGAATGACAAGTCCTTACGGATGTCCAACTCCACGCCGTAACTATAGGCACGGTCGGCATTCTGGTAACTGTAGGTAAGGTCCGTGCCGCCTGTGACGGTATAGGTCCATTCGATGGGGTGGCGGAAATGCTTATAGAAGGCTGCGACCGACACTATCTCGCCCTTGCCGCCCTTGGGGTAGTACTCGTAACGCAAGTCGCAGTTCTGTATGCGGCACGACTGAAGGTCGATGTTTCCCTGCACGTTGGAGGCAAGGTCGAAATCGTAATAGACCGAGGGAGAGACCTCACGAAACTCGGGGCGGTTGATGGACATACCATAGGAGGCACGCAGCTGGTGGCGGTCGTTGATACGATAGGTCACGTTGGCGGATGGGAAGAAATCGGAGGTACGGTAGTGGCTCGAGCGGGGGGAGTACTCGCGGTCACGCGTGTTGCGAATGAGACACATATCGTTGTACTCGTAGCGCACTCCGGTATAGACATTGACGGGTCCGAAGGGCATATTGAAGCCCACATAGCCCGCCATGAGCGTGTTCCGCCCCTCGTAGTTGTTGCGCCACTTGACCTGCTCGAGGAGGTAGAGGCGGTCGACGGAATAATTATCGTCCTGCATCAGTTCGGAAGGTATATCGTACTTGCGGAAGTCCTCCGGCAGCGTGTTGGAGGCTTGGTTCCAGTTGTAATAGAACGTGCGGGCGGTATAGGCACGGGTGCGGTACTCACCATAGAAGCCCGCCTTGAGCTGCGGCTCGAACCAACCCCAATGAAAGGTCTCGGCATAGTCCAACGAGAGGGAGCCGATATGCTCGGAAAGGTAGGTATATTCGCGCGATATGTCGTTGGATGAGGAGAGTTGCAGCACACCATCCTCGAGGGCATCGTTGCGTAAGTAGCGGCGTCGGTCGGGCTGGTTGCGATTGGAGTAGGCATAGCCGCCATTCCAACGGAACTCGATGTCGTCGCCGAGGAAGAGGTGGCGACCCGTGAGCTGACCCGAATAGGTGGTGCGGCTCTGGTAGTTGTACTCCGCCTGCTCCTCTTGGTCGTTCTGCGCCGAGATACCCACGCGGGTGGTATAGCGCTCACGGCCTAACTGATTGAAGATATTCTTGAACTCGATGCGGTCCTTGCCGGCGCGGCGGGCGTAACTCAAGTTGAACATCACGCCGAGGCGCGTGTGGATGGTCTGCTGGTCGTCGGTGGACTGACGGAGATAGGAGCTGCGGTGCTGCGCCTCGTCGTACGCCCCGAACAGGCAGTTGAGCATGTCCCGATAGTGCTTATAGGAGCGGCTGTAGTTGCCGCTGACGAGCATAGAGAGCGACTGACCGGCCGGGAGCGTCCAACTCTCACTGCCGTTGAAGCCGAGCGTGAGGTCGCTGACGGGGGTAATCTTGCGAGCCTTCCAATCGTTGTTGAAGGAGTTGGCGGTAAGAGAGACACTGTTGTCGACGCCCTGATAGCCCGTGAGCGTGGTGTTGATGCCGTGGCTGAGGCTGCGCATACCGCTATCGAAGCCGAGCCAATCGGTGGGCGAGGACTTAGTGCGATAGAAGGAACGGAAATGGGCTTGGTCGTTGATGGCGCCGCCCAACTGCACGCTCCACGACTTATACTCGGGGACATCCTTGGTCTGCACGAGCACCATGCCGCCCGAATAGTCGGCGGGGTACTCCGGTGCGGGCGACTTGATTATCAGTAGGTTATCCAACTGCGAGGAGGGGAGCAAGTCGAAGGAGAAGGCACGGGAGTCCGCCTCGGAACTCGGCACGGCGGCACCGTTGATCCACACCTGATTGTAGCGCTGCGACAGGCCCCGCACCATGACAAACTTGTCGTCGATGAGCGAGATACCCGGCACGCGGCGGATGACCTCGGAGGCGTCACGGTCTTGGGAGCGCTGAATCTGCTCGCTGCTGATACCCGTCTGCACGCTGAGTGCGTTCTTGGTGGATTGCAGCACGCTCATCTCGGTGTTCTGGCGGCGTTTGGAGGTTACCGCCACCTCCTGCAGCACCTCGGCGTCGGAGGAAAGAAGAATGCGGAGCGTGTCCTGCCCCGCATTGACCTGCAATTGCTTACTTTTATAGCCGATGTAACTGATTTCGAGTTGGTTGCCCGTTGCGATCGAGAGGCGGAATAGGCCGTCGAAGTCGGTGGTGGTGCCGGTGGTGGTGCCGCTGATAAGCACGGCTGCACCGAGAAGCGGCTCGCCCGTCTCGGAGTCGATGACTATGCCGACACGCTCCTTGGGGGCAGAGGTGGATTGGGGGTCTTGTGGGGCTGCGGATGGGGCAGCAATGAGGGGTGCATTTGCTCCTATGAGAGAAAAGAGAAGCAAGAATAGCGTTGCACTTCGATTCATACCTTGTCTTTTGAAATTCGGTGCAAAAGTAGAGCGATTCTGTTGTGTAGTTGTGTAGAATGTGTGAAGAAATTATGAAATCATAATACGACCTCCCCAACCCCTCCAAAGGAGGGGCTAACAGAGTATGGTCAAGTGAACGGAACGACTATGTCACAAAGCCGAGTGAAAGGGTTTCCTATGCCGCCAAGGCGGCAAGAAAAATGGAAGAAAACAAGGTTGTCTTTGAGCATAGTTGCCGATAGATAAAAAACTCCTATGCCGCTGCGCGGCAAGAGAAATAAAAGAAATGAAAGAAAGAGAGAATGGAAATGACTTGGTTTTCTTCTATTTTTCGTGAGCGTAGAGAGCTGGGGATAAAGGACTCCTATGCCGCTGCGCGGCAAGAGAAATAAAAGAAATGAAAGAAAGAGAAATGGAAATGAGTTGGTTTTCTTCTATTTTTCGTGAGCGAAGCGAACAGGAAATAAAAACTCCTATGCCGCTATGCGCGGCAAGAGAAATAAAAGAAATGAAAGAAAGAGAAAATGGAAATGACTTGGTTTTCTTCTATTTTTCGTGAGCGAAGCGAACAGGAAATAAAAAACTTATATTCTGCAAGTTGTATAGGAAATAAAAAAATCCCCGCATAGCAGGGGAGCTTTGCGGGGATGGGAAAATAGGATTAGGAGTGAGGGAGATTGTCCTATAGGGGGGGGAGGGGTGACTCAAAAGTAGGATTGCTTACCAGATTGGGTAGAGAATATTGAATAAGGGTACGAGAAGGGCGGTGGCGACACCCATAAGGGCGATGCAGAGTCCGCTGATGGCTCCTTCGACCGCTCCCATTTCGAGCGCCTTGGCTGTCCCCAATCCGTGTGCCGAGCAACCCATGGCAAGACCTTTGGCTACGGGGTGCGTCACATGGCATAGGCGTAACGCAAAAGGACCGATGACTGAGCCGACAAAGCCCGTAATGATAACTGAGATGGCCGCCAACGACTCGTTGCCGCCTAAGGCGTGGGTGACATCCATGGCGATAGGCGTGGTGACGGATTTTGCCTCTAACGAGCGCACCCACATTCCCTCTAAATGCAGCATCTTGCACGAGAAATAGACGCTGCTGACACCGACCAATGCTCCTACGAGCACGGCTACGAAAATAGGGAGTGCATTGCGCTTGATGGTCTCTAACTCATCGTAGAGCGAGAGGGCAAGTGCCACGACACTCGGCCCTAACAGGAACGAAATGGGTTGGTTGGCACGAGCATAGTCGTCGTAGGGGATGTCCAAGAAATAGAGCAAGGCGACTAAGATAGGAATACAGATAAGAAACGGGTGCAGCAGACTGACTCCTGACTTACGCTGCGCCCACACGCCAAGCAAATAGGTGCCGAAGGTGAGCAGCAACAATGTGGGCACGGAACAAAGAATATCATGCATGGGCGGCCTCCTTGTGCTTGAAGTGTTGCGACATGCGTGCCATACTCTGCATGGTCCAACCGCTGGTAATCATAATGGCGAGCGTGGAGAGGAGCAGCACGGACAGCCAACCGGCAAGGTGAACCCGAATAAGCCCCCATTGCTCCATAATACCGACCATAGCCGGCACAAAGAAGAAAGACATGTTGCTCGTTAGAATGGTAACGGCTTGGCGTATCTGGTGGGGCTTAACCCATTTAAGACACAGCGCCGCAAAGAGCAACAGCATACCGATGACGCTGCCCGGGACAATGCCGCCCAGCAGCCACGAAAGCACATTCCCTATCACAAGGAATAGCAAAATAATAAAGAAACCAATCACAATATAGTACCTTAAAATAACAGACCGTGTAGGCGTATTCGATAGCGAAAATGCCTACCGAAAATAAGACGCTACCGACTCAACCGAAGAGAGGCTTTGTCTTTCGGGGCGCAAAAGTACAACTTTTGTATGACAGCACCAAATGAAAAGTGCATTTTGTAGAAAGAATAGGGCGATAAGGTTGCAAAGTAAAGGTGGCAATTCGTATTTTTCTGCGGGTGGATTTTGGACTGTTCTACAAAAATGTGCTACCTTTGCGGCCGTTTTTTGAACGATACGAAACGACGGCTCGACAAGAATACGGTCGTTTTTTGTACGTTGGTAAGGTATTGGTAAGGTATTAACGGTCTGAAAAAGATGAATGAGACTATGACATGGCGCAACTGGTTGCCGCTATTAGGCTTGACGTGCGCCGCTTTTGTATTCAACACATCGGAGTTTATTCCGATTGCGCTACTGACAAGTATAGCACAAGATTTTCACATTACGGAGGCTCGTGCCGGTATGTTGATATCGGTGTATGCGTGGGTGGTAATGCTGCTGTCGCTCCCGCTGATGATAGCCGTTTCGAAGGTGAATCTGCGGAAACTGATGCTGTGGGTGGTGTCGCTCTTTGTGGTGTTTCAGGTTTGCTCCTCGCTCTCGACCGGCTACTATCTGCTGATGGCCTCTCGAATAGGCGTGGCTTGTACGCACGCCATATTCTGGTCGATAGTGTCGCCACTGGCGGTGAGCATCGTGCCCAAACAAAAACAGCCTTTGGCACTGAGTATGATTATCACCGGTACATCGGTAGCCATGATATTGGGTATGCCGATTGGGCGTGTGATAGGACTGTATGTGGGGTGGCGAATGACCTTTATGAGCATTGGCGCCTTCTCGCTGGCTACTTTCCTGTACTTGCTATTCACCCTGCCGCAAGTGCCTTCGCATGGCGGATTCTCCGTAAAACAACTGCCCTCGCTGCTGCGCTCGCCCTTGCTGATGGGGATATTTGTGCTGACTATGCTTTTTGCCACCGCCTACTACACCGGGTATAGTTTTATTGAGCCGTTCCTGCTGCAAGTGGCTAATCTGTCGAAAGACGGAGTGACAATGGCACTGATGCTATTCGGGTGTGCCGGAATAGTGGGAAGTTGGCTGTTCTCGAGATACTACATGCGCAATCCTATGGTATTTATGACAACGGTGCTGGCGCTGTCGTGTATCTGCCAAGCCCTGTTGGCACCGATTGCCCATTTCGGCGTTGTGGTGATAGCGGTGCTTGTGGTATGGGGCGTGACCTGCACGGCCTATAATGTGTCGTTCCAAAATGAGATTATTCGACACACCGATGCGGACGCGACACCCGTGGCGATGTCGATTTCATCGGGTATATTCAATCTTGGAATAGCTACCGGAACATTGTTAGGCGGCGGAATATGCACGCACTTGTCGATAGGGTATATCGGCTATTTTGCGGCCGCTATCTCGCTGGTGGCACTGCTGTTCTGGGTAGGTTGGCTATCGAAGCGGTTCTAAAGGGCGTCCGGATTTGAAGGGGCTTCTCGATAGGTGGCGACACTCCAAACATAGCCTTTCTCGGGCCGGGAGAATGTTTGTAGCATGATATTGTCGCTGTGCTCCAATAGCGTGGGTATATCTGTGATAAGCCCGGTGCCCCGCAGCTTGGCAACGGCTTCTTTTTGGGTCCAAAAGCGGATAAAGGCTTCGTCGGGGCAAGCGGATTGGGCAATGGCGGCTTGCTCTTCGGCATTCATGGTACGCTGAATAAGGGCAGGCTTGGCGGTGCGAATGTGCTCGATATCAATCCCAACAGGGCATTCGTGCGTAGCAACCGCAATAGCATTCGAGCAATGGGAGATAGAAAAGAAAGGCTGCTCCGGCAAGGAAGGCTGTCCGTACTCGTTGTAGGTGAAGGTAAGCGGGGCGGAGGTATGGAGCAGCTCTTGGAGCATTAGGTAGGAGCGAAGGCAGGTGAAGCGGTGGAGCGTAGAGGCATAGCGCAAAGCTTGCTCTCGGCGCTGCGGGGAGACCAAAGGCAACAGGCGTTCGACCTCCGCCGCGGTGCATTGAGCCATATCATCGAATAGGCGGTACTGCATTATTCCTCGTTGTACCAATTCTCTAATTGGATATTAAATTCTCGGCGGGATAGGGTAGTCGCCCATGTACGCACCTGCTCGGTCATCGGCTCGAAGTGAATCGTCACGGTGCGACGCAGGCGAGGGCGAAAGGGGCGGAGCTTGCTCCAAAAGCCATACTCTAACCCCCGCATGCGTACGAGGATAACCTCTACATCGGCAGGCAGTTCGCGGCATACCTCGTACGCCAAACGGCGATTGCCTATTACCTCTCGGTCGACGGTCTTGACATGGCCCGACGGATAGAAAACCATCTCTCGACCTGCTGCCAACGCATCGATGGCGATACGGCTCAATCCGCCGGCTATCGTGGCACCCTCGCTTCGGTTGGTGGGTTTCTCCAAATCAGGTACGGGGATGGCACCTGCCTTCTGCAGAAAATAGCGCGTAACGGGATTGCGGAAAAAACGCTCATCCGACATGGGGCTGAGCGTCAGATTGCCACACTCGGAAAAGAGAATCAGCGGGTCGGAGTAGGAAGTGTGGTTGGGAAGCACGAGATGGGTGCGCCCGTCCTGCATATATTCCATACCCGACAGACGCACATCGTAGTGCAAGTGGAGCAGGAAACGAGCGATTTTGGCAAGTGTATACCGATTCATTGGTTTTTGCGATATTGAGTGTACAAAAGTACAGCATTTTCTCGGGCTGTGCAAATAAGTTTGCGTATTCGGGAGATTTAGTGTAACTTTGCACTCTTGTTGGGTGCGCCGAATGGCGTACAAAAAGAGTCTCATTCACTATGACAGAGCAAGAAATTCTACAACGCCAAGCGCGTGCGAAAGCACTTTTCAAAGAAGGATATAACTGTGCGCAGTCGGTATTCGCGGCCTGTGCAGACCTGTACGGCATCGAGGATGAGGCACTTGCCTTGCGGCTGGCGGCTTCGTTCGGGGGCGGTATCGGGCGTATGCGGCAGACCTGCGGGGCGGCGTGCGGTATGTTCCTGCTGGCAGGGTTAGAGAACGGCAGTGCCACGCCGGGTGACCACGAAGGGAAGATGCAGAACTATGCCTTGGTGCAAGACCTTGCCGCTAAGTTTCGGCAAGAGAACGGCAGTATAATATGTGCGGAACTACTAGGCATTGCCCCCAAAGCGCAAGACCCGAAGCCTGCAGAGCGCACCGAGGAATACTACCAAAAGCGCCCCTGTGTGGAACTGGTGGGCGATGCGGTGCGGATATTTCTCACGACTTGCAAGCAATAACGATACGCCTACTGCCGCTACCTCCTCGGCTATAAAACTCTCCCACTAATAGATTCGATATGGAAGAACAGACAAAAGAGAAACTGTGGAATGCCAACTATATCAAGGTATGGACGGGCAATTTCTTGATGTACTTTGCTTTTATGCTACTGACCCCGCTGCTGCCGCTGTACCTGACGGACACCTACGGCGCAGACAAGCAGGTGATAGGTCTGGTGCTGTCGGGCTATGCCGTGGCGGCGCTGCTCATCCGTCCGTTTAGCGGGTTCTTTGTGGATAGTTTTCCCCGCAAGATGATGCTGTTGATATTCTATTTTCTGACAGCCGCTTTCTTCGGGGGCTATTTGGTGGCAGGCAGTCTGAGTGCGTTTGCCATGTTCCGTATGCTGCACGGCGCACCCTTTGGGGCAACGGGCGTGTCACTCTCCACCGTGGCGATAGATGTGCTGCCATCGTCCCGCCGTGCGGAAGGTATCGGCTACTACGGACTGAGCAACAA
>CAVHGD010000036.1:1959-4927 GCA_963635385.1 Dialister sp. CAG:486 | reverse complement strand
ATGGGTATTACGAGCGGTACGGGTATGTTCTTTACGCTCTTTGCTATCGGCTTGATTATCTCCCGCTTGACCGGAAGTCGCTCGCTGCGCAAAGGGCAGATACTCCGAAATGCCTCGCTCGGCATTGTGGTATCTATCAGCGGATTTGTTATCTTTGCCGCCGTGCCGAATGTGGTGGGGTATTACTTGGCGCCGTTCATTATCGGACTGGGCAATGGGCATCTGTGGCCCGCATTCCAAATGATATTTATCAATATGGCACCGCACAGTCAGCGGGGCACAGCGAACTCGACGCTGCTCACATCGTGGGACTTGGGTATGGGGGTCGGAATGTTGCTCGGCGGTATGCTGGCAGAGCATTTCAGTTACCACTGGGCATTCTGGGGCGGCGTGATACTCTACGCTTTGGGCGTCTTGTTCTATTTCGCCTATGTCCGCCAATACTACACCCGCCACAAACTGCATGACTAAATTATGAAACACTCAGATTCCGTTATATTTCAAGGCGACACTGCGTATGCAGATTGGATAACATCTGTACTATCTCGTATTAAGCGTACTCAGGTAAGTACGGCTATCGGTATCAATCAGCAACTGATACGCCTCTATTGGTCTATCGGGGAGGATATAGTCCGAATGCAGAGGTATAACAAATACGGAGATTCTTTGCTCTATCAAATGAGCGAAGATTTACAGCGTAATTTCCCTGACATGAAGGGGTTCTCATATCGCAATTTGCTCTATATGAGAAGTTTGTATCTTACTTTTAATCAAATAGATATAAATCTGCCACAACTTGTGGCAGAATCTCAGAAGCAGAATCTGCCACAGCCTGTGGCAGATTTCAAAATGGGAGCAAAACCAACGCCATTAGATTATGTAGCGCTTGTTCCTTGGGGACATATTCGCTATTTGCTTGACAAGAAATTTCCCCCTTCAAAGGCGTTCTTTTATATTCTGCAGACTATTGAGCATGGATGGAGTCGGAATATGTTGCTCAATATGATTAGTACAGATTTGTATGAATCGCAAGGCAGCAAAACAAACAATTTTCCAACCACTTTGCCCGCGTTGGAAAGCGATTATGCACGCGAAATTATCAAAGACCCATATCATTTTGACTTTCTTACACTTACAGAAGACTATAAAGAGAAAGACCTGCAACATGCTCTAGAGGAAAATATATCGCGTTTCTTGATAGAGTTAGGCGATGGCTTTGCCTATGTTGGGCGGCAAGTAAAACTAGATATCAATGGCGATGAGTTCTATTGTGACTTGTTATTCTATCATTTGCGTTTGCGAAGATATATTGTCGTCGAACTTAAAACAGGCAAGTTTGAACCTGAGTTTGTAAGCAAACTAAATCTGTATTGTACTGCTGTTGACCATTTGTTTAAGACAGAGAACGATGGTGAAACGATCGGTTTGTTGATATGCAAAGAAAAGAACGACTTGGTGGCACAATGGACTGTAGAGAAAAGTCAGCAACCCATCGCCATCACCCGCTATGAGCTAAGCCGACTCTTACATGGCACGAAACAGGAAAGAGAGGATTTAGACTGAGTAAGAATTATTTCGATTAATCAATAAATTCCAATACAATGAACAACTACTTTTTAGCGATTATCGGGGGAGGGCCTGCGGGGTACACCGCAGCGGAGAAGGCGGCGCAAGCCGGAAAGGATGTGGTGCTGTTTGAGCAGACTGCTCTCGGTGGCACTTGCCTCAATGTGGGGTGCATTCCGACCAAGACCCTGCTCTACAGTGCCAAGCAATACTATAACGCCAAGAATGCTGCGAAGTACGGCGTTACGGCAGAGAATGTTGTCTTCGACTACGCCAAAATGGCGCAACGCAAGACCAAGGTGGTGCGCAAACTCGTGGCGGGTATCAAGCAACGCCTCAACAACGAGCACTGCACGGTGGTCAGCGGGGCGGCAAGCGTGGTGAGTCGTACCGATGAACAAGTGGTGATTGCCTGCGGCGAGGAGCAATATACGGCGGATAATCTGTTGATTTGCACGGGTTCGTCGAACTTCGTGCCGCCTATTCCCGGCGTGAAGGACAATCCCGCCGTGTGGGATTCGACCGATGCGCTGGCGGCAATCGCCCTGCCGCAGTCGATGCTCATTGTGGGCGGCGGTGTGATAGGTATGGAGTTTGCCACGCTCTACCACGAGTTGGGCGTGGCGGTGACGGTGATAGAGGCGATGCCGACTATCCTGCCCAACCTCGACCAAGAGGTGGTGACGGTGCTGCTCGAGAAGTACCGCAAAGCGGGCGTGCAGATACTGACGGACACCAAAGTGACAGAGATACAGGGAAATAAGGTGCTAACCACTGCGGGCGAATACGAGGCGGAGCATATCCTTGTGTCGGTCGGGCGGCGTGCGAACCTGCATGGATTAGAGGCGCTCGGCGACATCGAACTCTATCGGGGCGGCATTGTGGTGGATGACTTTATGAAAACCAATCTGCGCAATGTCTATGCGGCGGGCGATGTGACAGGCAAGATAATGTTGGCGCATGTGGCAAGTCGTCAAGCCGAGGTGGCAGTGGGGCGTATGCTTAAACAGTTGCCGCTGCAGCGCATTGCGTACAATGCCATTCCGAGTGTGGTCTATACCAATCCCGAAATTGCGTCGGTGGGTATGACAGAAAAAGAGGTGAGCCTGTTCTACCAAGATATGGAGGGTAAATCGGCGGAAGAGGTGCAAGATATGTACGAAGTGCGTCGTCTGCCGATGACTTATTCGGGACGTTTCGTAGCAGAGAACGAGGGCGAGACGGGGCTATGCAAGATGCTGATAGACAAGCGCAATCGGACTATCCTCGGCGTACATTGCGTGGGCAATCCCTGCTCGGAGTTTATTGCCGCCGCCTCGTTTGCCGTGCGGATGGGCTATACGGTGGATGAGTTCCGCCAAGTTGTATTCCCGCACCCCACCGTGAGCGAGATACTCAAAGA
>CAVHGD010000036.1:0-1703 GCA_963635385.1 Dialister sp. CAG:486 | reverse complement strand
ACCTTAATGCCGATAGAGAAATAGACATTCTCGTGGGCGATACGGAGCGTCTTGCGGGCTATGCATATCGCTGAGGCTATCTTGCTCGGCTTATCGTCCATCAGCACCACATCTGCCGCCTCGATAGCCGCATCGGAGCCTAATGCTCCCATGGCGATACCGATGTCGGCGCGTGCCAGCACGGGGGCATCGTTGATACCGTCCCCCACAAACGCAAGTGTTTTCCCTTTGGGCTTGGCGGCGAGTAGGCGTTCTAACTGCGTGACTTTGTCTTGCGGCAGCAACTCGGCGTGGTACTCGTCGATGCCGACTGTCTGTGCGACATAGTCGGCTACGGCTCGGTGGTCGCCCGTCAGCATCACGGTGCGGCGTACGCCTGCCGCATGCAGTGCGTCGATAGCCTCTCGAGCATCGGGCTTCAGTTGGTCGGCAATGACAATATGCCCCGCATAGGTGCCGTCGATAGCGACATGAATGACCGTGCCTTGTGCTTGCTTGGAGCATTCGTGCCAATCTGCCCCCACGGCAGTCATCAGTTTGCCGTTGCCTACGCTCACCCGCCGACCGTTGACGGTGGCTTGTACGCCTTGCCCTGCAATCTCCTCCACTTGCTCGACGGTGCAGTCGTCCGCCTCGTTGGGATAGGCTTGGCGCAGCGATATGGCAATCGGGTGATTGCTGTACCGCTCCACATGGGCGGCGAGGTGTAGCAGTTCGGTCTCGGTATGCTCGTGCGGGTGAACAAGACTGACTTGGAACACGCCCCGTGTCAGCGTACCTGTCTTGTCAAACACGGCTGTATCAAGTCGGCTGAGTGCCTCTAAGTAGTTCGAGCCTTTGACCAAGATACCCTGTCGGGATGCCCCGCCGATACCGCCAAAGAACGAGAGCGGTACCGATATGACAAGGGCGCAGGGGCATGATACGACAAGGAACATCAGCCCTCGATAGAGCCAATCGGGTAGGGCTGCTGCATAGCCGTCCGCACCAAAGAAAGGCGGTACAAAGGCGAGCAGCAGTGCTAACACAACCACGATAGGCGTATAGACACGAGCAAAGCGGGTGACAAATGCCTCGCTGCGGGACTTGTTCTCGCTTGCATGCTCCACGAGTTCCAATACTTTGGCAGCCGTTGATTCACCGGCACGCTTGGTAGTGCGTATGCGCAGTACACCGGAGAGATTTACACAACCGGAGATGACTGCGTCGTCGGTATGTACGGTGCGGGGTACGCTTTCGCCTGTGAGGGCTACGGTGTCTAATGCCGACTCGCCCTCGATGACTTCGCCGTCGATAGGTACTCGCTCGCCGGGCTTAACGACTACTATCTCACCGGGCTCGACCTCGTTGGGGTCAACGGTCTGCAGTTCGCCGTTGCGCTCTACATGGGCGGTGTCGGGGCGTATATTCATCAGCGAGGCGATAGAGCGGCGACTCTTGCCCTCGGCGATAGTCTCAAAGAGTTCCCCCACCTGAAAGAATAGCATGACGAATACCGCCTCGGGGAACTGGTTCTCTACATTGGGGAAGAAACCGATGGACATAGCACCTATTGTGGCGATGGACATCAGGAAGTCCTCATCAAAGACCTCGCCGTGCAGGATGTTCTCAGCCGCCTCACGCAGGGTGTCGAATCCTACAATGAGGTAGGGGACAAGGTAGAGCAGCAGCAACTGCCATGTAGCAAGCGAGCAGGTATGCTC
>CAVHGD010000035.1:0-21259 GCA_963635385.1 Dialister sp. CAG:486 | reverse complement strand
TCGGTTTGGAATTTGACATCTCGAAATACTTGAGCGCAGAAATTGACTACTTCTACAAGTTGACCGATAACCTGTTCTTCCCCCGCTATGTGGCACCCTCGTTGGGATATACCTATACATACGTGAACTCGGGCGAGTTGGAGAACCAAGGTGTGGAATTGCAATTCAATGTACATGCGGTTGATACGCGTAATGTGAAATTGGATATCCGTTTGAACGGTTCGCACTATGCCAACAAGGTAAAGAAATTGCCGGACTATATCGAGACGGAAACGGAGATGTTGATGAACGGTTCGTTGTCGGTTGGACACGGCCTGTACGACTGGAACCTGCCGACCTACCTCGGTGTAGATGCAGAAACGGGTACTGCTGTTTATCGTGGTTACTACGATGCAGACCTCGGCTCGTTCGGTTACACGAGTGCGGCTTCGCTGCAAGCGTATGGCAAAACGGGTAACAACTACATCTCGAATGTACACGAGTATCGCCTCAAATACCCGAATGCCAATATTCAAACTTGCGAAGCCAAAGGTTCTGACGCTGCGTATGCTGGTTCGGACTATGTAGGCAAGTCGGCTATCGCTGATTTCTCCGGTGGTTTCGGTATTGACTTGGAGGCTTACGGTGTTACGCTGTCGGTTACTTGCTCCTACGGCATCGGCGGTTATGGTTACGATGGTACGTATGCTTCGTTGATGAACTCTGATAAGATTGGTTCGAGCAACTGGCATGTGGATATGCGTAATGCATGGAATTCGCAGATGACGGATGAGCAGAAGCAGGCTATCGCTTCTCAAGGAGCTGCGGGTATTCCTCGTCTTTCGAACGGTAGCGACCTCTATGCAAATATGTCTTCGACTCGTTTCTTGACCTCGAACTCGTATCTTGCACTCAATAACATCCGTTTGGGCTATAACTTCCCGAAAAAATGGGTGGAGAAAATCAAGCTGAATATGCTCAATATCTACGTTACGGCAGATAACTTGGCAATCGCTTCGGCTCGCAAGGGTTACAACCCGATGGTAAGTTACACCGGTTCGTCGGACTCGTATCAATATACGCCGCTCTCGACGATTATGGGTGGTATCAAGTTCCAATTCTAACAGATGTGTAACCGAAGAGAAAAAAGGAATACGAAAATGAAAAAGATAAATAGTATATTGGTATTGGCGGGTGCGTTGGCATTGAGTTCGTGCGCAAGCAGTTTTCTTGACCGTGAGCCAAACGGTAGCACCGTTACGCAAAAGCAATACGAAAAACTCGACAACACGCTCGAAGGCTCCATGCGAGGTATCTACAACCTGATGTACGATATGAATAGTACGAGTCATGATGCTTTCGGAAAGCGCTCCATTGATATGTACGGCGACTTGCTCTGCGGCGATATGGCACTGACGAGTTACAGCTACGGCTGGTTTTATACCGATGAGCGTGGTATGACGTACACTGCGCGTACAAGCACCGTGTGGTCGTACTATTACAAAATGTTGCACAATATAAACAGTGTTATCGCTACGGTAGCTTCGCAGAGCGAGGTGCTTACCAAGGTGGCGGAATACGGATTGCCGAATGCTTACTCCAAAGCCAACTTGCCGTGCGTGATTGACGGCACGACAAAGGATACTGTATATATTTATACTGAGAATGAGACCAAAGAGGCAAGTTACTATGCTCAAGCATTGACGATGCGTGGATATGTGTTCAGCCAATTGCTCCAACTCTACACCAGTACTACCGCACAATTGAACGGAGATCTTGAGACAACGTTGTGTTTCCCGGTTTATGATGAGAACAATATGGATAAGTCACAGCCGCTCTCGAAGATATCGGATGTTTATACTAAGTTGGAGAGCGACCTGACACTCGCTATAAAATACTTCGATGCTTTTGCTGAGAATTTGACCCGCACCTCGAAATTGGAGGCAAATGTGGATGTGGCTTGTGGTATCTTGGCGTATTCGTATCTAAATAAAGGAAACCCACAAGGCGGCAAGCATAGTGATGCTTACCGTGAGGCGTATGGAAACGCACTATCTTATGCTGAGCGTGTAATCAATTCAGGTTCGTACTCTATTCTGCCGAATAATGATGTATGGACGAACGGATTCAATGATCTAAGCAGTTCGTGTTGGATTTGGGGACAAGATGTAACTACGGAAACTGCTAGCGGGTTGCAATCGTTCTTCGGTCAAGTGGATGTACATACCTATTCGTATGCTTGGGCAGGTGATACAAAGGCTATCGATGAGAATCTCTATAAGGAAATGGGCGAGTATGATGCGCGTCGTCGTTGGTTTAGTGACGGTACGGATGGATACATTACGAAATTTAAGTATGCGCCTGTTCGTAAATTTTTCTCGGCAAAATGCCCAACATCGACCGCACAAGACGATATCGACCGTGAATGGCTTTCGGACAATGTGTATATGCGTATTGAGTCGATGTACCTTATTGCAGCGGAGGCTGAATATCGTTTGGGCGAATACGACAAAGCAAAACTCTATTTGACCGAGATAACAAGTCAGCGAATCGACACGGCAGCTACTGCGGCTACTGCTTATTCAGAATTCGAGAACGGATTGAGCGAATCGAACCTGCTGGCGGCTATTGAGCTCAACTGGCGAGTAGAACTTTGGGGAGAGGGTTACGGACTGATGACCTTCCGCCGTATCGCTCCTGAGACTTCGGGCGACACCAAGCGGAAACGTGGTGCAAATCACGCTTCGGAGGCGGGATCGGATATTGACCCGACGGCTGCGAAGTTTGTTTATCAAATGCCGAGCAGCGAGACATCGTACAATCCGAACTTGGCTAAATAAAAAGCAATTCACTTGCGATAAGTGGCAAAAAATAACTAAAGAAAGGAAATAAGGTTATGAAAAAGAATCTATTTGGAGTACTTGGCGTACTCGTATTGTCTGTAGCATTGGTAGGCTGCGACCCTGACAAAAAGAACGGAGGCAGTGAAAGCGGTGACGGTAGCAATATCACCGGCTTGACGGTAACTCCTAATGAATTGACCTTTACGGAGGATGATGAAGCACAACGTCTCTCTGTTGCGTTCACTCCGAGCGGTGCTACGGCTACTGTAACTTGGACTTCGACCGATACCACGGTGGCTACCGTGAATGATAAGGGATTGGTTACTCCTGTTTATTATGGAGAGACTAAAATTATAGCCACTGCCGGTAAGTATAGCGATACTTGCTATGTGACAGTGAAGTCGTTCTTGGAAACGCTGGTTTTCAATAACGCTATTATCTGGGATTATGATACCCTTGCTATTGATGGCGGTCAAATCCACGAGATTGAATCTACGGATGGTACTAAGTATAAGGCTTATCTAACAAAGGGTCTTGTACGTGTGTTCGCCGAAGGATTGTATGTTAATAATTCCGGCTATATTGATGGTGCTAAAAAAGGTGCAATCTTGGAGTTCTACGCTCCCTATTACCTCACAACCAACTACCTGAATGATGGTAAGGGTGGCATAGCGTTCTCGCTGGGCGATTGGGCAATATCTGACCAATACGAGGAGAACTATTCGCATGTAGGTCTGCCGACTGTATTGGATAGCACAGCTTTCATTAAAAATATGGAATCTTTAGTATCTAAAATCAATTCGAGCGACGAGACATACCTCTCTGACTTAAAGGCAGCCGGTGAATGTTTTAGCAATGCAGTATTGAACATTTGGGAGTACACGACCAATTCGAGCGGCGAAGGCGGCTATGGGGTATCGTATGTTCCTGATGCAGTGGTATTGGGCGGTGTATTCTCATCGAAAGCAGGATCGAGTACTTACAACTATATGTTGGGAATCGATTATTCGAAATTTATCTACAAACCGTTGGCCGGTGGTTGGTTCGGTTGCAACCTCACAGTGAACGAAACACAAGATGCTCTTCTTTGGGTAGATAAGTATATCCACTTTGATGATGCTATTACGTCTACTTATGGCACGATGCCTTCTTCTGAAGCTCCAAAACTCGTAGCAATGCCTGCACATGCAGTCTCGATGGACTTCCCCGAGGCATTTAAGGCACAGAACGACTTCGCAAACGGCCATAAGTTGATGAGAAAGTAAATAGTAGGAGTTGCCAATACCTATAGCTTTTTAGATATCAACACTATCTGCTGTTGAAAATCTAAAAGAAAAAGCGTCTATGAGAGAGTGCATTTGCCAAGCAAATGTGCTCTCTTATTTTTACTAAGATTGTGCTTTTTGCTACTTTTTGTGTTAAAAATATAGAGAATAGTGCGTTTTGGCGCAATAGTTGTTACAATAGTTTCGGTATATGAGAATTTTTTAGTAACTTTGCAGCGGATAATGAATGAAATACTGTGAACGCGCTCAAAAATATTAGAAAGTAATGCCACAAATTTATCAATACTTCGGTTTCATATTCTTCTTTTACTCAAATGAGCATACTCCTATTCATGTGCATGTGACACATAGTGGCTGTCATAGCATCTTTGAAATCATTATGCAAGACGGAAGGTTAGTGGATGTGCGTGTGCGTGAAAAAGCGGGGGCAGAGCCGCTTTCAGTGAAAGACAAGAAAGTGGCAGAAGAATTTATTCGTAAGTACTATAAAAACATTATCGAAAAGTGGGTGAACTTCTTTGTTAAAAAGCAAGCTGTCCGTAGTACAAATATTAAAACCAAACTTTGATATGAATCGTTTATATATTACTGATGCAGTGAATGCAGGCAATCTGTCTGTACGGCTGACTTTTAATGACAAGACCTCGCAGGTGGTGAATATAGGGGATTTTATTCGCCAATATCCACACCCGCAGTATAATAAATATTTGAATGAACGGAATTTCCGTCAATTCAAATTAGAGGATGGAAATATAGTGTGGGGAAAGAATTGGGACTTGATATTCCCTATTGAACAATTATATCAAGGACGCATTGAACAATAAATGAATGCAATACGGAAATATGTTTTGTTGGCGATAGGCGCATGTTGGGCGATGGGCTCGGCATGGGCTGTGCCTGCTACGCCACTGCCTGTGGTGCGCACTATGGCTGACGGCACCCAGCAAGAGGTGCTGCTATGGGGCGACGAGAACGGAAGCTATCTGACTACTCTGGCCGGTAAGCGCATTGATGGGAGTTTCGTAGGGGTTGGTTCGGGAGTGGTATGGGACGCAACTCAGAGCGAGGCTGCGCTGCAACATGCACCGCAAAGGACTATGCGGAGCTACTATGTGCCGCATACGGGGACGGTGCGGATTCCCGTCATATTGGTAAATTTTACCGACCTGCAATTTACGCTTGAGAACGCAAAGGAGCAATTTAATGCGCTCTATAATACGACCGGCGGAAGCAATCCGAACGCCACCGGTTCGGTGCACGGCTACTATGCCGCCTCATCGGACAGCGTACTGAACTTGGTATTTGATGTTTATGGTCCGTACGATTTGAGCCACGATATGGCGTACTACGGAGGCAATACGAAATATTCGCATACGCAACGGGGTGAACAGTTGGTGCAAGAAGCGGCTTCGCTGGCAAGCAATGCGGGAGTGGATTTCTCGCAATACGATGCGAATGGCGATGGGTATGTGGACAATCTCTCTGTAGTAGTGGCCGGCTACAACGAGGCGGAAGGCGGTCCCGAAGACGCAATTTGGCCATATTACAGCACCCTCTCTTCGTCTTCGACCTACTCGGGCAAACGGCTGAGAGGCTATTTGGTTATTTCGGAATATCGTGGCAGCGGAGGTAAGATACAAGCCGGAATCGGTACCTATTGCCACGAGTTCGGACATGCGCTGGGGTTGCCCGACCTGTACGATACGGATCAGAGCAGCCGCTACACGGTGGGCTCGTGGACGGTGATGTGCTCGGGGTGCTACAACAATAACGGTTCGACGCCTCCTACCTTTACGGCTTTTGAACGGTTTATGATGGGGTGGCTCACGCCGGAACAGCTGACAAAACGAAGCAACTATGTGCTCGACCCGATAGAGAGCAGCAACAAAGCGTATCTGCTGGCTGCCTCGACGCACAACTTGGAGCCGGAATCGCCGAGCCCGGCGGAGTATTTCCTTGTGGAGAACCGCCAACAGGTGGGGTGGGATGCCGGGCGCAGCGCGTTGGTGAGCACGGGACTGCTTGTGTCGCACATTACTTACTCGCAAAGCAGTTGGGATTGGAATACCTTCAATAACGGTACGACACTCGGCTACGCCATTGTGAGCGCTAACAATCAGTCGCCTACCTACAGCACGGCGGCGGATGTGTTCCCCGGCTCGGGGCGTATCACGCTCTGGCAGCCGACGATGAACGACGGCACGATGCTTTCGGAACAGACGGTTAGCAACATCGTGCAATTAGCCAATGGGGCGATATCGTTCCGCTTTGGTTTGCCTTCGGACTCGGGACTGTTCTTTCAGCCGCAGACCATCGAGGCGATGGAAACGACCTACGACAAGAAACCCGTTCATTACGACACGGCGCATGTGGTGCTGAATATCAAGGACTTGACTACCGACTCGGTGACGCTCTATTTGTCGACCGGCAATTTTGAGTTTAGTCTGGACAGCGGCAAGACGTGGGTAAATAGCAGTAGCCGAATGAGTATGCATGTGCTGACGGATAGCGTGTATGACGTGGCCGTGTATGTACGCTATACGCCTTCGCGGCAGAGCTGCAGCACGCAGACGGCGTACCTGATAGCCGAGAGCAAGGACGGGCAGTATGTCAATCAGCTGCAACTGCAGGGCTCTTCGCCTCGCCCGACTTATATCACGACGCCTGTACTGACGGGCACGGAAGCCGTGTCGTCGTCCGCCTTTACGCTGGTATGGGAGCCGCAAGAGGATGCGGATTTCTACTACATAACACTCTATTCCGTGCGTGACGGTGCTTCGACGGCAGTTCAGGAATTTGAGAATTTTACCTCGGAAGAGGCTATCGAGAACGAGGGCTGGAGCACGAACTTTGTGAACACGACCCAAGTGGTGTCGGAACATGATAAGGCGCTCTATTTCACGGCGAGCGGGCAATGGGTGGAGAGCGAAGAATATGTTTTCGCGCCCAAGAAAATACGATTTTGGATATCGAATACGCTCTCGGCGGCCATTTCCGGCACGGCAAACGGCACGCTGGTAGTGGAGGCACTGAATCCCCGCACGCAACAATGGGACAGCATAGGGCAGCAGCGCGTGGCACAGACGACCAAGAACCTGAGCAAAGAGTTTGAACTGACTGCGGATAGCGGGTATGTGCAATTCCGTGTGCGGTGCAGCGCGTTGCACGGGTCGGGCGGCATAGCGATAGACAACTTTACGGCCCACTTCGACCGCACGATAACCTATATCTATCGAGGCACAGAGAAGGAACTGTACGGCACGACCGACCGAGCCATACTGACCGACCTCGAGGCGGGAACGACCTACTACGCTCGCGTACAGGCCTACGAGGATAAGGGGTGCGAGGAACACTATTCGGCGCTGTCGCCGGCAATGGAAGTGACCACGCTGGAAAAAGTATCGGGGAGAGTGCAGCTGACCATACTGCGAAACGAAGACGGCAGCTACTCGGCCAAACTGCCCGAACCCGCTGACGGAACGACCACACTCTATGTGTTCAATACGGTGGGGCAACTGATTGAAAGTCAATCGATAGCCTACGGAACGAGCGGGCTGACGATTCCGACCGACGGAATGCAAGCGAACAATATTTATCTTATCAAGATAATTGCAAACAAAATGACTCGCAAAGCTGCGAGCGGCAGACTATTCTATTACTAAACGAATCGAAAATTTATAAGCGTATGAAAAAGATACAATTATGGGCTACACTGCTGATGATGTGGGGCGTGGCAATGCAAGCGAACGCACAATTGACGCCGGTGTACTACGACAATCCTGCGGATGTGTTGCGCTCGAGAGAAAGCATGACGGAAGAGATGAAAGCGATCCTCGATGCATACGACTATGCTGCGGAGCGGGTAGCAGAAGGGCAAGATGCTTCGAAGTACTTCGTGGTCGAGACGGCAACAGGCGAACCTGATTCTATTTCCCCGCTGCTTGAGAAAAAAGGCATTCGCTATGGGCAGGACACACCCTACAACAACAAGTGTCCGAATATCAACGGCGGTCGTGCCGTTACAGGCTGTGTGGCAACCGCTATGGCGCAAGTGATGTACTACTACGAGTATCCGAAAGTGGGCACGGGCAAAGTTACCTACACGGGCGGCAACTCCGGTGCAAAGACCATTGACTTGGCTGACTACCCGTTTGATTGGAGCAATATGATAGGCGACTATGCACACACCAAATACACCACGGTGCAAGCTGGCGCTGTGTCTACGCTGATGTTGGCGTGCGGTGCGGCACTGAACATGAACTACAGCGCAGACGGTAGCGGTAGCAACACGGCAGATGTGCCGACCGTGATGAAGAATAACTTCGGCTATGATTCGAAAATGGCATACTCGAATGCTTCCGGAAAAATGGATATTATAGAGGAAGATTGGGTGTACACCATCCGTGAGGAACTGCAAAAGGGGCATCCTATTATCTACGCCGGCGCACCCGCTTCGGGAAAGTCCGGACACTGCTTTGTGATAGACGGCTACAAGGTGAAAGACGGGGTGTATTACTACCACCTGAACTGGGGCTGGGACGGTGCATATAACGGCGATTACCTCATCATGGACTTGAAACCCAACGGCGAATCGTATTCAGGTGCCAACTGCTCGATGGTATATAATATCCTGCCTCCGAACTGGACTCCGATTGAGAACACCGAAGCAGACGGTGCAACGGTGAAGGCAAAGAAGGTCGTGCGAGACGGTCAAGTGGTGATCGTGCGTGGCGATAAGGCGTACTCGGTGCTCGGAACGGAGCTGTAAAGCGGTTCTATGGGGTCGGTAAGGCGTAAGTATACTATTAGTACGGTATTAATATAGTATTCGTAAGGTATTACTAAGGAATTACTTGGGTATTACTAAGGTCTTTGTAAGGAGCTGGTAAGGACTTTATAAGGACTTAGTAAGGAGTTGGTTCGGGAGTGGTTCGGGACTGACAGGAAAAAAGGATACAAAAAAGAGGGCTGCCTAAGCGTGGGCAGCCCTCTTTTTATGTGTTGTATTTGTGTTGTGTTTGTGTTGTTATTTTGGCGAAGGGAGGGAGGGGAGTGGAATTGCTTTTTGGGGGATTACCACTTGGCGACGGTGTCGTTGTAGATGTCCTCCGAAAGCTCGGTGACCATCGTGGCACACAACTCGTCTTGCACATCGCTCAAAAGGCGAGAGGAATCGAAGGTTTGGTAAGCCGAGTAGGTCTTCTCGAAACTCTCTTCGGGGTGGATGTTGTTGGTGAAGCGCACCCGAATACGGATGGTGAGCTTGGTCTCCGAAGCGTAGCTGTCGGCGGAGATGGCCATCGAGGCTATGTCGTAGCCGATGATTTCGCCCTCGATTTCGAGATCGCCCCCGCGACGCAAGACTTGCAGACGAGTTTGGCGCTGGAACAAGTCGCGGATGGCATCGCTCAAGTCGTTGCTCAACGACGGATTGACCATGGCCGCATTGTTCGGAAAGTCGGCTATGGATATGCTATGCGTCTTGGAGTAGTCGATGTTGGCTCCGTTGAACTTATACGATATGGCGCAACTCGGCAGGAGCAACGGCAAGAGTAGCAGCAGAAAATAACGATGTTTCATTGGGGTGGGTGCGTGATGTTTTTCTGTAATACGAAACTATAAATGGAAAAACTTTCGAGAACATGCTTCTAAGGGTCAGCAGCCCTGCATGTTAATTGTTAATTTTTAATTGTTAATTGCTCAAAGGTTGTATTCTTTGATTTTTCGGTAGAGGGTGCGCTCGGAGATGCCGAGCTTCTCGGCGGTCGTCTTGCGGTTGTTGTTACACTGCTCGAGCGTGCAGCGAATGATTTCACGCTGCGTGTCCTCTAAGCTGTGGGGCTGTTGATCGGAAGGAACGACTTCGGCCTCTTGCACCTCGTTGCGGGGAGCGACGGGGGCGGCACTGCTCTGCATGAGCGCCGGCGGGGCGGTATAGAGCGAGCTTGTCTGCCCGCCGCCTCCCATCTCGGCACGCAAGTCGCTAAGCTCTTGCTGCAACTTGAGAATCATATTGTAGAGAATGCCGATTTCGTGGGAATAGTCTTTGCCGCCGTTGCCCGCCGAGACCGCACTGAGGGCAAGCCCGCTCTGGCGCTCGTTGTCGGGCAAGTAGCGGCGCAGGGTCTCCGCCGAGATATGATGGTCCATCTCGATGACGGAAACTTGCTCGGCGATGTTCTTGAGCTGGCGGATGTTGCCGTTCCAATAGTAGGACTGCAACAGCGCCGTTGCCTCCTCGTTGAGCGACAAAGACGGCATCCGATAGCGGTTGCAAAAATCGACGGAGAACTTACGGAAAAGCAATGGGATGTCCTCCTTGCGCTCCCGCAGCGCCGGCACACGAATCTCGACCGTGTTGAGGCGGTAGTACAGATCCTCGCGGAATCGGCCTTCCTCGATGGCTTTTTTCATATTGAGATTGGTGGCGGCCACGACCCGCACATTGGTCTTCTGCACCTGACTGGAGCCCATGCGGATGAACTCGCCCGTCTCTAAGACACGGAGCAGGCGCACCTGCGTCTGGAGCGGCAACTCGCCCACCTCGTCGAGGAAAAGCGTGCCCCCGTTGGCAATCTCGAAATAGCCCTTGCGCTCCGCCTTGGCATCGGTGAAGGCGCCCTTCTCGTGGCCGAAAAGTTCGCTATCGATGGTGCCCTCCGGAATGGCGCCGCAGTTGACGGCAAAATAGGGACCGTGCTTGCGGGCGGAGTAGGCGTGTATGATTTTGGGAAAATGCTCCTTGCCGACACCCGACTCGCCCGTGACGAGCACACTGAGGTCGGTGGGGGCTACCTGAACGGCAATTTCGATACCCCGATTGAGCAAAGGACTGTTGCCTATAATCTCAAAGCGCTGTTTGATACTTTGAAGTTCGCTTGTTGTCATAGTTTTTGGCCTTTTTGGCGTACAAAGGTAAGGTTTTTTTGCGATATATGCAAATAGGGTCAAAAAGCCGTGCGGATTTGGCAGACCGCAAAAAAAGCCGTATCTTTGCAGACTATTTATGCAGAAAAAATATACGTATGAAAAAACGCTATCCGATTGTGTGGGTTCTGCTGACCGGCCTGCTGGCAACGAGCTGCGTGACCCAAAAACAGATGACTTACTTTCGCGGGCTGGATGCAGCTGCTGCCGATAGTATCAATAAGACCTTCAAACAACAGATTGACCCCGTGATAAAAGCCGGCGATGCGTTGGCCATAACGGTGTCGGCACTCGACAAAGAGGCGGTGGCGCCCTATAACCTGCCGACGGTGGTGTTCTCCGCACCCGGCTCGGATCAGCTCAACACCTCGCCGAGCCAACAATACTACACGGTGGATGCGGAGGGAAACATCGAATTCCCGATACTGGGCAAACTGCAAGTGCTCGGGCTGAAAACGACCGAGGTGGCCGACCTCGTGGAGGAGCGGCTCGCCGGACAAGTGGTGAATCCGATGGTGATCGTACATCTGATAAACGCCAAAGTGACGGTGATCGGAGAAGTGAACCGCCCCGGGCAATACACGATGCCCAACGGGCGCATGACGCTGCTGGATGCACTGGGAGCGGCGGGCGACCTGTCGTCGTACGGAAAGCGGGACAATGTGCTGCTGACGCGTGAGACGAACGGAAAATTAGAATTCTATCGGCTGAACCTGAACTCGCCGGATCTATTCACGTCGCCCTATTACTACCTGCAGCAAAATGACGTGATCTACGTGTCGCCGAACAAAGTGCGGGCCCTAAACAGTACGAACGTGAGCCTCTGGCTGAGCATGGTATCGACCGTGGCGAGCGCCGCAACGGTGATTGTGACGGTGGTGAATGCATCGAAATAGACCTAAATCGAAAAACATACAACAAGAAAACAAAATGGAACAACAGAAAGAAAATACGATGGTGGAAGTGGACCTGCGCAAATGGGTACTCTGTGCGTTACGGCATTGGTATTGGTTTGTGATAGGCGTGGTGCTGTGCTGCGGATTGGGCGTTGTCTACCTGCTGCGGACGAATCCGAAAATGACGACTTCTGCCTCGATGCAGATACGAGATGCGAAACAAGGACTGTCGCTCGGCGGTGCCTCGTCGGCACTGAGCCTGCTCGGCATAAGCGGCGGAACGGAAGTGGATGATGAGATACTGATACTGCAATCGCGCGACCTGATGGCACAGGTACTCAACGACTTGGACCTCTGGACCGAGTATCGGGTGAAAGACGAAGGCAAATGGGTGGGAGAGTTCCCGCGCCATACCTTTACGGTGGAAGTGCTGAAATGGGAAAAGAAGGTCGGCTCGTGCCGAGTGAACATAACCCTGCGCAAAGACGGAAAATATAAGGTGGTGGTGAAAAGAGGCCGATGGCACCGCACGAGCATGGTGCTGGATGACCTGACCGAGCCGATAGAGACCTGCGCCGGCACGCTGAAGATAACGCAAAACTACCCCGCCACGGAAGAGCATACACAGTTCCGTGCCGTATGCTGCCAACACCTGAGCGTGGTGGATTCGTATCGCACGAAGGTGCAAATTGCACTCAACGACAAAGGTTCCCGCATGGTGAATCTGACTATGACGTCGGATATGCCGGGGCGAGATGTGGCGCTGATAAGCAAACTGATTGAGCAATACAATCTGTGCGCACAAATGGACCGTAACCTGCTGGCGAGCAACACGGTGGCGTTTGTGGATGAGCGCATACAGAAAGTGACGCAAGAGCTGAGCGAGGCGGAAGATGCGATGGCGGACTACAAAAAAGCCAACAACATAGCCGACCTGCGCACGGAGGCAAAATTAGCCTTGGAGGCCAACGGCGAGGAGCAGAAACAGATAGCAAGCGTGCGGGTGCAACTCGACATGGTGGATTACATCGAGGCGTTTGTGAAAGACGAGACCAAGAAATACAGCCTGATTCCCGCCAACATAGGTGCGGCTGACGGCACCTCGGTGATAGACCCGTCGTTAGCATCGTTTATCTCGGAATACAACAACATGCTGCTGCGGCGTATGCGTATCTTGCGCACCGCTACGGAAAATAACCCCGTGGTGGAGCAACTGAATGCACAGCTGGAGGTGATGCGGCAAAACATCATAGCGGGCGTGGCATCGGCGCGCGAGAGCCTGAACATTGCGCTGAAAGGGTTGGAACAGAGCGACTCGAAATTTGCCACCCGCATGAAGTCGGTGCCGACGCAAGAACAAGAATATGTGCGCATTGTGCGGCAACAGCAGATAAAAGAGCAGATGTATCTCTATCTGTATCAGAAGCGGGAGGAGAACGCCTTCTTGCTCGCCACCTCGCAGCTATCGGCCCGAATGGTGGATACGCCGAAAATAGACACGGACAGCAGACAACCGAAAACGAAGAATATACTTTTCGTCTGCTTTGTGCTGGGACTGTGTATTCCCGCGATGCTCCTATTCGTGCTGGATTTCTTCGACGGGAAGGTAAGCTCGCTACGAGAATTTAAGCAAATGGTGAAGGTGCCTTTTGTGGGAAAAATAGCCAAAGGCAAAAAAACGGCGACCGATACCGACCGGACAGAAGGCATGGAGGGCGAGCTGTTCCGTCAGCTGCGCACCGAACTGCTGTTCCGCCTGCCTGCCGACAAGAGCCATGCGGTGCTGGCGGTAACCTCGTGCATAGAGGGAGAAGGCAAGACCTACATCTCGTGGCGTATAGCGCAATCGCTGGCGATGCTCAATCGGAAAACGGTGTGGGTGGAGATGAATCTGCGCCGACCGGCTACGCTGACGGACCCCGCCATGAAGGCGAAAGGACAGCTGTCGGCCTATCTCGCCGGCCGCACGACTCACATCGATGACCTGATAGAGCCGACCGGACAGGAGAATTTGGATCGTATAGCCTGCGGAGAGCTGCCCGCCAATCCCGCCGAGCTGCTGCAGACCGAAGCGGCCGCTCGGCTGTTTGAGGAGCTGAGAAAACGATACGACTACATCGTGGTGGATACCGCGGCAGTCGCCAAAGTGGGCGATGCGTTGTTGCTCGACAAAGAGGCGGACCTGACGCTGATGGTGTGCCGTGCGGATTATACGCCGTTAGAGCTGGTGGAATACATCAACGAGACCGCCGAAAAGCAACGGCTGCATAACATGGTGTGTGTGCTGAACGGCGTGGAGGTGTCGAAAAATGATTATATGTATTAAGGAGAGGCGGACCCGATAAGGGGCGTGCCGAATAAGAAAAGGAAAAATGATAGTCTGCGTAGCGGAAAAACCCTCTGTGGGACAAGAGATAGCGCGGGTGCTGGGGGCAAACCGGCGCTGCGACGGCTATTTTGAGGGCAACGGCTACTGCGTGACGTGGGGATTCGGCCACCTGTGCGCCCTGCTCGAGCCGCAAGAATACACTGACCAATGGAAAGGGTGGAACCTAAGCTCGCTGCCGATGATACCGCCCCGATTCAGCATCAAGGTGAGCGGCGATGCGGGGGTGCAGAAACAGTTTGGCATCATAAAATCGCTCATTGCCCAAGCCGAGATGGTGATAAACTGCGGTGATGCCGGGCAAGAGGGAGAGCTGATACAACGCTGGATTTACCAAAAAGCGGAATGCAAAGTGCCCGTGAAGCGGCTATGGATCAGCTCGATGACCGAAGAGGCGCTCCGAGAGGGGTTTAAGTCGCTGCGGGATCAGTCGGAGTATCAGAAGCTGTACGAGGCCGGGCTGATGCGAGCCATCGGTGACTGGCTGCTCGGCATGAATGCGACGCGTGCCTACACGATACGCTACGCCAAAGGAACGGGAAAAGACCGACAAGTGCTGTCGGTGGGGCGGGTGCAGACGCCGACGCTGGCGCTGATTGTGCAGCGAGAAGAGGAGATAATGAACTTCAAGCCCAAGACCTATTGGGAACTGAAGACTCGCTATCGGGAGGCGATATTCACGGCGCAAATTCCCGTCGAGGAAGACGAATACGCCATAACGACCCTGCCGCAAGGCGAAGCGATGGTGCGCTCGATAGAGCATAATCCGCTGACCGTGGTGTCGGTGGCCAAAAAGAAAGGCAAAGAGTCCGCTCCGAAGCTCTGCGACCTGACGACGCTCGCCTCGGACTGCAACAAACGCTACGGATTCACGGCCGCACGGACCCTCGAGCTGGCGCAATCGCTCTACGAGAAGAAGGTAACGACCTATCCGCGTGTGGATACGACCTATCTGACCGACGACCTATACCCGAAGATACCTGCCACGCTGGCGGGGATAAAAGACTACTACCCGCAAGTGCTGCCGCTGCTCGGGCTGCGTGCCGACGGGAAAAACGGACCGGGGTCGCTGCCCAAATCGAAAAAGGTGTTCGACAACAAAAAAGTGACCGACCACCACGCCATCATCCCGACCGGGCAACGCCCCGAAGCGCTGACGGCCGATGAGCGAAAGGCCTACGATGCGGTGGTGCAACGGTTTGTGGGGGCGTTCTACCCCGACTGCGAGGTGATGAACACCACCGTGATGGCCGAAGTGCCGACGACCGACGCAAACGGCGTGCAGGGCGAGGCGATGTCCTTCAAGACCACCAATCGGCAAATCGTGAATATGGGATGGCGCGAGGTGTATCAATGGGTGCGCCAAGGCGAGAACGGGCTATGGCAAAAGAAAACGGAGGTGGTGGAAGAGACCGAAGAGGGAGAGGAACCACAGCCGACCACGGTGTTCCCCGAATTCAAGAAGGGCGAGTCGGGCCCGCACCAACCCATGCTGGTGGAGCGCACGACCACACCGCCCAAATACTACAACGACGATACGCTGCAGCGCGCGATGGAGACGGCCGGCAAGACGGTGGATGACGACGAGCTGCGCGAGGCGATGAAAGAAAACGGAATCGGGCGGCCCTCGACCCGACCGGCCATCATCGAGAAACTGATACAACGCAACTATATCTATCGAAAAGGCAAGTCGCTGAGAGCCTCGCAGGTGGGAATCGACCTGATACACACCATTGTGTCGCCGCTGCTCAAATCCGCCGAGCTGACGGGCCGCTGGGAGAAAAAACTGCGTGAGATAGAGGGCGGACAGTACTCGGCACAGCTGTTCTTGGGCGAGCTGAAGGAGATGACCAAAGAGGTGGTGTACGACGTGAAATCGAACAAGGCGGGCATGCAGTGCCCCGTGTGCAAAAAAGGCACCATCATCCGCGGCAGGACCCGCTACGGCTGCAGCCGATGGCGAGAAGGATGCGGGTACGCCGAACCATTTTGACGACAGAATATAAACAGTAAATAAAACAATACAACTATGGCAGAAGAGAAAAAACAACCCTCGGCAGACAAACTGAAAGCCCTGCAAATGGCGATGGCGAAGATCGACAAAGACTTCGGCAAAGGCGCTATCATGAAACTGGGCGATGACAAAATAGAAGATATACCCGTGATCTCGACGGGCAGTATCGGACTGAACCTTGCACTCGGCGTGGGCGGCTATCCGCGCGGCCGTGTGATAGAGATCTACGGTCCGGAATCGTCGGGTAAGACCACGCTCGCCATTCACGCTATGGCGGAGGTGCAGAAGCAAGGCGGCATTGCGGCTATCATTGACGCCGAGCATGCCTTCGACCGTTTCTACGCCGAGAAGCTGGGGGTGGATACCGACAACCTGCTGATTGCGCAGCCCGACTGCGGTGAGCAGGCGCTTGAGATTGCCGACGAGCTGATTCGCTCCTCGGCGGTGGATCTGGTGGTAATCGACTCGGTGGCCGCACTGACCCCGAAGGCCGAAATAGAGGGCGATATGGGCGACAACAAACTGGGCCTGCAGGCTCGACTGATGTCGCAAGCGCTGCGCAAACTGACGGCGACCATCAACAAGACGCAAACGACCTGTATCTTTATCAACCAGCTGCGTGAGAAAATCGGCGTGATGTTTGGCAACCCCGAGACCACGACGGGTGGTAATGCGCTGAAGTTCTACGCCAGCGTGCGTATGGATATCCGCAAAATCGGGCAGATAAAAGACGGCGATGAGGTGCTGGGCAATCAGGTGCGCGTCAAGATTGTGAAAAACAAGGTGGCGCCTCCGTTCAAGAAAGCCGAATTCGACCTGATGTTCAACGAGGGCATCTCGAAGGTGGGCGAGATTATCGACCTCGGCGTGGAGACCGAAGTGCTGAAAAAAGCCGGCAGCTTCTACAGCTACGGCGACACCAAGCTCGGTCAGGGCCGCGATGCGGTGAAGGCACTGCTGCGTGACAACCCCGACCTTGTGGATGAGCTGGAGGCAAAAATCATGGCATGTCTCAAGAAATAATGAAGTGATACCGAGCAAAGGCAATGTGCGGGCGGGGGTCTGTACATTGTCTTTGCTGTTTGTAAGGCACGGATATGGATACGATTCAACTGACGCTGTCGCCCGCTGAGGCGCACGAGATGGAACAACGCTATCGGGTGGTGAAACGCTCGGTGGATGCTCGCCAACGCAACCTGAAAGTACTGCTGACGCTGCTGACCGATGAGCAGGGGCGGTACATTGCGCGTGAGGCGCCCGTGCCGCTGTACGAGGCACCGCATTTTCAGGATGTGCATGCCGCCGAGCGTTCGGCGGTGATAGTCGGAGCGGGGCCTGCGGGGCTGTTTGCGGCGCTGACGCTGTTAGAGAAAGGCATACGGCCGATTATCTACGAGCGCGGCAAGGAGGTGAGCGCCCGCAAGGTGGATATCGCGCGGCTGAATCGGAACATGGGGCTGAACACGGAGAGCAACTATTGTTTCGGCGAAGGCGGTGCGGGGACATTCTCCGACGGCAAGCTGTTCAGCCGAAGCAAGAAGCGGGGCAACATGCAGCGCGTGATGGAGCTGTTTCACTATTTCGGGGCGAAGGACAACGTGCTGTACGAGGCACATGCGCACATCGGTAGCGACAAGCTGCCGACCATTATCAAAGCCATGCGGGAGTGCATCGTGTCGCACGGTGGTGAGATCCATTTCGAGACCTGCGTGGACGGGCCGCTGCTGGAGCGACTGCTCGAAGGCACGAAAATGGGCATTCCTGTGGTGCTTGCCATCGGGCATTCCGCCCACGACACCTATCGGCTGTTGGCGGAGAAGGGCGTGGCGCTCGAGGCCAAAGGCTTTGCCATGGGCGTGCGGGTGGAGCATCCGCAGCGCCTCATCAATCGGCTGATGTACCACCATCAGCCCGACGAGGTGATGGCGCTGGTAGGCAACGCGTCGTATTCGTTGGTGACGCAGGTGAACGGGCGAGGCGTGTATTCGTTCTGCATGTGCCCGGGCGGCCATATCGTGCCTGCGGGAAGCAGCGCCGAGAGTTGCGTGGTGAACGGCATGTCGGCGAGCCTGCGCAACTCGCCGTACGCCAATTCGGGCATGGTCGTTGAGCTGCGGCCGGAGGATATGCCCGCCATATTGTCTTCGCTGCCCGAGGTCGGGGGAGAAGATGTAATTACCTCTCTATCAGAGGAATATCATACCGCACCGATTCCCACTTTGGTGTTTCAGGAGTGGCTGGAGCATGCGGCGTTCTTGCACGGCGGCGACGCCAACCAAGCGCCTGCGCAACGGCTGCTGGACTTTGTGGAAGGCAAGCCGAGCCGTGACCTGCCGGCATGCAGCTACTTGCCGGGCGTGGCGCCGAGCCGATTGGATGAGTGGCTGCCTGCCGCCATCGGGGCTCGCTTGCAGCAGGGTTTCCGTGATTTTGACCGCAAATATCGCGGTTTCTTGACCAACGAGGCGGTGATTCTGGGCGTGGAGAGCCGAAGCAGCAGTGCGGTGCGTATTCCGCGCGATGCGGACACGCTGCAGTCTGTCTCTACGCCGCTGCTGTTCCCGTGCGGCGAGGGTGCAGGTTATGCAGGCGGCATCACCTCATCGGCGCTCGATGGCATCAACGCTGCCGTGCGAATCGCGGAGATGTAATGGGGGAGTATTGTTTGGGTGGCGACAATTTAGATTATTCATTGAATGTAGGGCTAATAGGCAATTTTATATAATGCCTATTAGCCCTACATTCGATATTTAGAGACTAATAGTAATAATATTATCTAACATCTTATTTTTGATATTTAGAGCTTTTAGATATAAATGATAATATTCTTCCTCCGGCTCGTGCCCTTCAAAAATTTCTTTAGATTCTTCACCATTGTAGTTTTTGTAATCGCGATATTTACCACAAAATTCGATATATTGTTTTATAAACTCTTCATATTCAGTTTCTCCTAAGACTGGTAATAAATCCTTGTGCTTTCTGAATCCGTTGAACCACTCTATTGATTTAGAGAATTGTTCATCCGGAATATCACAAGCGAATTCATTATCGATCGAAATTGGAAAAATGATTGAAATTGTGTGACTGAATTTATTGATATATTCAAATTGTTTTTCTTGTATTTTGTGTTGCTCTTTTTTATATGCTATGCTTGTTGTTAATTTGAAGAAAACCAAAACATTGATAACTGTGAATAACATAGTCCCAATGGTTCCAATACCGGTTACTAAATCGCTCCAAAAGGAAGGATTATTATATTCATTATTGAAGACAATACAATAAACAATAATTATTCCGATTAAGACTACGAAAATAACCGAGACAGAGATGTAAAATATTTTAGTATGAAAGTTGCTACTTTCTGTTTTCATAACTATATCTCCTGCATATAAAATTTCATTTTTGGATCAGACAATAGAAAAGCATCACCCACCATTTTATATGTACTTGTGTCAAACCATATATGTCTTTGATCATAAAAACTATCTTTGCAGATTTTTACATCAAATTCTCCATGTAGAATAGGTCGTGTAACATTTTCAATACCCGCTTTATCTACCTGTATTTGAAAAAGGATACTTCCGAGTATCATATATGTCGTCCTTCTTAAAACTTATGTTAGAAGGAGTATCGCAGATTTTATACTCCATATCACTAATAGTTATCGTTTTTCCCACGACTACAAACGATATAAAAGCGTTTTCCACTGCAGTTTTGAAAGTATCATAATCCATACTTTGCATAGTGTATGTCTTATTCGGTTTCACTTTATTAAAAATCATATCCAACTATATTATTAGCAAACTCACTCCATGCGGTTTTATAGTCATCAACATAAGCACGAGGAACATAGATAAGTCCTACTGAGTGAAATATGTTGTTTTTTATAGTGGGTGGTAGTTTAGCTTTGCAATATACTTTATCTACTTTCCCATAGGTATAAAATGCATACGCTCCTATACTTTCAATTGTACCAGGTAATACTATCGTCTCAATGTTATTACACCCAAAAAATGTATAATCACTTATATGTTTGACACTATCAGGAAGTTGGATTGAAGTTAATGCAGTACATCCTTGAAATGCTGATAATCCTATGTATTCTAAATTATTAGGAAGTTGGATTGAAGTTAATGCAGTACATTCTCCAAATGCTCGTTCTCCTATGTATACACACGAAGTAGGAATAGTAATAGACCGTATTTTTGTGTTTTGACAAAAACATCCACTATAGATAGAATCCAATCCGTCAGGTAAAATTAGTTCGAATAAGTTTGTACAGTAGTTGATGCATAGGGATGTTAGCCTTGTAAAATACTGTAACTCTTTGAATGAAACAATTTTTTCATTGTTTTTAATGCTAATTCTTTTTGCGGCTTTAGCTTCTCCGTAGGATATCTCTCCGTCCTCATTAAGGTCTATGGTCGGTGAATGGAACAATAACGCACTTTTTACATTCAAATCCTTAAACTCAATAATATCGCTGTCGGCATGATCTTCCTCGCTGCTACTTCCCTTTTTTGCTATCTTAATCACATTCCCATCTGCGAGTGTAAAATACACATAATCAGCGTCTTGCGTAACGGATGAGAATATATTGTCTCCTTTGTCGCCCTTTTCTCCCGGATCGCCTTTGTCTCCTTTCGCACCGTCTGTTCCGTTTGTGCCATTGGTGCCGTCTTTCCCATTTTCTCCGGTGGCTTTGCCAAGTTTTGTCCAATTGGTTCCGTCGTAGGAGAGGTACCAATATCCGTCTTCTATTTTCAATTGCGGAGTCTTGCCGTCAGCGCCATCGGCTCCGTCGGTGCCGTCTTGCCCGGCATCGCCTTTGTCGCCCTTGTCGCCTTTCCCGCTCGTGACGGCTAGTTTGTTTCCGTTTGCGTCGGTCAGCCATTGGCTATCCACGGTCCAGTAGTAGATACCGTCTG
>CAVHGD010000034.1:0-22069 GCA_963635385.1 Dialister sp. CAG:486 | reverse complement strand
TTAGGGGCTTCCAGCGAAATCGAAATACGTTCTTTTCGTTTGTGTATATTCTCGAAAAGTCGTAACTTTGCAACGCCTTTGGTACGGGAATCGAGTGCAAATCCCGAACAGACCCGCTGCTGTAAAGGGCAAAGCAACTATCTATATTAGGAGTACCGAGGGGTTTCCTATGCCGCCAGCGGCAAGAAAAATGGAAGAAAATAAAAGAATATACTTCCGTTGTTTCTTTTTTCTCGTGGGTGGAGCGAACAGGAAACCTCGCATATTTGTTCTCCGGTCACTGTTTGCATACGCAAATGGGAAGGCTTGGATAGTTGAGCCCTAAGTCAGAATACCTGCCAAAGTGATGTGTCGGTGGAGACAATAGTTTTTTGCGAAAAACTATTGCTCAGCGGGAATACCCGCCGCTCCCGAGGACTGGAGACAAGACAGATGAGGAAAAGATTAGCAACGATACTATGGGCTTGCACGCTTGGGTGTGCTTTCGTTTGCGGACAGACGCAGACGAAAGCTAACGTTGTCTTGGGGCATAAGGCTGACTCGATTGCGAGGGCGAAAGAGGATTCGATTATTAGGCAGTTTGAGGTGGAAGAGGTGCAGGTGACGGCAAAATACAAAGAGAAAGACATTATCAAACCGCAGCGATTAGAGGGCAAAGAGCTGGAGCAACTGAACAGCCTCTCCGTGGCAGACGCCATCCGTTTCTTCTCCGGCGTGCAGATAAAAGACTATGGCGGGGTAGGGGGCATCAAGACGGTGAATATCCGCTCGATGGGTACCAACCACTTGGGCGTCTATTACAATGGTATTCAACTTGGTAACGCCCAGAACGGGCAAGTGGATTTGGGTAAGTTCTCGCTCGAGAACATTGACGAGATTTCGCTCTACAACGGGCAGAAAAGCGACATCTTTCAGTCTGCCCGAGAGTTCGGCTCGGCGGGGAGTATCTACCTCAATTCGCGTCGCCCGAAGTTCGAGCCGGGCAAGAATGTGCATATCCGTGCGGGGCTGAAAGCAGGTTCGTTTGCGCTTGTCAATCCGTCGCTGCTCTTTGACGCCAAACTGACGGAGCAATTGAGCCTGTCGATGAACGCCGAAGTGGTGCACTCCAACGGCAAATATAAGTTCCGCTACAGGCGAGTAACGCCCTCGGGCGAGTTGGCTTACGACACCACGGCGGTGCGGCAGAACGGCGATGTGAACGCCGTGCGTGTGGAGGCGGGGCTGAACTATTACTACTCGACGACGGGGTTCTGGAAAGTGCAAGGCTACTACTACAACTCCGAGCGGGGTGTGCCGGGTGCGATTGTGAATAATGTGTGGCGGCGAGGCGAACGGCTGTGGGATAGGGATATGTTCGTGCAGTCGTCGTGGCAGGACGAGTTCTTCAACCGCTGGGCAGTGAAAGTGAATGCCAAATATGCGTACGACCACACTCGCTATGTCAACAACGACGACAAGTTGATTCATGTCGATAACACTTACAACCAACAGGAGGCGTACCTCTCGTGGGCAAACAAAGTGGCGGTGTTCAACTGGTGGGACTTGTCCCTTTCCTACGACTTGCAGTGGAACGGGCTGTCGGACTATATGTCGGTGTCCCGGTTCTCCCATTGGTTAGCGGCGGCAACGGCATTCAACGTCTATGATTATCTGCGTATTCAAGCAAGTATATTAGGCACTTTTATCAACGAGGAGGCACGCGAGCGAGATGAGGCACCGAACAAGTATAAGTTTACGCCCGCAGTGTTCCTGTCGTACAAACCTTTTAAGCGTATCGACTTGAAAATCAACGCATTCTACAAGCAGGCGTATCGCTACCCGACTTTCAACGACCTGTACTACACCGACATGGGCAACGCCTATCTGCGCCCCGAAATGGCGATACAACACAATGTGGGCATTGCTTACGACTACCTAAAACCGAAGCAGATATTTAACCACTTTAATATCTCGGTGGATGTGTATTATAATAAGGTGAAGGACAAAATTATTGCCTATCCGAAAGGGCAGCAGTTCCGCTGGACGATGCTCAATCTCGGGCTGGTGAAGATTCACGGCGTGGATGCGAATATGCAGATGACGCTGCGCTTCCCATACGACTGGTCGCTGACCGCCAAAGTGCAATACACTTATCAAAAGGCGGTCGATGTGACCGACCCCGCCGACACCTATTATGGCGACCAAATTCCGTATATTCCTTGGCACAGTGGCTCGGCGATAGGTATGCTCCAATGGCGCAACTATGCGCTGAACTACAGTTTTATCTATGTCGGCGAGCGCTACAACCAACAGGAGAACATCGTCTATAACTACACGCAGCCGTGGTACACGCACGATATGTCGCTCACCGGCTCTTGGCGGATAAAAAAGATAACACTCAAAGCCACATTCGAAATAAACAACCTGCTCGGACAAGACTACGATGTCATCCTCAACTACCCTATGCCCAAACGAAACTATCGGGGGAGTATCGTGGTGGAATACTGAGACACTAGACCTCCCCACCCCCTCCAGAGGAGGGGCTAACAGAGAATAATACGAAATTATTATAAGGTTACTATAAAGATGGGAACTGTATATAATGTGGCAAATCCGATGATATACCCGCTGCTGCGTGAGAAGGCCAAACAAATGAAAAAGAAACCGACTGAAGCAGAGCTGGTTATGTGGGAGCTACTACGAAGAAGACAATTAGGCGTTGTGTTCAAGCGGCAGTACATTATCGACGAGTACATAGTAGATTTTGTTTGTTTGGAAAAGAATTTAATTGTAGAGATTGATGGAGCGTATCACTCAATGGGAGAACAACAAGAGTTGGATAAGAATAGAGAAAATAGATTGATAGCGTTAGGGTATCATATTTTACGCTTTACGAATAGTGAGGTAATGGTTGCACCGGATAGTGTCGTTGCAAGGATAAAGCAAGGACTACTCAATACTTAATTTTGATCTCCCCAACTTCAGACCTCCCCATGCCCCTCCAAGGGAGGGGCTAAAGACCTCCCCACACCCCTCCATAGGAGGGGCTAACAGAGAATAGAATACCTCTCCATGCCCCTCCAAGGGAGGGGTTGTGATTAGAAAAATGAATGAATATATAAAGCAAATTATTCAGATACTAAAATCTTTCACAAGAAAGATACAATGCTTTGTTGTCCCCCTCTTTGAGGGGTGCCGGGGAGTCCGGACTCGCTTTGCAGTCCCCTCCTTTGGAGGGGTCGGGGAGGTCGGAATCTTAGTTGGGTTTCTGCTGATAGTCGCAGGAGGATGTCGGCATGATGAGTTGGTGGTGCCGACGGAGTATGAGTTGCTGCCGATGGAGATTCGGAAAATAGAAAATTTTGCAGCCGATGAGCCTATCGGGATGTACTTGCTCAACGAGGGCAATATGGGCAGCAACAAAGCGAGCATCGATTATGTGGACTTTGTGAACGCCTACTATATTCGCAATATATACACCGAGCGTAACCCCAATGTAATCATGGAGTTAGGCGATGTGGGCAACGATATTCAAATCTACGGTAGCAAACTCTATGCGGTGATAAACTGCTCGCACAAAGTGGAAGTGATGGACGCAAAGACCTGCAAACGTATAGGGCAAGTGGATATCCCGAACTGCCGCTATATCCGTTTCGCACGAGGAAAGGCCTACGTCTCATCGTATGTGGGGCCGGTGGCTATTGACCCCGATGCACAACTCGGTGCTGTCTTCGAGGTGGATACGGCTACACTGCAGATTACCAATAAAGTGACGGTAGGCTATCAACCCGATGAGTTGGAGATAATGGGCGATTATATCTATGTCGCTAATTCGGGCGGGTACCGTGTGCCGAACTACGACTACACGGTGTCGGTAGTGGAGCGGTATGGCATGAAACAGACGGAGAAAATTCCCGTCGCCATCAACCTGCATCGCATTCGCAAGGATGCGTATGGCAAACTATGGGTGTCCTCCCGAGGCGACTACGAAAGCGTTCCGTCACGGCTGTGCGTGTTGGACAAGAAGACCCCGTATTCCACCGATATGGTGGTGACCGATACGCTCGATATTCCTTGCTCGGAGATGACCATTTTGGGCGATTCGCTCTATTTCTACAGCGTGGCGTGGAATAACCAAACAGAGGAGAACGCTGTTTCGTACGGCATTATCAATGTAGCTACCAAACAATTGGTGACAGACCATTTTATCATCGACGGCACGGAACGGGATATTACCATTCCGTACGGCATTGCGGTCAATCCGTACACGCGAGATATTTTTGTGACAGACGCCAAGAACTATGTGTCGAGCGGGGTGCTGCACTGCTATTCGGCGGAGGGTAAAAAGAAATGGAGTGTGCGCACGGGCGACATCCCCGCACATATTGTGTTTGTGTATAAATGAGGAACCAACCCAAGACCTCCCCGCACCCCTCCAGAGGAGAGGCTAAAGATTAGAAATGGAATGAATGAGTATATAAAACATATTATTCATAAAATTAAGTCTTTCGTAAGAAAAGTACTATGCTTTGCTGTCCCCTCCTTTGGAGGGGTCGGGGAGGTCGTAGTTCTTTTTTTCTTTACCTCTTGCCAACCGGACATTCCGCTGGTGAATCTCGGAATTGACGAGGTGTATAAGGTGGAGCGTATGAAGGCACTCGTTCTGCACCCCGAATTCCCCGGTGAGCGGTACGAATGGACAATGCCAGCTGCTGACGGCGCGGACTCATTAGTCAGCACCGAGCGGGATTTCATCTTCTGCAAAGCCGACACAGGGACTTACCGGCTGCACCTGCAGATAGTGGATGCCAAGAATCCCGTGCAGCAAGATATCCTGATTGCTGTATGGGAGGAACAAGTGGCGTATAGCCGCTATATATCAACTGTTTATGACTTCTGCCCTGCTCCGGGACAGTTCGTTAATGTGCTGCCGGCTTACGAGGAGGGCAACACGGCTGCCGATATGGTTCAAAAGGTGCAAGACGCTATCTCCGGTACGAATGATGTGCTGATTTCGTTAGGCGGTTTCGGCGGGTATGTTACTTTCGGATTTGATCATAGCGTGGTGAATATCCCCGGAGAGTACGATTTCAAGATACTCGGCAATGCGTTCTACGCCGATGCCAATCCGCACCCCGAGAAGGGCAAGGGCGGCAGTTGTGAGCCGGGTATCGTGGAGGTTTCTTTCGATCGTAACCAAAACGGTATTCCCGACGATGAGTGGTACGAGTTGGCAGGCAGTGCCTATCGCCATGCCAATACCCGACACCATTATAGCATCACCTATTTCCGTCCCGATACCGCCAAAGAGGCAACACCGAAGCAGGGTACGCCGCTGACCGACACGACCTATATCGCTTGGCACGATAACTATGGCGATAGCGGCTATGTGGTGAAAAATGTGTATCACAAGCAGGACTACTACCCCAAATGGATTTCGCAAGACAGCCTGACGCTTTCCGGTACTTGCTTGCCTCCGAATGGTTTTGATGAGTCGGGCGTGGGCAATTACTATGTTCTCTATGCGTTCGATTGGGGCTATGTGGATAATCAGCCTAACGACTCCACCGACCTGATTAGTTTCAATATCGAGTGGGCCGTGGATGCTGACGGCAATTCGGTCTATCTCCCATGCATTGATTTTGTGCGGGTCTATACAGCGGAAAATCAGTCGTGCGGTTGGATAGGCGAGACCAGCACCGAACTATCGCGTGCCGAGGACTTGCATATCCCGGAGAAACAATGGTAATATCGTAACGGTATCATACAATGACAATCCCTTACATATCCAAAAATACAATGAAACCTACATTCCTTCTGTGGCTTTTCATTTTTGCTGCTGTAGGTGCTTTTGCTGAGGCACCTTATACATCGGGTGTATTCATTCTCAACGAGGATTGGTATGGGCATAACAATTCCACACTCAACCATTTGAGCAATTCGGGGGAGTTCTCGTATCGTATTGTGCAGGCGGAGAACGAACCACCTGCCTCGTTAGGTTGCACAGCACAGTTTGGTGCTATCTATGGCGACCGATTCTATTTTGTGTCCAAGCAGTCGCAAGACCCCGGTGAGAGTTCCGCCCGCCAAGGAGCAAGATTAGTCGTAGCGGACGCTACCACGCTGAAAATCATCTATTCGATCGATACGCTGTTTGCTATCAATGGCAAGTCTGCTGCCGACGGACGCAGCTTTGTGGGCGTGGATGAGGGCAAAGGCTATATCGGTTCGAGCAATGGTATTTTTGTACTGGACCTTGTGGCAGGTAAGATAACCAAGCGTATTGCCGGCACAGAGAACTCGCTTATTACGGGCAATGAGCAGGCGGTAGATGGCAAGGGTGCGCTCTATCAAAACCAAATAGGGATGATGCTCCGCACGCACGACTATGTCTTTGCCATTCAGCAAGATTCGGGCATCCATGTGATCGACCCCATGGCAGACACCATTATTACTACGATCCGCGGTTGTTTTTCGACAATGGTACAGTCTAAGGACGGGCGTATCTGGGCGGCACGAAACACGAATCCTGAGGCGCAGACTTATCCGTATGGCAGTTCGGGCGAGTTGTGGCAGGGCAATGAGTTGTTGGCGATTAACCCCGCCACACTTACCACAACGGCTTATGACTTACGGGAACTCTCCGGCAATGAGGATATGATGGTTGAGCAGACTTGGTATGCATGGACTGCGGGTTCGCTGACGGCTTCTACCCGAGAGAATGCACTCTTTTTCAGTTTTACGGACAATATATGGGATTGGTATAATGGGCGGGTACACATCTACCGTTTTGATATAGATAACCTAATGGTGTCGGAGATTTATACCACGACCGATTTAGGCGACTACTATATTTATAATAGCGGGATGGTTCGGGTGTCACCGCTGACGGGTAATATCTATTTCGGTTGTTTCAAGACGACCATATCGAACAACGAGTGGCTCTTTGGGCAGCTTACGCCTGCGGGGCAATTGGTGCGCACCTACACACCAATTAAGAACTATTGGTATTCCGCGCTATTCGTGTTCCCCGACTACTATGCGCCCACGGTGTCTGATTTTGCGCCGCAAAGGCTTGCTCTTGGGCAGACGGACACTATTCCTCTGGGGACAATGGCAACGGATAAGGACAATCTATCGGCGGCGATAACCAAGCGGGTGCTGTCCGTGTCCAACCCTGCTGCGCTGACGGCCAAAGTCATGCGTGATACGCTTTGGCTGACGGCGTTGGTGGAGAATGCTTCTCCCGTGTCGGTGGTGGTGCGCTTCAATTCAAACGGAAAAATTGTGGATAAGACGCTCACGGCTATTATCGGAGATGTCGGAACCGCTATCGCCAACACGGCTGCTATTTCGGTGCGTACGCAGGGGGAGGCAGTGCTTGTTTCGGGCATTGTAGGGCCTACCAAGGTGGCGGTATATGATATGCTCGGCCGTTCGGTCTATGCGGCCACTGCGACTTCGGATGTGCGTATAGCGTTACCCAAGGGGCTGTATGTGGTTCGTGTTGCTGAGCAAGCGTATTCTGTGTTTATCCGGTAAGTTGCTTCGGGACTGCTTCGGGGATGCTTGTTTTTACAAGCATAACTAACTAATAAACAAATACATCATTAAACAAATACATCATTAAACAAATACATCATTAAATAATTACATTATAAAACTATTACGGTATGAAGAAATTTTTTCTCTTTTGTGCTGCACTGCTTGCTGTAAGCGCAGGTGCGGAAACCATTACGCTCGACCTCTCGACTGCCGAGAACGCTGCGTATCAGAAAATTAAGTACGAGACAAAAGACATCCCTTGCTATCTGGGCAACTTGAAAGATGTGATGGACAGTACTTTTTCCGAAGCTGCGGAATACAACAAATTTACTTGCAACAACACGAAGTTCTCGTTCATGCATTTGCCAAGCCAAAGTTCGTGGGGTGGTACTTCGTGGGAAGGCTTTACCCTCTCGAAGGTGGCTTCCGATACATTGAATCAGTTTGCTTGTATGGCCAAGGGAGGCTTGAAGGGCGAAGGCACTCCGTTCGTAGTGGGCTATTATTCCGAGTATTTTAATAACCCATCGAAAGATCAAATCTCTAACTTTGTGATATTCTTTGGCGAGTTCTACCCCGCAGAGGTGGCTATTTGCCAAAGTGCTTACACCTACAAAGCACTGACGGAAGGTTATGTTTCGGCTCGTAAATTCACCGATAAGGACACACTTACTTTGGTTATCTCGGCATACGATGATGAGAAGGGATTGACCAACAGTGTGGACTACTACCTTGCCGTGGACGGTAAGTTCAATAAGGGTTGGGAGACAGTCGATTTGTCCTCGCTCGGCAAGTGCAGCGGCTTGGTATTCTCAATGAAATCCACCGACTGCAGTACCAGTACTTATGATGGAAAAACCTATATGAATACTCCGGCCTATTTTGCGTTGGACGGTCTGAAAATATCTACCGAGCCTATCACCGCTATCGAGAACCAAACGGTTAGCGCTCCTGCAACGAAGCGCATCGTCAATGGCGTACTTCTAATCGAGCGTAATGGCGTACTCTACAACGCTGCCGGTCAGGTAATCAATAAGTAATCGTTCTTGTCTATTGGCGTTTCCGAGTGGGAATACGCCAATAAGGTAAGGAGGCTGCTGAACAGGTTTTTGTTTGGCAGCCTCTTTTTATGGGTGAGAGTATGTTTTTATAAGAAAAGAGAAAAATAATTTGTCTATATGGGAAAAATGTTGTATCTTTGCACGATTTTTCGCATGGAGTAGATACTATATTTGCGGGGATAAGCTGCCTATACTGCTGTATATCAGCGGCATAGGGCTTG
This sequence comes from Dialister sp. CAG:486, assembly GCA_963635385.1. Taxonomy (GTDB): domain Bacteria; phylum Bacteroidota; class Bacteroidia; order Bacteroidales; family Paludibacteraceae; genus Colicola. Next base: position 13,260 of record CAVHGD010000034.1, on the reverse strand, counting down.
CGCACAAACGCGAAGGGAACGGGAATGCGGGTGAGAAATTGAGGAGTTTTTGTGGTGAAAGAGAAGTGGAAAACGGTGTGTGAAGTTGAGTAGTGTGAAGAATTTGAATTAGCGATAAATTGCAAGGGTTGAAAATGGTGAGGAGAAATGGGCTGGTAGGCAAGGTTAGAGTTTTGTAGTGGAGTGGATAGTATGGGTAGAGTGGGGACTAATGGCGAAAATAATAAATAATAAATACAATGTCAAAGATTTGTCAAATTACAGGCAAGAAAGCCATGGGTGGATGCAATGTGTCACACTCGAAGCGCCACACAAAGCGCACTTTCGATGTGAACCTATTCCGCCGCAAGTTCTACTGGGTAGAACAAGACACATGGATCGAGTTGAACGTGAGTGCAGCCGGTCTGAGAACTATTAACAAAATCGGTTTGGATGCTGCACTGAAGCAGGCGGCCGAAAAAGGGTATCTTTACGAATAAAACGGAGGCAAGACAATGGCAAAGAAATCAAAAGAGGCACGCGTACAAGTAATTCTTGAGTGCACAGAGCAAAAAGCCAGCGGCGTTCCCGGAATGTCTCGCTACATTACGACCAAGAATCGTAAGAACACTCCCGACCGTTTGGAACTCAAAAAGTACAATCCCTTCTTGAAGAAGTACACTATTCATAAGGAGATTAAGTAATTAACCCTAAAAGGAAAGGCGTAGAACTATGGCAAAGAAAGCGGTCGCTACCTTCAAAACAGACAACTCCGGTCGTGCACACACCAAGTGCATCAAGATGGTGAAGTCTCCGAAGACAGGTGCATATTTCTTCCAAGAAGAAATCGTTCCCAACGAAAATGTAAAGGAGTTCTTTAAGTAATTAAGAACCCGATACGGCAAATATCTACCATCCGGGCTATCCCATGATAGTGGACAAGTGTTGTATTTGCCTGTATAACAAACTGATACGAAGCTGCCTGACAATTATTGTCAGGCAGCTTCTGTGTTTGCCGCATATATGTTTGTGTGTCTTGGTTATGTAAAAATTGGGTGGCGGGAATGGCAAACGTTTTTGCTATCAAAAAATGCAGTGAGTTTTTGGCTGCGGTATGAAACGCGACACACAAACAAAAAAATTTGGTTGATACTTGCACAATTCCGCGCAAAGGTGTAACTTTGCCGTCAGTTTGAAAAGACGCAATAGAATTTGCGCAAAATACGACACAATATATACATAACGCTGTGTCGCATGGCGAATAGTTGTTGAGCGAATAAATAATAAACCCCTTAATGGATTGAAATATGAAAAAGTTACTTTTTGCCCTTATGGCAGTAGTTGCAATGAACTTGGTTTCTTGCAAGAAAACGAACAGCGAACCGGATTCGCCCACAAAGAAAGCCGACACCACGATCGTGGCTGAAGACCTTGTCTATCGTGTAACCTGCTCTCCCGCTGTGTTTAAGATTATGGATGTCAAACTGGAGTATATCGCTTTCCCTGACTCGAACGATATCAAGACGGTTGCCATCACGGACAACTGGAATAGTGCTGTTTACAATGCCGCCTCCGGCACATTTGGAATGCGCCTGACTTGCACTGCAAAAGAGGAACTAAACATCACTGATGACCTCTTCGATGAGAATAACGGAGCATACCTATTCCTTGAATATGGTATGCGTAATACATACAAAGAGGGCTATCAAGATGAGTTCTGGTACAACAAATTCTTAACTATCGACTTGCGTGGAAAGATAAAGTATAAAGATAGATACACGAAGGAAAATATTGGCAAATTCTCGGATGCGGTAGCGTACTCCTTCAACTACAATCCCGAAACCGGTCTGATTAGTCAGTTCACCATTAGGGATTTCTGGAGCAGACACTAATCCCCATTTGCAATGCAATTCTAGTCACGAGGCTGTCGGACATCGATTAGTTCGGCAGCTTCGTGTTGTGTTTCTGTATTTGGTAGCCTTGCTTGTATAACATGCTGGTCCATACATTCATAGGTGCAATGGGCGAATCGTATCCGTTTCTCTTTGCGGATTTGGGCATACCAAGAATTTATAGTACCTTTGTAGCAGGATTTGAGAAAAAAAACATACATTAATGCAAGTTTCCGATAAACAGATCTATTGAACAGATATTACGATGGATACACAGACGCAATTTCGTACATTAGAGGAGTTGGTGCGGGCGTTGGACAAAGAACGCAAACTGCTTTTCGAGCTATTCGAAATGCGTAAGACTTCCGCGCTGCGTACCGATATGGCGATGGAGTATGTGGAGTATAAACGCGAGCGCATTCAGTATCTCATCGACTATGGTATCATTCACGAGACGGGCAACTTCATTGAACTGGAGTCGGTCTATCTGCAGTTCTTTGAGGAAGTGCTGGATGTGAACGAAGAAATTAGTATTGAGAGTGTGCGCGATGCCCTTTCCGCCTTTCGGGAACAGATACAATATTACCTTGCAGAGACCAACGAACAACGCAAATACCACTATCAGAACCAAGTGCGGCAACTATTGCGCAAGACAGGGCTGAAGACGCTTAAGAATGTCATCGACCTGAAACGCAATGTGGAAACTGCCTACAAACAAGAACCGAACTATACCATTAAAAAGCAGCGCCTCAACAACTTAGACCAAAAAAGCCAAAGCATTAAAGCTCTCATCAAGGAGTGTGAGAACCTAATTGATACCCAGATGTTCTTCACGATAGTGGCAGACCCCGAAATGGAGCATACAAAACAAGATGTGTTGGCGGATTTCTCCGAGGCATACCACAACTTGCTCGAGATAGACAAGCAAATTATAGTCTATCTCAATCAGATAGAGCAGCAGAACAAACTCTACAAGAAAATACGCCGTATCAAGTACTTAAAAGACCAACACCGTTGGCAGGCGGACACGAATGTGCGGCAGGTGATAGGCGACATTAGCCCCTTATGGATGGAGAACCGTCCGTATTATACCATTCGTCTCTCGCTAGATCTGCTTCGCTCGAGCGATGAGATGGCAGCCCTGTTGCAGAAAGTGGCCTCTACAAGCCATATCCGCCAACGGGCAAGGCAGTTGGCAGACGCTTTCACGCCCGAAGAATTGGATTCGCACCGCACCGAGATACTGATGGTGAATCCCAATGAGGTATGGAATGCCTTTTCTGCCTCGTCCTACGACCTGTTCCGATTCTTGCTCCAATACAACTATCCGATGGAGCGGACACTTGCCGACCACTTGACACTGTTCTGCCAAATCGCTGTCATGCACCCATCGGAGTGCCGCATAACGAACACTTATGAATCCTATCAAAACATCGAATATCCCCTCATCTATGCGAAATAAGACACAAGTCATATTCGAGCGCCTGAGCAAAGGCGGCTTTATAATGGTCGATAGTGTGGAGACACGCGACCTATACACCGAACTCGAAGACAATCAGGAGGAATACACCGCCTATTTTGCGGAGATAGGCTATCGGTTGGATGCCGGTGACGGGTACTTCTACTTCTCGCGTATCGGCGAGTCGAAGCAGTCAATAGAGCAGAAGTTGCGTGCTTTCGGGCAATGGGTGGATTATCTTGACTACCTCAAGGCATACGATATGGCATTCTCTGTGGGCTACCAATTCCGCAAGGCAAGTATCTTGGAGCGTATCAGTCTCGATGTGGAGTTACGGGACAAAACAAAGCACCTGTTCCCCAAAGAACACACCTACGAAGAGTGCGTGAGCAGCCTATTGGATGCTCTCAAGAATATGGGATTTGCGGAGTGTATCAACGAGGCGGATGAAACCTACAAGGTAACTTCCGCCATTCGGTACGCAGAGGATTTGGTAAACATGCTAACGATATACAACGAGGATGAGATACCTGAATAAAATCGTATTTATCAATAGTGCGCATGTTCGGCACGAGGTCATTCGCTTGGACGGCAATGTACACTTCATCGGCACACAAGGCGTGGGCAAATCGACGCTGCTGAGGGCGATATTGTTCTTCTACAACGCCGACAAGCAGCACCTTGGTATCCGTCAGGGGCAGCAGTCATTCGATGAATACTATTTCCCCAACGCCAATTCGTACATTGTGTATGAAGTGGCACGAGAGTATGGCGCCTATTCCATTCTTGTTTATCGATACCAAGGGCGTGCCGTCTTCCGCTTTATTGATGCGCCCTATTCCGACCGGTGGTTAGTGAACGAGCAGGGCGAAGTCAGTAGCGACTGGGTAACCATTCGGCAGCGGATAGCCATTGGAGGCGCGGATATAAGTGCCGCTGTAGATCGCTATGAGATGTATCGGGATATTCTGTTTGGCAATACACACGACCGTTCGCACAAGTTCGACAAGTATGCGCTGGTGGAAAGTAGTAAATATCAAAATATTCCCCGCAGTATTCAGAATGTATTCTTGAATAGCAAATTAGACGCTGACTTTGTAAAAGAGACGATTATTCACTCTATGACGGATGGAGAAACGGCGCTTAGCCTGCAAGCCTTCCGCTCGCTGATAAAGAAATTCGAAACCGACTATAATGATATCCATGGTTGGTATGCCAAGGACAAAAGCGGAGAGATTCCTGTGCGTGTCAAGGCGAATGCGTTGATAGAGCGGTATCGGGAGGTGGTTGCCATAGAGCATCAGATGGTGCAGGTATGGAAACAACTGAATACAGCGGTGGCAGAGGGCAAAGAACAGTTGCCTGCCGGCGAAGAGCAGTTGCGCCTTGTCCGAGAGAAGATAGCGAAACTTACACAGCAACTCCATGACTTGCAGAGCGATTTTGACAAGGAAAAAGATCGTATCAACCGTCATATTGGTGAGTTAGGCGGGAAACTGAATACGGTTCGGGAAAAGCGTAAGAAGTACGAGACACTGCGTATAGAACAGTTACTGGAGCGGGCGAAAACAGAACCGACACTGAAAAATACCTTAGAACAGGAACGGGCTGTGTACGACCATCTCGTAAAGCAATATGCCTCTATTGAGGACAAGTACAAGCAGTTGCGCCAATCGTTGGAGAATGCGCACGCCGCCTTTGAGACCACGCTGCAAGAAACTTTCAACAACGAGCAGAGTCAACTGCAGATGCAGCGGGAAAAGTTGACTGCCGAGAAAGAAAAGGCTGTCAAAAAAGTGCGTGTGGCGTACAACGAAGAGGTAGCGCAGATAGATGAACGCTTGGAGGCACTGAACCGCGAGCGAGAGCAGCAGCAGATAATGATTACGCGCATTCAATGCAGTCATCCGATGCAAGAAGCCATCGCCGCCTGCGAGAAAGAATTGCAGGACATGACCCTCGGCGAGAAGCGTGCCGAAGAGCGTCTGTCAGCCCTCGATAGTGAAATCGCTCGACTCCGCTCCGAGGCGACTATGACACAACAGAATGCACAAAGCAAATTCAACTTTCAAAAGAGCGAGATAACGGCTGCGCTTGCCCAAAAGCAGGAACGGCTGCACGAAGTGGAGAAGAAATTGAGCAACTACTCCGGCTCGCTCTACGAATGGCTGACGCAGAACAAACCCGATTGGGAACAGACTATCGGAAAAGTGGTAGCCGAAGACAGTGTTCTCTATCAGACCGGACTGCAGCCTACACTCGTGGAGGGTAAGTCCTTGTACGGAGTGGCGATAGACTGCAACGCAGTGGAGGCGACCCACCGTTCCCCTGATGACTACAAGCGGGAGCAAAACGAGTTGAACGAGCAAATAGAGGCAGCACGCCGGCAACTCACCGAGATAGAACAGGCACAAGAGGCGGAGGACAAGCGTATCCGTGCGAAACTCGCCAAAGACCTCACACCGCTCAGTCAGGAGAGGACGGTTCTACGCGTGGAGTTGGAGGCATTGCCCGGAAAACGGCGTATCAAGCAAAGTGAGATTACCCGCCTCGGACAGCAGGAGAAAGAACTTATCGCACAGCGTGTGGCAGAAAAGGAAGAAGAGGTAAAAACATTGATTACGCGCATTCTGTCCGTCAAAGAAGAGAAGAAGCAAAAACTGGTAGGGTTGGAAAAAGAGGAAGCACGCCTTGAGAAAGAACGAAAGGACAAACTCAAGCCATTCGAAGACCGACTGACTGCCCTCAAAAGCAGCCATGAACAACAACGAATGGAGGCGCAACAACGATTGCAGGAACAACTCTCGGCATTGCAACGAGAGTACAACAACGAACTGGCGGGCAATGGTGCGGACACAACGATGATTGCGCAACAGCAGGCAAAGATACAACAGATAGAAGATCGGTTGCAGCAAATAAAGAACGAGTATCCGATTGTAGTGGCGTATCGGAACGATGAGGAGGAGTGGTTCAGTCAAGAAAGTGCGTTCACGAACGATAAGAAGCAATGGGAAGAAAAGTTGTCGCTCATCAGCCGGTCGTATCAAGATAAGCAGGAGCGTTATCGCCGACAGAGTGCAGAATACCGCACCGAGGAGGCAATGCTTGAGAAACGAATACAGCACGCCCAAGACGGCTTGGAACAATATAGGCGTTTTGTAGAGGTGGAGAAGGGCGTTCCCGAAGCATTGCAATACGAAACCCGAACGAATGCCACGAACAAGGATATCCAAACGCTATTGAGCGAACTGAAAGGAGCAGTCCGCTCTCGAGAAATGACATTCCAATCGCTCAAGATGGCGGTCAATCGGTTCAACAGTCATTTCAACAGCGATAACTTGTTCAGTTTCAACACTCTGCCTGCGCAAGATGAAGACTATATAGCCATAGCGACCAATCTGGAAGAGTTCATCGCGCAAAACAAGATAGAGGAGTATCGGGTGCGCACCAATGCGCTCTACCGAGAACTCATCCAACGCATTGCACGCGAAGTCGGACACCTGACGCAATACAAAGCCGAGGTGGACAAAATCATTCAAGAAATAAATCGAGATTTTGCCGAGAAACGGTTTGCCGGTGTTATCCGCGCCATCGAATTACGCTCCGAACAGACCAATGACAAGATGATGCAGTTGTTGCAATCCCTAAAGCAGTTTACCGAAGAAAATGCACTCTCTATCGGGGAGGTGAATCTGTTCTCGGGCGAAGACCGAAACGAGGTAAACGAAAAGGTAGTGGATTATCTGAGCCGACTGATGCGGCAACTGCAGAACGAGCCCGGTCGCACGCAGATTTCGATAGGTGACACTTTCTGCTTGCAGTTCCGAGTTCGAGAGAACGACAACGATACGGGATGGGTAGAACGAATCAACAATGTGGGGTCGGACGGCACGGACATATTGGTGAAAGCAATGATAAACATCATGCTTATCAATGTGTTTAAGAAACGGGCAACGCATGGGACAGATGACTTTGTGGTGCACTGCATGATGGACGAGATAGGAAAATTGCATCCCGACAATATACACGGAATATTGCAGTTCGCCAACAGCCGAAATATCTACTTGGTAAACGGCTCACCGACTACAGAGAATGCCTACGACTACAAATACACCTATCTGTTGGAAAAAGGTGCCAACGCCTATACCAAAATAAGTTGTTTGAGCATCGTGCATCAGACAATGGAGGGTGAACACGAATAGATTAACCACTCGATATGATTTCGGTATCCACTCGAAACAAGATAGAGGGTCTGCTACGGGGCGAAACAGTGCCTTATAGTGCGCTATCGGCTGCTCTGCGGGACGAACTGCTCGGTGAACAGTTGCTATCAATACAGGCAAACGGTTCGCACCGTAGGCTCTACGCACCGAAACCCGATGCGCTTCGAGCGTACTTGTCGTTGCAGTATGAGGAATGGCGGGCGGAATATGCCGGAAGAACGGATGTCGAACCAACGCGTGCGGCACTGGCTGCACAGAGCGGGAACTCGAAACTGCGACCGGTGCGTGCCTGCCCCGGGTTCTTGGTCAATAGTTACGAACCGATTGCCGCATGGATGAACGGTCTGCCTATTACGATTGCACCGTTCGAGGGAACGATGTGCTTTATTGCCGATTGGCAGCATTTCAGAATAGACGAGGAGGTGGTCGTGGTGGGAGTGGAGAATATGGAAAACTTTCGCCGAGTGGCACAGCAGCGGTACTTGTTTGCTTCTATCGGGAAGCCCGTCTTGTTTGTCGCTCGCTATCCGCAGTCGTTGGATCTGCGGCACTGGCTCGAACGAATCCCCAATCATTACATTCACTTTGGTGATTTCGATTTGGCGGGAATGCATATCTACGAACGAGAGTTCCGTTGTGTATTGGGCGATAGGGCATCATTTTTTATCCCTGATGACATTGAGCAACGCATTGCGAACGGCAGTGCCAAACGCTACAACGACCAGCTGGCGCATTACAGCTCTTACACGCCCGAAGACCCGTCGTTGTTGCCGCTATTCCGATTGCTCCATCGTTACCATCGGGCGTACGACCAAGAAGGATACATTCTAATTAGGAATTAGAAATTAGGAATTAGGAATGACGAATGATTGGTTATTTATTGAAATGCATAACTATATAACAACTGAGTATGGAAAAGAATAGTAAAATCTATGTGGCGGGACACCGCGGAATGGTGGGTAGCGCCATCGTGCGGGAACTGCAGCGACAGGGCTACACGAACATTATTACCCGCACGCACAAAGAGTTAGACCTCTGCCGACAAGATGCCGTCGAGGCGTTTTTCCAAACGGAAAAGCCTGAGTATGTGTTCCTTGCAGCGGCAAAGGTAGGCGGAATAGTGGCCAACGAGAGTGCGCTTGCCGACTTTATGTACGACAATATGATTCTCGAGATGAATGTGATTCACACCGCTTGGCAGAATGGCTGCAAGAAGTTGGAGTTCCTTGGCTCGAGTTGCATTTATCCGCGTCTGGCTCCACAGCCGATGAAGGAAGATTGTTTGCTCACGGGGGCACTCGAAAAGACCAACGAGGCGTATGCCTTGGCCAAGATTTCGGGGCTCAAATACTGCGAGTTCCTCAATCGTCAGTACGGTACGGACTACATCTCCGTTATGCCGACCAACCTCTACGGCCCGAACGACAACTATCATCCCGAGCACTCGCATGTGCTGCCTGCGCTGATACGCCGTTTTCACGAGGCGAAGGAGAGTGGGGCGCAGTGTGTTACTTGTTGGGGCGACGGCTCTCCGCTGCGAGAATTCCTGTATGTGGACGATTTAGCCAACTTGTGCGTTTTCTTGATGAACCACTATTCGGGCAACGAGACCGTCAATGCAGGTACGGGTAAGGAACTGACTATCAAGGCACTGACGGAGTTAGTGGCGAAGGTGGTCGGCTACACGGGACGCATTGAATGGGACACGACCCGTCCAAATGGCACGCCCCGCAAACTACTCGATGTATCGAAAGCGACTGCTCTCGGCTGGACATACCATACGGAACTCGAGGATGGGATTCGCCTCACCTACGAGGACTTCCTCCACAACCCGATGCGCGCCGAACGATGAAAGTTAGTGGTCTGTGACAAGTGCCACAACGGCAAAAAGAAAATACAGCGCCGCCTGTTTCTCTCGCGAAAGAAACAGGCGGTGCTTTTATGTTGTAGTGCGTAAGGTTACGTACATCCCTATCGCAGCATTTGACGGAGTATGTTGCATAGTGAATCGGGATGTGTTCGGATGGTTACAAAAAAGTTGGGAGGAAACCCAGTCTGCAATAGCAGCCACCAGCCATGTTATTTCTAACACCGGAACCCATGGGCTTCATCCCAACTCGAAAAGTGCCGAAAAGGTACATAAAATTGGGACATAACCAAATTTCGAAACGAATAAATACTAGTGAATTGCTGAATTTCGTTTTTGGGGGTACTATTCAAAGGGGAAGTATATTGCTGCAAACAAGCGGAAAAAGGGGAAGGCCCCCATGGTGAATGGTACTCGATTGAGTATAAACAAAAAACGCCCGCTGCGTGGGAGGCAGCAGGCGTGCATAGCAAGCGTGCAGGTGCTTGTAAAGTGTTTAACAATCGAAAGATTGCAAAAACATGAAACGTAAGTTTTTTATTTTAGTTTTTGTTGTTCTTTTTCGCCTTTCGACAAGACATAAAAAGTAATAACAACCGAGGAGGTTTTTAATTTGCATACCGTCCGCCTCGGTCTTTTCGACTGTGCAAAGGTACGGCAAATTTTTGAGCCGTGCAAATTTATTTGCTTTTTGTTTGATTTTTTTTAGTACTAAAACTTGCGTTTCGAAATTGAAACTATGTACGGCTTGGGGTGGAATTATGCAACCCGAAAAAACAAGAATAAGGAGATTATAAAACGGATAAGAAGGGGTTGAGAGGGGAATAGGAATGGAGTGGGAGGGGAATTGGAAGGGGAATTGGAGGGGGAAGGTATTACAAAACTATACTCGAATAAGGATAATAGTTCGGTTATATATCGATAATGCTTCGGTTATGTTCTGCTTATGTTCTGCTTATGTTTCGGTTATGTTTCGGTTATGTTTCGGTTATGCTTCGGTTATGTATCGGTTATGTTTCGGAAAGATAATAGAAAGATAAGGGAGTTGTTTGGAAGTGGTAAGGGTGTGGTAGGGAATAGACAGATAGTTGATAGCTATTTAATTGATATAAAGCAACTATTATATGAGAACCATATTAAGTAACTATATGAGAGCCATACAATGCAATTGTTATATTTTATGAGAACCATATAAAGCAATTATATGAGAACCGTATAAAGCAACTATGCGAGAACTATATAAAGTAGCTCTGTGAGAGCCATATAAAACAACTTTGTTCGGATTGGGGGCGGGCTTGGGAAAGTGGTGCTATTTGTATGTAAGTATTCGATTTTTACTTGTTGTGTACAATTATTCGATTATGTAATTATTCGATTGTTACTTGTGGTATTCAAGTATTCGATTGTTACTTGTGGTATGCGATTATGCGATTTTTACTTGTTGTGTACAATTATTCGATTTTTTACTTGTTAGTTGAACCTAGGGTTGGGGGATTTTGGGGCAATGGCTTTTTTGTTTTGAAAAAAAGTTGTATCTTTGCACAGTTTCTTACGGAACCAAAGGAGTTTCTAATTGCAAATTACACAATTGTTCTAAACCATAAAACCTACACCATTATGTCACCGGTATTTATTATATTTTGTATTCTTGCATTCTTAGGCGCTGTCGGATATGGCGTCTATTATAAGTACAAAGCTGACTCATTGAGGTCGGAGACGGAGGCGTTGCGCCAATCTGCTCAAAAAGAATCGGAAGGTACGATAACTATGGAAAGCGAGAATTTGGGAGATGAAAGTACGCAAGGCGAGAATGCTGGAGATGAAAGTTCGCAAGGCGATACTTCGGAAAACGATAGTGCGCGGGGGAGTGACGCTGTGGCTTTCATGGAAGAGATGGGCAAGCGGCATCAGTTTGAGCTTGAGGAACTGAGCCGAGATGAGGACTGGGTGATCTATTACTTCTCGTACCAAAACGGGAATTTCGTATGTCACGCAGCCACCAAAGCCCCTATCATACAACTCGAATTCCGTGGCGTTGCCGGCCTGCCATTCTCATCGGAAAATATAGAGAAAATACGAGAGCTATGCCAACGGCTGAACAATGATTATCTATTCGCAAAAATCGTATACGGATATGATGAGAAAGCAAATGAGTTGGATATTCATGTCCAAATAGAGACAATAGAGCCGACCGAATCTGCTTTTATGATGTACATACGGACGTGTTTCAAAATGGGCAATGTGGTGCGCCAAGAATTGGAAAAGGGGGCGGCCGATACGGAAGTACGAGCACTGCAGAATCAGCGGGACTATCGGATGCTGGTGGATGCAGAAATGGCGCACGAGGCAGAGGAGCACAAAGAAGGACATCCTGCATCGCAAGCTCCGAATCATGGCAACGTTGGCGAGTATGTAGGGTACTTGTTCGGGAATGAAGCCGTTGAGGATATGTTGTCGCTGACGGTTCAGAATGTTGCCGGCACGACGACGATTCGGCAACGGGATGAGATAGCTCGATACGACTTGTTGAACGCTGTGATAGATACGTCGGGCGAAGAAGCTCGGTTTGTGGATAACAAAGAATTCAGCTCTTCGGTGCTGACTGTCAATACGGTACGAAATCATTATGTGTTCACACTACACCCGTTGGAGGACAAAAAGGAGCTCCTGTCGGTACGGATGACGGCGGTGCGCACTCCGCATGAATTCGTGCAAGACTATGTACCCGATGCAACGTATGTGCCGGAAGCCGTGTCGATGTTGCTCTGCTATGTGAAGACTCAGCTGCCCGAGACGGAATCGGAAGAGCCCGTTGAGCTACCCAAAACCAATATAGGCAAGCAAATTCGGCATGGGCATTTGCTGATGGAGCAGCGTTGTTTCCTGCAAGCAATATCGGTTCTTACGCCTATTTTTAAGAAGTGGAAGACAAATGTATTCAACGCCAATGAGAAAGAGAAAAACTGTTTCTTGCAGGTGGCGTACTATATCGGTTTCTGCTATACCGAGTTGCATATTTACGATAAGGCATATTATTATCTGGAACTGGTACACCGAAGCGGTAATCGGTTTGATTACTCAAGTGAGTACATCAATTGTTTGGCCAATAGCAGCGACCCGCGGGTGTTCTATGCGATAGATGAAGAACAGAAAGCTACCGAACAGGAGATTCGAAAAATAGATGCCGATGAGGATAGCGGAACGGAACAAATGACGGAGCGACGCCAACAGTTTGTATCGTATGCACTGTTCTTGCAGCGGCGGAAAGGCTATGCACAGATCAATTTTGGCTACTTGGACGCGGCAGAGGAGACATTCAAGGGACTGCTCGACATAGATGAGTGCCACGACTATGCCCAAAACGAGTTGGACTACATTGCCCGTCTCCGCTTGCAAGAAATGGAGAAACGGAAAAACAATACGAAGGAATCGGACCGAAGTTAGGCGTTTGAATGCCTGCGGCCGGTAGAATGCGGCTCTGTGTGATTTACAGGCTTGCAAATTTATAAATAGAATAAGCGATAAGGGCTGCTCAACCGATGGGGTGGGGCAGTTCTTTTTTTGTACTATGGCTTAAAAATCTGCCATTATGGCAGCAAAAACTGACAGAATCTGCCAAAAACGGAGCGAAATTGCGTATCCGGGCGGTTGGCACAATGTTTGTCTTTTTAAGGGTGTCGCGCAAAGATGCGCAGACAAATGGTAATTAGTAATTTGTAATTACGCATTACACATTACCAATTACACATTAGAAATTGAATATTAACCCTATAAACCATATCTATTATGTCTAAAATTATTGGTATTGACTTAGGAACAACCAACTCCTGCGTTGCTGTG
>CAVHGD010000033.1:0-22107 GCA_963635385.1 Dialister sp. CAG:486 | reverse complement strand
AGGCAAAGCTATGGCAGAAGACATTCTCGACCCGTTGGAGGAATACAAAAACGTGTATGCACCACGTTTTCGAGAGGTCTGTAGCCATACCTTTGACGAACTGGCCGCTGAGGCAAACATCGACAAGCAAGCCAACAAAGAAACGTGTGGCCGCCTATACGAGAAAGAAGACGCACTCAACCGACTGAACGACAAAGCGAAAGGGCTGAAAGTGCTATTCTACGGGCTATGGGCGGCGATAGGTGTGGGAATAGTTTGGCTCGTGGCAGATTGGGACACGATGGACTATCGACTCAAGATAGGCATCGGAGCGGCGGCCGCGGGAATCGGACTCATCAATATGCTGTGTGTCTATCCCCAACTGAAGCGACTGAAAAAAGAAAGCGAGGAGCTGCAGGGCCAAATAAACGCTCTGCGAGAAGAGGCGTGGCAACAGATGACGGGGCTCAATCGGCTGTACGACTGGGATATGTTCGCCCGCATGATGACGCAAACCGTGCCACGGTTAGAATTTGACCCGTACTTCACGACCCAACGGCTTGCCGACCTGAAACAGGTATATGGGTGGGACGATGCGTTCAACCGAGAGCGGTCGGTGCTATATTCGCACTCGGGGCTGATAAACGGCAACCCGTTTGTGCTGTGTCGCACACGAAAAATGGAATGGGGCGAGAAGACCTACACGGGGACCAAGACGATATACTGGACCACGCGGGAACGAGGGAGCGACGGAAAATACTACACACAGCAGCACAGTCAGACGTTAGTGGCCACCTACACCGCCCCCTACCCTGAATATTACGAGAAGGTTCGGCTTATCTTCGGGAACACGGCGGCACCCGACCTGATTTTTCACCGAAAACATAGCGGACTCGCCACCCAAGAAGGGACCATCAGCTACTGGTGGACCAAGCGAAAGCTGAAAAAGAAAGCCGAAGACCTGACCGGCTCCGACTTTGCGATGATGACCAACGAGGAGTTTGAAGTGGCTTTTGACACGCGCGACCGCAACAACAACCAACAATTTGCTCTGCTATTCACCCCGCTGGCGCAACAAAACATGCTGGCGCTGCTAAAAGACCAAACGGTAGGCTATGGGGATGATTTTGATTTCTGGAAGGAATACAAGATAAACACCATCGTGCCGGAACATCTGCAGAGCATGGAGCTGGATATGAATCCGACGCAATTTCGGCATTTCGACTACGAGAAAGCGGCACGGAACTTTCAGACCACGATGGCGACGTATTTTCGGGCCATCTATTTCAGTTTGGCGCCCCTGCTCTGCGTGCCGATGTATCAGCAAATCCGTCCGCAACACGACATCTACGGGCGCGACATGATGCGTGAGAGTGCCTTTTGGGAACACGAGGCGCTCGCCAACTTCTGGGGCGAGGACCGATTTAAGCACCCGAACTGCGCCACGCATTGCATCCTGAAAACGGAACAGATTCCGCTCGGCAACGGGAAATCGGTAATACAAGTGAATGCACACGGCTATCAGGCCATTCCCCGCCGCACCTACGTCAGCCAATGGGGCGGCGACGGGCGAATGCATCAAGTGCCCGTGGATTGGTACGAATACCGACCCGTATTAGGCGAAGGCAAGATTGCCATGAAAGAAGACAACGAAGCGCCCACCGCCACGGCGACACACCAAGAGCAGCTGGCACACATCGAATCGGTGCTGAGCGAGAGCAACATGGACCTATACCGGCGCCACATTGCGTCGCGCATAAAATAGAAATCCGATTGCAGGAGGGAGGTTTTCTGAAAGAGTTGTAAGCAAGAGTTGAGTTGTAAGCGTGTTCCGCTACTCGTGGTGGTACGGCTCGCCACGCAGAATGGTCATTGCACGATAGATTTGCTCGACAAACAAGAGGCGAATCATCTGGTGGCTGAACGTCATACGGCTCAGCGAGATTTTGCCATTGGCACGCTGATAGACCGCCGGCGAGAAACCATACGGGCCGCCCACCACAAACAGCACATCGCGCCCCGCCGACATCTTTTTCTGCAAATAGTCGGCAAACTCCAAGGAACGATACTCCGACCCATGCTCGTCGAGCAAGACCATGTCGGTGGCAGGCGTGGCAAAGCGCAAAATCTGCTCGCCTTCGGCTTGCTTCTGCTGGTCTTCGGACAAAGATTTGGCGTTCTTCAGCTCCGGAATGACGACCATCGAGAAGCCGACATAATGCGTCAGGCGATTTTGGTACTCATCGATCAACGATTGCAAACGAGAATCGGTCGTTTTGCCAACCACGAGAAGGGTAATTTTCATACAATGCGCAAGTGCTAAAAATAAACGGTCTGTCGATTCAGCTGCCCCGATACCCACAAAAAGAGAACGGACGGCGGCGAACGGCTCAAAAAAGCAGACAAAAGTAGTACTTTTGCGACGACTAAGCAAGATTTTTGGCGAAAAAAGAACGATAAATTTGTGTAATCCAATTTTTTAGCGTACCTTTGCACCCGCTTTTGACGAAAAGCGAATGCCCAGATGGCGGAATCGGTAGACGCGCTGGTCTCAAACACCAGTGGAGCAATCCGTGCCGGTTCGACCCCGGCTCTGGGTACTGATAAAACGACGATGCGGAACTGAGATTCCGCATTGTTATTGTAAAACCACTAAAAAAGTCAGGCGGGAGACATAAACAGCCGCTATCCGGAACCTATCCGAGCCGCAAAAAAGCAAGGTCCGTTCCATAGAAAAGGAGGTGTATGCAATGATTGTAGTACCGGTAAAAGAAGGCGAGAACATTGAGCGCGCGATCAAGAAATTCAAACGCAAATTCGACAAGACAGGCGTTGTAAAAGAACTGCGTCGTCGCCAACAATACGACAAGCCCAGCGAGGTGAAGCGTGTTAAGATGGCACATGCGAAGTATGTTCAGCAATTGCATGCTCACGACGATATGTAATTCGTCCGTTAGGAGAGGCCCAAAAAAAGCCGACTCCTAATGCACAAGGAAAAGCGTTGTTCTACCAAGAGCAGCGCTTTTTTTCGTGATGGGGGGCCTCGTTGCGGTTATTGCCTCACGAGGGTGTGGAGTTGGCATTGGTGTATACAAAGAAAAAAGCCGTCTCACGACGAGACAGCTTGGTATTGCTTCGCTACGCTTCGTAATACAAAGAAAAAAGCCGTCTCACGACGAGACAGCTTGGTATTGCTTCGCTACGCTTCGTAATACAAAGAAAAAAGCCGTCTCACGACGAGACAGCTTGGTATTGCTTCGCTACGCTTCGTAATACAAAGAAAAAAGCCGTCTCACGACGAGACAGCTTGGTATTGCTTCGCTACGCTTCGTAATACAAAGAAAAAAGCCGTCTCACGACGAGACAGCTTGGTATTGCTTCGCTACGCTTCGTAATACAAAGAAAAAAGCCGTCTCACGACGGCTATTTTTCAAAGGTATTAGTCTGTTTTTTTAAGGTACAAAAAAGATTGTGTTGTTTTGATTTCGAGTGCAAAGGTACTGCTATTTTGTGATTCCCGCAATAGCACTTTGTATGTTATACAACACCTATTCCGCATTTCGCCCCCTTTCGAAGTATGCTATTTGACAGGAATGTGCCGTTTTGTCCGTTTTCTTTGCCCTTTCGAACATAACGATATGCACAAATCGACCCCTATTTTTTCTAACGGCGCTCCAACTCGATGACCTCCAAATCACGGATTTGAGAGCCGTCGATAGTGAAACGCAGCAGCGTCTGCACCGTCTGCCAACCCTGCGTGCCCGCCGCCCCCGGATTCATCGTAAGGAAACGATAGTGGGAATCGTATTGCACCTTGAGGATATGGCTATGGCC
Source organism: Dialister sp. CAG:486 (assembly GCA_963635385.1). Classification (GTDB taxonomy): domain Bacteria; phylum Bacteroidota; class Bacteroidia; order Bacteroidales; family Paludibacteraceae; genus Colicola. The sequence goes on along the minus strand of CAVHGD010000033.1, from coordinate 18,294 downwards.
ACACACAAAGAGGTCGATACGATCTTTCGCGGGGATTGGTTCGGCGCCTTGGGAGGGTTGAGCGCTTTGCGGGTTTTGAGAGAGTTGTGAGGCTTGGGAGTCTTGCTGGGGTTGCGGGTTTTGCGAATCCGGAAGGCATTGGAGGCTCTTCTGAAACATCGGGAGCAGCCACGCATTGTAGCGACCCGGGTAGCCGCCGATATGCGTCATCAGGACCTGCACATCCTCCACACGAAAACGATAGAACTCGCTGAGCGAATAGCGCACATCGCCGCCATCCATATTGCCATAGACCGCCCGTGTGGGTTTGAATTCACGAAGCGACTGCAGCACCTCCATCGTGCCGACATCGCCCGCATGCCATATCTCATCCACATCACGAAAATGCTCGAAGACGCGCTGATCGAGATAGCCGTGCGTATCACTCAAAAGTCCTATACGAGTCATAATAAAAAAATGCTTGAAAACGAAATTTACGAAATGTATGGGGGGCAAAAAAAATGAGGCTGTTCCATCTTGGGAAAAGATAGGACAGCCTCATGGTTTTTGGGTCAGATACGCTCCAAGTTAGAGAGGCGGAGCCAGCCTTGGTTGTTGCCCACACGGATGTTGCACCAGTCGCCGAGCGTCTCACGAATGGTCACTTTCGTTCCCTCGTGAACGGTGAACAAATCCGTTCCAGAACGGTCGGGCGAGGACTTGACATTGACTATTCCTTGCGTAATAATCGCCTCGGCACGGACTGCATCGCGATGATGCAGGGATCCCGCATTGACACCGCTCACTATACATACCGCAAGCAGCACGCACGCCACATAGAACGCCGTCTTGCGCAGCCACACCGTGCGGCTCAACAAGAAGAGCAGCAGACCGACCAGCGTAACAACAAACGCCGCCACGGAGAGCCACAGCCAGACTTGCTCGGTGAGGCTGTTGCGGATAGCCTTTGCCCAGTTGCTGATAAAGAACGACTGTGTGTCGGCGATATTGTCCGTAATGCGGGATTGAGCGAACTCGAGGTTGTGCTTAGCGTCGGAATAGGCGGGACGCAAACGCAATGCTCGCTCGTAAGCAAGGATGGATTGCGCCAACTCGCCCTGCTTGAAATAGGCGTTGCCAAGGTTGTAATAGACCACGGCAAAGTCCTTACTCAGCGTTCCGTCGGGAATGGTAAGGGATTGTTGGTAGCACTGCACGGCATCGGCATAGTTGCCGGCGGCATACTGCTCGTTGCCCGCCTGCCACGCGGCAAAGGAACTATCTTGGGCAGCGAGGGGCGTTGCAAGGAGCAGCCCCATGGCGCAACACAGTATCGAAAGTATTTTTCTCATATATCGGGTTCTTCTAAGTTAGTGAATGACAGAGGATTGTACATCTCCTCCTTTTTTTTACAAATACGATAGCGGATGTGTTTAGCGTATTTATTACTTTCACTACATATTCTTATATCTTTTTTTTACAGATAGCGGATGGCTCTTTAGAGTTTTTCGCTCTCGAGGTGGTCGATCAGTTGGCTCGTGGCCTTATACAAATCTGCCATAGCGTGGTCGGTGGAGGGTGCATAGCGAGCAAACTCGGCGGTGGAAAGCACCTCGTTGACCTCGGCAATGAGCGTGTCCGCCACGCCCTTGCCACGCAAGATAGCGGCGATGTTGTCCTTATTGAGGTCGGCGGTCGGAATGCTCAAGCGGTCGCTCAAGTACTGCCAAGCCGCACGCTCGATTTCCTCGTAGAACGCCTCTTTCTTATTCTCCTGCAGCAACTTATCCGCTGCACGCAGACGCTTCTGCGCCACCTTGTTGGCACGCTTGTAGCGGACACGAGTGGCGTCGGCGTTCTCACGAATCTGCTTGTGGAAGACAATGAACAGCACGACGGCTATCGCCAGCGGCACGAGGTAGAGCAGCCAGAACTCGAGCGAGCCGTAGGAGATAAGCGACGGCTTGGCGGGAGTCAGCGACGAGGTGTTGGTATTGATATAGCGGATGTCGGAACCTAACTGCTTGATGTCCTCCTTATTGACATAATTGGTCGGAGCGTTGCTCGAGGCTGCCGACTCGCCCGCACCCTTCTTGACATGAATGGTGTATTCGGGGGTGGTAAGAGTCTTGTAGGTGTCGCTCTCGGTATCGAAATAGGAGAAAGCGACCGACGGCACGGTATAGTCGCCCGATGCACGGGGAATGGCGAGATACTCAATGGACTTGGTGCCGCTGACGCCCGCTGCGGTGGTCTTGAAATTGTTGGTCACCTTGGGGTCGTACGGCTCGAAGCCCTCGGGCCAATCGACCGACGGGGTCTTGAGCAGTTTCATATTACCCGTACCCGAGATGTCGAGGCGAATGGTGACGGCATCGTTGGTTTCGACCTCGGTCTGCGAGATAGAGGGCGAGAGGGTGAAATGCCCCACCCCACCCGAGAAGCCTGCCGGCTTGCCCGACGGGAGGGACTCGACATGGATGGTCACGCCCGGTGCCTTGATAGCACGAGTGACATTGGTATAGGTGCCAAAGAAATCGTCGAAAATACTACGCACCTGCGCACGCGTCTGCACCCGCAAGACCGCCTCGAAGGAGGCAGGGTCGATTTGGATGTCGCCCGAATGCTGCGGGTAGAGGAGCGTGCGGTAGAGCGTCGCCGTCTGGTAGTTGCGGCCGTTGTAATGCTCCAACTCAGTCTGAATCTCGCCCTGCTCGAGGTCCTGCTTGAGGAAGCCCGTGAACTCGGGAATCTTGGTATTGTTGGTGAACTGCGCCACATCGACGCCCGCAAAATAGAGTTTGTAACTCAAGAGGATTGCCTCCTGCTCGTGGACACGCGTCTTGCTGACTATTGTACGAATAAACAGGTTCTCGCTGCTGACGGAGGCGTTGCTGCTATTGTCGCTCTGCCGGGACTGCTGTTGTGCGCCCGACTGACGGCTCGAGGGCTGCTGCGATTGGGCTGCCGGTTGCTCGTCCTCGGGAAGGACGGTGATACGCACACCGTTAGAGGTATAGGTGGTGCCGCTGACACGGATGCTGGCGGGGGCGATGGTGAATGTGCCCTCGCGCTGCGCCATGAGCGTGTAGGTATAGGTCTGTTGGAACGAGGAAGTGCGCTTGCCGTTGACAAACGAAGTGGAAGACGAGGTGGACTGGTAGGGACCCGCCAACACATCGAAATCCGTTATCTCGGCTATCTGCAAATCACGGCTGCGCTGATTGACCGAATAGGTCAGTTGGAACGGACGCCCCACAATGACCTGCGACGGGGCAGAGGCACGAAACTCCACATCGTCTGCCCACACAGCACCTGCTATGCACAAAAAGCAAAGCAGGGAGGCAAGGTGAATATGAGTAAATAATTTTGACATAGTGCGTATTTTAGATGTTAGACCGCCTGCGGCTATTGGAAGTTAGAGAGCAGAGCAAGGTCAAAGGACCTGCATGTTAATTATTAATTGTTAACTATTTTCCCCTCTCGCAAAACAGGGTCAAGAACAAGGTAAAACCAAGGAAAGGACAAGGGAAAAACACCTTGCATGTTAATTATTAATTTTTAATTGTTAATTGACCCGATATTACCAGTCTTTCTCCACACGGCGCTTCTGACCTTGGGAACGCTGCATCTTCTCTTGCGTCTGCTGCTCGTCCTGCTCGAGGGCTTGCAGAATCTGCTCCGCAGTCTCCTTATCCATCTTGGAGTCGTCTTGCTGCTCCTGCTGGTCTTGCTGCTGCTGTTCCTGTTGATCATGGTTCTGTTGGTCTTGCTGCTGGTCGTCCTTATTTTGATCTTGATTCTGCTGTTGCTGCTGTTGGTCTTGGTTCTGCTTGTCCTGATTTTGGTTCTGGTCTTGGTTCTGCTGCTGTTGTTGCTGTTGCTGCAGCATCTGCATCGCCTTCACCAGATTGTAGCGGGTGTCGTTGTCCTTTGGGTTGTTGCGAAGGGACTCCTTATAGGCTGCCACCGCCTTGTCGTACTGCTGCTGGGCGAAGAAGGCGTTGCCGAGGTTGTGGTAACTCTCGCTCAACTGCTGCTTATTGTCCTTATTCTCAATCAGTTGGGCAGCCTTTTGGTACTCCTCCTGCGCCTCGGGGTACTTGTCCTGCTTGAAGAGGGCGTTGCCCAAATTGTAGTGCGCCTCGAACGAGTTGGCGTTCTTCTCTAACCCACGGCGATAATCCACCTCGGCGGCGGTGAAGTCCTGCTTCTTATATTGTTTGTTGCCCTTGCGCACATCGGGGGACTCCTGCTGGGCATACACGCCCGACAGCATGCCTACGGCACAGAGCAGCAACAGAATGGTACGCTTCATAGTCTTCATTGCTAATTGATTGTTCTACTTTGCGTTGCTCGGCTTCGCCTCATTGAATATATCCAGACGAGTGAGCGACTTGTTCTTACGATTGAAGATAAAGAAGTCTATCACCAGCAAGAGCAAGGCAACCAGCGCAAAGGACTGGAACTGCTCGTTGTATTCGGTATAGACCTTGGTCTCTATCTCGGTGGTGGCAAGGGTATCTAACTCTTTCTCCACTGCCCGCAATGCTGTATTGGTGTTGTCGCAGCGGACATACATACCGTTGCCCGCCTTGGCTATCTCGCGGCACATATCCTCGTTGAGGCGGCTGACGACCACATTGCCCTGACGGTCTTTGCGGTAGTTGTTCGTGCCGGGCAGGGGGATAGGAGATCCTTCGGGCTTGCCCACACCGACGACTATAATCTTGATGCCCATCTCCTTCGCCCGTGTGGCGACCGCTACGGCATCGTCCTCGTGGTTCTCACCATCGGTGATAAGCACTATGGCACGGCTGGCACCCGACTCCACGCTACCGAAAGAGCGGATAGCGGTGGAGAGAGCAGCTCCGATAGCAGTACCTTGGGTCTTGATAAGGGAAGGCTCGATAGTATTGAGGAACATCTTGGCGGACACATAGTCGCACGTGATAGGCAACTGGGTATATGCCTCGCCCGCAAAGACCACCAGACCGACTTTGTCGTCCACCATGCGGTCGATGAGTTTGCCCAACATCTGCTTAGATTTGTCGAGGCGGCTCGGCGCCACATCTTCGGCAAGCATGGAGTTGGAGATATCGAGGGCAATCATCGCTTCGATACCTTGACGCTTGACTGTCTTCTCACGCTGCCCGTACTGCGGACGTGCGGCGGCGAAGATAAGCAGCACCAGCGCCACCATCAAAATGGAGAACTTAACGGCTGGGCGCACCCGCGAGGCATTGGGCATCAGTTCTGCCACCAGAGCGGGGTCGCCAAAGGCACGCAACTGACGGCGCTTGCGACGGCTATAGGCAACGAACGCACCAATCAGCACCGGCACTGCCAGCAGCAGCCATAACATATCTATATTTGCGAAACGGAACATTTATTCTAATTAGGAATTAGGAATTAGGAATTAAGAATGGGGCGTTGGCGTTCGTTCCTCCTAGGTTTCATTGAGCATTGTGCATTAGTTGGTTACGGTTCGGAGGACGAAGTAGCGGAGGAGGATTTCCAAGAGGAGGCAGAGGAGTGCCGACACCAAGAAGGGGGCGAAGGTCTCTGTGTGCTTGGAGTACTCACGCACCCGCAGTTTGGTCTTCTCGAGTTGGTCTATCTGCTCGTAGATAGATTTCAAACTTGAGTTGTCCGTGGCGCGGAAATACTGCCCGCCCGTGGTGGATGCGATGCGCTGCAAGGTCGTCTCGTCGAACTCGCTGTCCATCATCATATACTGTACGCCGACGGGAGTCTGCACCGGAACACGCGCCTGCCCGTGGGAGCCGACACCGATAGCATAGACACGGATGCCGTAGGTCTTGGCTATCTCTGCCGCCGTCTGCGGGTCGATGTCACCGCGGTTGTTCGAACCGTCAGTGAGGAGGATAATTACTTTGGACTTCGTGGCGGAGTCTTTCATACGGTTGACTGCATTCGCCAATCCAAGACCGATGGCGGTGCCGTCCTCTATCATTCCGAACTTGACGGATTGGAAGAGGTTAATCAGCACGGCATGGTCTGTAGTAAGCGGGCACTGCGTGAAACTCTCGCCTGCGAAGACGACGAGTCCGATTTGGTCGTTGGGGCGGGCGATGACGAAGTCGGATGCGACTTGCTTCGCTGCCTCGAGGCGGTTCGGCTTCAAGTCTTCCGCCTGCATGGTACCCGATATATCGAGTGCCATCATGATGTCGATACCCTCGGTGGACTCCGATGACCAACGGTTGGTCAGTTGCGGACGGGCAAGGGCGATGGAGAGCAGCGTGATAGCCGCCACGCGCAGTACAAACGGCAAGTGGAGCATATAGATGCGTGCCGACTTGGGTTGCGCACGCAGCACACTGCCGTTGGCTATCTGCAGACTGGCGTCGGACTTGTGCAACTCGTAGATATACCAACCTACGACAGGCACAAGCAGGAGCAGTAAGAAGAGATATGCGGGACTTGCAAAGGTCATAGTGCGGTAGAATTAGGGGTTTTCTCTTGGGTAGAGAAGGGATTGTTAGCGAGTTGGTTCGGGAGTGGTTCGGGAATGGTCGCTCCTGAATGGGGAGTGGTTGATGCCGAATTGGGGGTGGGAGCGGATGAGGGGGTGTTTGGCGCCGTGGCGTTAGCTTCTGTTGCGGGGGAGGGAGTGGTCTCGTGCACGAAATCGTAGGCCGTGCGCAGGGCGTTCTCGTTCTCCTCGGGCGTGGTCGTCCATTTGGCGAACTTAACCAAATCGGCAAGCGACAACATCTGACGCAGGCGCTCGAAGAGGTCCTTCTTGTCTTTCATCAGCGGTTTGAGGGCGGAGAGCGTCTCATCGCTCGTCTTCTCGGTACTGGACACCTCGTAGCGGCGGGAGATATACTCACGGATGACATCGGTCAGCTCCGTGTGGTACTCCTTGACCTTACCGTCTTGCCAAATCTTTTCCGCCTTAATTTCGTTCAGTTTCTCGAGGGCAACCTCCTCGGCGGGACGGAGTTGCTTCGGGAGTGCTTCGGGAATATAGCCTTTTCGGTGGCGCAAAATATAGCGCACGATGAAGTAGATTCCGACGCCGAGCAGGGCAATCAACAACCCCAACAGCACCCAACGGAAGATGCCCCACCACCAAATCGGGGCTTTCTGTATGTCCTTAATATCCGTAATGGCAAGCGTGGTATCGACCTCGAAGGGCTGCACCACATTGAGCGACAGGGGCTCCGACCATACGGTATCGTCGCCCGTGGCAAAGGCCTGCGGGGGAATAAAGAACAAGGAATCACGGAACGAGGTAAGCGTCAGCGACTGGCTCACCTGCACGCGCCCGTCCGCAAGCGTGGTGGTATCGACCCCCGTGCGGCGGACAATCTCGATATCGGGCATCAGCGTCTCACCATACTGCGGCAGCGACACCTGCTCGCCGGCGTTGTAGGTCGCCTGCAAGTGCAAATCGGTCTGGTCGCCTAAGAACAATGTCGTGGAATCGATGGCGGCTGACACCACTATGGCTAATAGGATATTCATATTATTGACCTCCCCGACCCCTCCAGAGGAGGGGACAAAGGGCATTAGTTAGACCTCTCCGACCCCTCCAAAGGAGGGGACAAAGGCAGAGTTAATTGGGTTATACATTCACATCAGACTCTGTGTTCCCCCTCTGCAGCGGGGTCCCCACAAGCACTGCGCAGTGGGGTGCCCTTGAGGGGGTTGGGGGGAGTCGGATTTTTACATCTTAAATAAGCGCATGAGGGCGCGGACGTAGTCTTCGTCGGTGCGGATGGAAATGGAATTGATGCCCGTCTTGGCATACAGCGTCTGCAAGTGTTCCTGCTGCGCCTGCCATGCGGCGGCATAATTGTCCCGCACGCTGCGCACCGCCGTATCCACCCAGATACGCTCGCCCGTCTCGGCATCCTTCCACTTGACCAATCCCATATCGGGCAACTCGGCATCACGGCGGTCGTAAATCTGGATGACACTCAAGTCGTGCTTATGCGAAGCAATGACAAGCGGCGTGGCACCGAGTTTCTTATCGGGCTCAGCGCTGAACACCGGGTCTTGGCAGTCGCTGATAAGGAAAGCCGTGCAGCGGCGTTTCTGCGCATTGGCGAAGTAGTGCAGCGCCCCGTTGATGTCCGTCCCCGTGGAGGCCGGCTCGAACGAGAGCAGCTCGCGGATGATGTGCAGCACATGGGATTTGCCCTTCTTGGCGGGGATATACTTCTCGATCTTGTCAGAGAAGAAGATGACGCCCACCTTATCGTTGTTCTCGATAGTGGAAAAGGCGAGCGTTGCCGCCACCTCCGCCATCATATCGCGTTTGGTCTGCGTCACGGTGCCGAAATTGCGACTCCCGCTCACATCCACCAACAGCATCACCGTCAGCTCACGCTCCTCCTCGAAGACCTTGATATACGGTTTGTTAAGGCGAGCGGTCACATTCCAATCGATGGAACGCACATCGTCGCCGGGCTGGTACTCACGCACCTCGGAGAACGCCATACCGCGCCCCTTGAACTGCGAGTGGTACTCACCCGCAAAGATATTGCGACTAAGACTGTGCGTCTTAATCTCTATCTTGCGTACTCGTTGTAATAATTCTTCGGAAGTCATAATTCAATGGTGGCGTGTCGCCACGGACAATTCTTTGCGCTGAACACTCAACTATTTACTCGCAACTGCTTTCAGCTTTCAACTATCAACTTTCAGCTCGCAACTACTTTCAACTATAAACTATCAACTGCGCTCAACACTCAACGCTAAACACTCAACTATATTAAGGTACTTGCACCGCATTCAGCACCTCGGTGATAACCTCTTCGGTGGTGATGTTGTTCGCCTCGGCCTCGTAGGTCAGGCCGATACGGTGGCGCAGCACATCGTAGCTAACGGCACGCACATCCTCCGGGATGACGTAGCCGCGGCGGTGAATAAAGGCATACGCACGCGCCGCACGCGCGAGATTGATGCTGGCACGAGGCGAGCCGCCGAAACTGATCATCGACTTGAGGTCGTTGAGTCCATACTCCTCCGGGTTACGCGTAGCGAACACAATATCAACGATATACCTCTCAATTTTCTCGTCGAGATAAACCTCGTTGACCACCGCACGAGCCTTCTTGATGTCCTCCGTGGAAAGGATAGGCAGCACCTGTTTCTTCTCGCCCGAAATGTTTTGGCGGATAATCTGTTGCTCCTCCTCTTTCTTGGGATAGCCGATGATGACTTTAAGCATGAAACGGTCGGTCTGCGCCTCAGGCAGCGGATAGGTACCCTCCTGCTCGATCGGGTTCTGCGTGGCGAGCACCAAGAACGGATCGCCGAGCTTGAATGTCTCCTCACCGATGGTTATCTGGCGCTCCTGCATGGCCTCGAGCAAAGCGGATTGCACCTTGGCCGGCGCACGGTTGATCTCATCCGCCAACACGAAATTAGCAAAGATAGGGCCTTTCTTGATATGGAACTCCTCCGTCTTCTGCGAATAGATCTGCGTGCCCAACACATCCGCCGGCAGCAAATCGGGCGTGAACTGAATACGAGAGAAGTCGGCCTTGATAAGGTCCGCTAACGTCTTGATTGCCAAGGTCTTTGCCAAACCCGGAACACCCTCGAGCAGGATATGCCCGTCGCTCAACAGACCGATCAACAGGCTCTCCACCAAGTGTTTCTGACCGACAATGACCTGATTCATACCCAACGTAAGGGCATCGACAAAAGAACTCTCACGCTCAATGCGCTCTTGCAGTTCTCGAATATCTACTGTGGTTTGCATAGTTATGTAGTTTTGGCTCGGCATGCGAGCATATATTAATAAATCGTGTTTCGAGCAGCCGGTTTTGGGCCTCGCGAATGGGGTTTGCTTACGCTTGTCGCTCAATTAAAGCTCAAAAACAATAAGCTGCGCTATAAACCAACGCAAAAGGCACACGCTGCTTTCCGTATTGCAAACTTTGTGCCAAAACGAGAAAGGCGTAATCAGAGTAACCAAGAAGCGGTTTTTATGGTTCCCGCACCACATTTCTCCGTTTTTTCCTTGTTATATCGTATTTTTTATCGTATCTTTGCAGCAACATATTTATACACCATAGGACACACCAATCAATCGTTTGAGGAATTTGCGGCCATGCTACAAACACAAGCCATTAATGTGATTGTGGATGTGCGAAGCGTACCGGCAAGCAAATATACGCCTCAATTCAATAAAGATCCGTTAAGCCATGCGCTCAAACGCATCGGCATAAACTATCTGTCGTTCGCCGAAGAGTTTGGCGCAAGACGCACCGATGCATTAGACGAGCACAACAATGTAAATTTTGAGAAAGCCGTACAGACAGAAGCCTTTCTACGAGGCGCAAAACGACTGCTCAACGGACTCGAGCGGGGATACAAAATAGCACTGATGTGTTCCGAAGCCAATCCGCTGGAATGCCATCGTTTTGCTATGGTGGCTCGCTATTTTTTCGAACAAGGCATTGATGTACAACACATTATGCGAAAAAAACAATACGGAGCGGAGCCCGCTATTATCACTGTGGGACACCAACAACTGCAAGACGAGATGATTGCAGACTATGTACGCAAGAAAAAGATACCGGAAATATGTCCGCCCGATATGTTTGGTGAAGGAGAAATGACCGCTGAGAGACAAAAAGTGCTGGCCTATCGACAAAAAAATAAGGAGATAGCATATCATCAACAAACAAATGAAGATATTTATATATGATTACCATTTACACAATCGGATTTACCAAAAAAAGTGCCGAAGAGTTTTTTGAAAAACTCAAGAAAAACAATATAAAAACCATTGTTGATGTCCGCATCAGCAACAGTAGCCAATTGGCTGGGTTCACGAAAGGCAATGATCTTATTTACTTTCTTAAACAAATCGGAGGTATAGGTTATAAACATATCGTTGACTTTGCCCCTACAAAAGAATTATTAAGCGACTATCGTGCAGGTAAAATAAGCTGGGCAGGATATGAGAAAATATTCAACGAACTTATGATCCGTCGGCGGATTAATGAAAAATACAAGATAAGCAATTTTGATCAATGTTGCTTACTATGCAGCGAAGAAAGACCTGAAAATTGTCATCGAAGATTAGTTGCCGAATATCTTAAACAGCAAGATCCTGATAACGTACGTATCATTCACCTATTATAAAATTAAAAACAATTCAATATTGACTATGAATAAGTATTTCTTATGTTTAGCAAACTCGTATAAGTACGGGAACCGCTGTCTCGCCGGAGTGGAAGTAGAGAAAAATGGCGATGAGTATGAAATTAAAACCGATCATTGGGGACATCCTATATGGTTTCGCCCCGTTAACAGGTGGACTGAATCCGGCGAGATACCCAACCATGAATCCGATGAAATAGATTTGTTCGATGTAGTTCTTGCGACCGATATAGAAAGTTGTCCTGACGGCGCACAGGTGGAAAATTACTATTATGACGAACTTCAATTTATTGAATCGGTTGAACCGAAAGATGATTTCTACACGACACTTTCTAACACAAACAGAATAGTAATACTAGGAAATCAATACGCCTCTATTTCGGATGAACAATACTACCGAATGGATTATTCCATCCTACTAATCGAAGCAGAAGATGTATTGTGTTACTTAAAAGAAAGAGAGCAGAAACAACTACAACCACGAATTAAATTCTCTTACCGACAAGTAGAATATGATCTGCCTGTAACAGACCCAGAATTTAGAAAACTAATGGAAGATGACATTGAATTTGCCAATAGTTTCCAAAAATACTACCTAACCCTTTCACTAAGTGTTGCATTTGAAGAGGACAACCGACACTATAAACTGATAGCGGGTGTGTTTTATTACTAAAGCAAACAATAGAACGCTATTGAATCCATCAGACTGACATTCTTGATGTTAGCAAGAATTCCGATTGTGTCTGTTACGCTTTTTTGATTCAATCGGCAAGCATATAAAAATCAATCCGCCTCAAGTCTGTGACGACTCGAGGCGGATTGATTTTATACAACGAACTGTTTTGCTTGTAAGCGAATAACTAATTCTTTCGTTTCAAAACAGCTCGGATAGGCAAAAGACATCATTGGAAGTTGGCGCGATTGTCCTCAACGTCCGCCTGCTCCTCCATCAAAGAAATGGCTTGGTAAGGCAGACTATAGGCATAACGAGCGGAAAGCATCTGCTTCTCCTCATCCGCATTGAACTCACCGGCTGCCGTCGTCTTGACGCCCGTCTTGAGAACATAAACACCCATATTGCCCTTCAGCGGCTCGCTCAACGTGTTATCAGCCAACGCCAAAGCAGCACCGATAACGGCCGGCTCGGCACCTGCGTTGCCGAAACGATAGTCGGAAAGCGTTACCTTCTCGACCGACTGAATCTGCGTGCCCGTGATCTGTGCAGCCTCGTCCAACGACTTGACGCCGGCAAGCTTCTCGCTGATATATTTTGCTTTTGCGTTATTGACAGCCTCCATCATCAACTCGGCACGAACCGACTCCAACGAACGATACTCGCCATCGTTGATCTCAGTCAAAGCGGCTACGACGAACTTGTCACCGCACTCGAACACATCGCTCACCTGACCCTCTTTGCGCTTGTCCTCGAACGCCCAACGCACAATGGCACGGCTGGACTTGAGGCGAGCCACATTCTCGGTGGTTGCCTGCAAATTGTACTGCGGGTAGACCGTAAGGCCTGCCTCACCGGCTGCGGCACGGAGCGCATCCTCGCTCTGGTTGGCCGAAGCGAACTGTTTGGCCTTGTTATAGAGAGCCGAATAAGTTTTGTTCGACGGAGTAACCTCGCGCTGGAGAATAGCTAATTTTACCTTCGGCGTTGCAGGGCTGATGTCCATAATTTCGAACGTCTGCTCACCTGCACCTTGCTTGATGGTGAAACGAGTGCCACGCTTGCCGGCAAATGCCTGCTCGGCGATGTTCTGCGGAAGCTCGACTGCGGTATACCAACCCAACTCCTGATCCTCTTGCCCTGCCGGCGCAATAGCCTTCAGCTCAACCGAGTCGGGCAACGAATAGCCGCACTTGATAAGGCGAGCCATCGAGTAGGTATTGTTCTCGAAAAGGAGATCCGTGGTCTGGCCGGCTTTGGCATTGCTGCCGAAAGCGAAGTCACGGAACTGAGCCGGAACGGTCTCACGAGAATAGTCACGGCCGTCGTAGTTGATATCTGAATTTACATTAACTACCATTGAGACATCTTCGGCAGTCTTGAACTCCTCCTCCAAATCTTTCATCATTTTCTCGGCATCGGCGAAGTCTTGCTCAGAAGGAACGATATCGAAAGCCACATAGGCGATCGCACGGTTCGGAGTCTGCTTGTAGAGCGGCTTATGCTCCTTGTAGAGCTTCTTGATATCGCCATCGCTGACCTTAACAATGCTGTCGGCTACCGTAAAATAGGGCTGGAGCACATATTCCACGCTCGTACTGTTCTGACGCGCATCGAAAGCATATTTGGCGTCCAAAGAATTGGCACGAACGAGATGCTGCACCAACGAAGTGTATTTCTCCTGCATATAGGTCAGGCGCACCGCATTCTCCCAATACAGCCAATACGACTTGTACTGCTTGAGCGTGGCAGCCTGCTCGGAATCGTCGGCATCTTGCTCAACGGCCGAAAGGAACTGCACGAGCGCTGTACGGCTGAATTGGCCGTTCTCATCGTAAAATGCGCGGCGGCTACGAATGATCTGGTGAGGGTTCTCGCCGATGCAAAGCTCGCTCAACTCGTCAGCGGTAACATCCATACCGATTTTCTCAGCTTGTGCCTTGAGCGTGTAATCGAGCAGCATCATTTGCCATACCTGATTGCGAATCTGGTTGGACATCTCCTCATCGAAGTCGGTACGACCCAACTCAATCTTATAAACATCAGTCAGTTGGTCTTTGGCCGCCTCGTACTCGGTGTAGTGAATGTCCTGACCCTCGATAGATGCGACATTCTCGCGGCTGCGATTAAAGAATGAACTACCCGAATTGAGGAAGTCCCCCATAATAAAGGCTAGCATGGCGAGGCCCACTATCGTGATGAGCAGGGCGCCATGATTACGAATCTTTTGTAAACTTGCCATAGTATCTTTGTGTATTTATATTCCTAAATTGGTTCTTGTTCGGTGCTACTTCGGAGTTGGTAAGGCGTTGGGTCGGAAGTGATAGGGCGTTGATAGGGCGTTGGTAAGGAGTTGGTTCGGGAGTGGTTCGGGAATTTGGGCAAAAACGGCACTTAAAAGTGCTACTTAGTTTTACGCAAAGTTGTTACTTATTTTTCGCAAAGTTGTTCTTTGCCTTACATGAAGTTGTTCCTTGCCTTACGCGCAAATTCGACCTATTTTGTCTGGTAAGGAGTTGGTTCGGGAGTGGTTCGGGAATTGGGGCAAAAACGGCTCTTAAAAGTGCTACTTAGTTTTACGCAAAGTTGTTACTTATTTTACGCAAAGTTGTTCTTTGCCTTACATGAAGTTGTTCCTTACCTTACGCGCAAATTCGACCTATTTTGTCTGTGGATGTGCTCCGTACGGAAGCACGAAATTGCGCCATTATTGCGGGATACACGAGGTATCTTATCACACTGTCCGAGTGGTACACCATCCGAAAATAGCGTGCAAAGATACACATAATTTCCGATATAACAAAATTTCCGCTATTTTAACGGGGAGAGATAGAAAATTGAAGGGAAAATTGGGGGATTTTTTTGGGGAAAATGGAAAGAATGGGTGGCGGAGATAAAGAGAAGGGGAGCGGCAAAAATTGATACTAAATGTGCAAAAATATAAATACACTTGGCGGATTGAGAGAAAATGAGTACCTTTGCAGCCGTTTTTGACAAGTCTGATTGATTTTTTTGGGGGTCAAAAGACGAATGGGCTTTGATTTCAAAGTTATTTTTGCTGAATATAAGCTACTTCCCTGCGATGGGATGGAAACCAAATCGAATTATTTTTTCACTAAATACAATTACTATTCTTATGAAGAAATTTGCTATTGCATGCGCTGTTGTTATGGCAACGGCTCTCTCGCTCACCTCGTGCGGCGACACTCAGTACTGCTACGAAGTAAAAATCACGACCACCGTACTCGGTGTTGAGAACACTACCACCACTTTGATGTGGGCAACCAGCAACGAATTAGACACCTACATCGACACTCAGAAGGCTGCTCTCAAGAAAACCGGCCTTTCGGAAGATGCTATCAAGACCAGCTACAGCAAGACCGGCAAGAGCAAGGACGATTGCCACAAGTAATTGAAACTGCGTTTGCAACAAAAAACTCGGTAATTCCAAAAGGGATTACCGAGTTTTTTTGTACATTACTCGTTAGCGGTTATTGGTAGGGGATAACAATATGAGTCGTGTCGGGCGAGAAGAACAGACCCGTAGAGTCTTGAGACAGAGGCGGGCGAGTGGCGTCTAAGAAATAGGACACCTGCAAGCCGTAACGGCTCTCATAGAAGACCTCCTCGATGGGTTTTCGTTTCACCGGGTTTGCCTCACGATTCCACTTATCTTGCAACTCCAAGCCGATAAGGCGTTGCGTCTCGTCGTGCTGCGCCTGCCATGCGTCCCGCTCCGCCTCCAACTGCTTGACCACGGGCGGGTAGATCTTGTCGAACAGCTGCGGGTGGTTGGTATACCAAACGAGCGAGCTGTCGAACTCGGCCTGCGTGATGCCGTGCTTGTCCATCACCGCCTGATAGTACTTGGCCACATCCTCATCGTGCCCGTAGTTGTAGCCCGCCGCCTGCAAGACGGCATCCGTGCGGTGCAAGTCGAGCAAGACGCTACGCATCTGCCGAGAAGAGAGTACGCCATGCGGGCGGCAACCGACTAAAAACAAAAAGAGAAGAACTACAAGACCTCCCCTAACCCCTCCATAGGAGGGGAATGGAGAGATAGAATGCGCTTTTTTGCGGAGAAGGGCACAGCTCCAACCTCCTCTCGCCCCTCCAAAGGAGGGGGATGGAGATAGCAAATTCAATAATCGACTCATAATAACAGCAACTTATTCATCCTCTTTACAGTAACTGATTTCCATCTCGTTACTCATTCCCCCTCTTTGAGGGGGGAAGGGGGAGTTTTGTGAGAGGTCAGCGTATCATTCAAGTCCTTACGATAGAAAAGCAAGATAATAATGACAGCACAGGTGATACACGAGTCGGCGAGATTGAACACAGGACGGAAAAACAAGACCTCGCCTACCGAGTTGCGAATCAGCGGGAAGTACAACATATCGACCACACGGCCATACATCCAACCCGCATAGCCCCAAATCTTGCCATACGCCACACAGTCAATAATATTGCCGAGTGCGCCCGCCACAATCAACGCCAACGTAACAAGGTACCCCGTGCGAGCATTCTGCTTGCGAATCAAGACCGCGATATACCAACCGAGCAATCCGACCACCACGATACGGAACAGCGTCAAGAGCAGCTTGGAAAACCACTCGATACCAAACGCCATGCCGTTGTTCTCGACAAAGCAAAGCCAAAACCACGACGTGATCTCGTGCGCCTCGCCCAACGCAAAATGAGTCTTGATATACACCTTAAGGGCTTGGTCAAGCGCAATGGCGACGACGACAATGGCGGAGACTATGATGGACTGTTTTGTTCTTTGGGACATCTTTCCAATTAATAATTAAAAATTAAATATTTTAGGGTTCCTGCTCGTGTTTTAGGGCTCCTGCTCGCAAAGCTCGCGAAAAATAGAGGAAAATTGTCCTGCTCGCTACGCTCACGAGAAATGAAAGAAATTAATGAAGATATTTTTTTCTTTTATTTCCTTTATTTCTCTTGCTGCGGAGCAGCATAGGAGACTTTTTTCCGATTTTCTTCTATTTTTCTTGCCGAAGGCATAGAAAACCGTAAATCTCCCCGCTGCAAATTATATACCAAAGGCGTGGCGGATGTCGTCCACACGGTTCAGCTTCTCCCACGTGAAGAGCTCCACCTGCTTGGTAAAGGTCTTGCCGTTCTCGCCCACAAAGGTCTTCTCCACCACCTCCGGCGTGCGCCCGACATGGCCATACTTGGCCGTCTCCTCATAGATAGGCTCGCAGAGCTTCAAGTCACGCGCAATAGCCGCCGGGCGAAGGTCGAACAAACGATTGATAACGCGCACAATATCAGCGTCTTTGATACCCTTACGCGCCGTGCCGTAGGTGTCGACAAACAGGCTGACGGGTTTCGCCACACCGATAGCATAGCTGACCTGCACCAACATCTCGCGTGCCACGCCCGCTGCGACCATGTTCTTGGCAATCCAACGAGCTGCATAGGCTGCCGAGCGGTCGACCTTCGAGGGATCCTTGCCCGAGAAAGCTCCACCACCGTGTGCGCCACGGCCACCGTAAGTATCGACAATAATCTTGCGACCCGTGAGGCCCGTATCGCCGTGAGGACCACCGATCTCAAAATTGCCCGTCGGGTTGACCAACAACTTATACTCGCCCTGCAGCAGTTCCGCATACTTGGCGTCGCGCGTCGCCACACGCGGCAACACGATATCAATCATATCCTGACGAATCTGCTCCTGACTGACGCCCGGGTCGTGCTGCGTGGAGATGACAATGGTATCAATACGCACCGGCTCGTTCTTGTCGTTATACTCGATAGTCACCTGACTCTTGGCATCGGGGCGCAGGTAGGTCATCTGCGTGCCCTCCTTGCGGATATGGGCCAATGTATAAACTATGGTGTGCGCCATGTCGAGCGTGAGAGGCATGTAGTTCTCCGTCTCCGCCGTGGCGTAACCGAACATCATGCCTTGGTCGCCCGCACCCTGCGCCATCTTCGACGCACGGCTCACGCCCATATTGATGTCCGCCGACTGCGAGTGGATAGCCGTCAAGATACCACAGCTCTCCGCCTCAAACTTATACTCCGCCTTGGTATAACCAATCTTACGAATGGTATCACGCACCACCTGCTGGATATCCACATAACCGCGGCTCGTCACCTCACCGGCAACTACCACCTGACCCGTGGTAACCAACGTCTCGCACGCCACATGGCTGCGAGCGTCCTGCGCCAAGAAATTGTCCAACACAGCGTCACTAATCTGGTCCGCTACTTTGTCCGGGTGCCCTTCGCTGACACTCTCGGAAGTGAAAAGGTAATTCATATATTCAATTAATAATTAAAAATTAACAACCTGTAAATTAACAATTAACATACATATCCTATGAACTTCTGCATGGCGGCTCTTAGGAGCCGTTCGGGCGGGATACTATCCCGCGCTAAAAAACCGCTATCGGGGCTCTATAAGCGGAAGGAGCAGGGCTATTTGTAGATTTGAAAGTTTAGAATCCGGATATTAC
>CAVHGD010000032.1:0-23634 GCA_963635385.1 Dialister sp. CAG:486 | reverse complement strand
ATATGCCCATCCGGCGTGAAACCCGAGAAAGGACCGATACCATAGAGGATGTGCTGCTGTTGAGCCTCCGAGAGACGCCGGTTCTCCCGCTCATAGTAAGCACGCACCGACAGCGAATCGACCGAGCTCAGCAACGAAGCAAGGCGGTAGCGCTGCGCGATGACAGCCTTGCCGCAAGCCTTCGCCAACAACCACTCGCCCGAAATGGTGCCATAGACCACCCCATCCTGCGAACCCGCCTGACGCAACTCCTCCTGAAACGAATGGTCAGCATTGAACGTGATACACGCCTCGTGCGTGTCGTTGAGCGGGTAGCACCATGCGGAATAGGCTACCAAGCGCTGCTCGGTATCGCTAAGACTCGCATCAAGCGGATAACACCATGTCGTATCCGCCACCGAATGCCGCTCGGCATTGCTATCAGCACACGCCCCGAGCGTGTCGTTGAGCGGACAACCCGCTGAATCCGCTACCGAACGCTGCTCGGTATCGGTATGGGCACACGAAACAAACAAAACCCCAAGGACAAAAAGAAAAGGAAGTTTTTTCATATAGAAGGACTAATTAAAGAATCACCGGTGAATTGCTTTTGCGGACTTTTATGGATAGCCAACGCACGACATCCGCTGTTCTCTTGTCGGCTGTTTATGCGACTTTACGGATAGCCAACGCACGACATCCGCTGTTCTCTTGTCGGATTGCTTTTTGCGCATCTACAAATAGACGCCTACCCCACCCGACACGAACTCGACCTTGGTGAGATGCGCCTTCATCGTGGCCTGCACAAAGAGATGGTACGGCAGACGATAGCGGAGCACTATCTGCGTATAGAGCCAGCCGTCGGGATAACCCGCCGAACCCGCTTTGAGCAGGTTGTAGCTGTAGAAAATGCCCTTATGAAGCCGCCCCGACTCGGATTGCGACGCCTCGGAATAGGGCTCCAAATTCTTAACGGGGTCGAGCAAATAGACTCCGAAATGGAATCCCGCCGTGAACCGGCCGACCACAAACTCGGGCTGCACACTGACGCCCAAGCGCCAACAATCGCTGCCGTCGGCACGAGCTGCTGCCAGATTGGTCTTTTGAAAATTAGTTTGGCGGACCCGATACGCTCCGTCGTAAAACACATCGACGCCCACGCCCAAACGGAAAATCCGATGCGCTCGCCAATAGGCCGCTGCCTGCAGCTCGCAAGCGAAAAAGGTCTGACGGTCTTGGTAATAGACCTGACGGCCGCCCGCTGCATAAGCAAATTCCACCTCCCACTTGCGCAGTGGTTCGGGGTCGGCAGCGGATTGGTTCGGGGTCGGTTCGGCCGACTGAGGCTGATAGCGCACGCCCACCTCGCCCGAAAAGATATTATAGCCCGAATTGGGCTGCACCATGCTGCCGTTGCTGATATGATACCAACCGCCTGCCGCCAACACACTCCAGCCCGCACGAATCGGGAACTCGAAATACATGGCCTCCGGGAAATGGAAATTGAAGACGCTGCCGATACAGCTATTGGCGTCGGTAAGCGACATGTAGCGCTGGTCGGAAGAAATGGTATTGCGATAGGTGCGCGTGACAAAAGCCGCGCCCACGCCCGGACGCACGCCCCACACGAAATGCGGGCAACGAATCAGAGGGACATCGAGAAAAAGATACGGGGTAATGGCACTGCCGAGCAAGCTATGGTCGCCCAAATACCAATAGCCCAACGCCACGCCCACGGATGCGTGGTTCCAATCACGCAACCCCTGCCAATCGGGGTGAAACGCCACGGCAAACTCCGCATTCCAAGCCGGCCCCGTCCATTGCCCCTTATGCCCCGTCATGACATCGACCTTGCCATCGGGCATAATAGCCCCGCCACGGAACGACAAGCGATAATCCACGGGGAGAGCCGACAGCGACAAACTGACGGCACACAAAAAGACTATGAGGCTGAAATGACGCATATCAAGAGCAAAGGGACTGCAAGAGCTGAAGCTCCTCAGCCGAGAAAGAGAGATTTTGCGTTGCCGCCAAATTGTCGGACAACTGCGCAACCGAGCCGGCTCCCACAATGACACTCGTCACGCCCTGCCGACTTAGCAGCCAAGCAAGTGCCATCTGAGCGATAGACTGCCCGCGTGCTGCCGCCACCTCGCCTAATCGGCGGGTACGCTCCAACACTGCCGCTGTGATATCGGCACGATGCAAGAACACCTCACGAGCCGCACGACTATCCGACGGAACCCCATGCAGATAGCGGTCGGTGAGCAGACCCTGTGCCAACGGAGAGAAACAGATAAATCCGGACCCTGCGGCCTCAGCCACAGGTAGATTTTGCTGCAAAGTATCTTGCGCCAAGAGATTAGCACGATACTGACTCAGCACGCAGGGAACATGAGCCGCTGTAAGATAGTCGTAGCAAGCCTGCTGACGCTCAATCGGATAGTTGCTCAAACCGACATACAAGGCCTTACCCGCACGGACTATATCGACCAAGGCCTGCATAGTCTCCTCGATAGGGGTATGCGGGTCGTAGCGATGGGAATAGAAAATATCAAAATAGTCTAACCCCGTACGACGCAGACTCTGGTCACACGATGCCATGAGATACTTGCGGCTTCCCCCATCGCCATAAGGGCCTTGCCACATACCGTACCCTGCCTTGGAGGAGATAATCATCTCGTCACGGTGCGCGGACAAATCCTCACGCAGAACCCGTCCGAACGTACATTCCGCCGATCCGGGCTCCGGACCATAATTGTTCGCTAAATCGAAATGGGTAACACCCGCATCGAAAGCATGAAGGAGCATGGAGCGTGCCGTATCGAACGAATCGACACTACCGAAATGGTGCCAAAGCCCCAAAGAGATAAGCGGTATCTGCAGTCCGCTCGAACCTGCATAACGATAATCCACGACGATGCGAATTTAGAATGAAATTATGCGTTCTTGGCAATGAGGCGGCGGACCAAGCGTATCAGCTCGCCGACCCACAGCACACACGAAGTGGAGGCTATGATAATCAGCCAATCCTGCCACGTGAGTCCGCCCTCCGCCACATTGAACATCACCTGCAGACCCGGCATCTCGACTACCAACAACTGCCCAACGAAAATGATACCCGCAATGAGCAAGAACCACTTGGTGTTCTGCCACGAAAGGCCGTGGAAAGCAGACTGCGTGGTCATAAACGCTTTGGCGTTGAACAGATTCCAGAACTGCAAGAATACAAAGAACGTGAAGAACAGCCCCAACTCGTATGGAGTAAGTCCGTTCTGCTTGCCGAAAGCAAACGAGAGGTCAGTGAACGAAGTGGTGGCGGTATGCTCGAATAACATCAGCAGCCCCATCATCAGTGCCGTAAAGATAAGACCAATCGTCACAATCTGACCGCCGATACCGCGCAAAAGCGGCTCGTTCTGCGGACGCGGGCGGTCGTGCATGACGCTATGCGTAGGCGGCAGCGATGCCAAGGCAAGGGCAGCGAAAGTATCCATAATGAGATTGACCCACAACATCTGCGTGACGGTGAGCGGCGAATCCGTACCCGTGAACGCTCCGATAGCGACCGTGAGGCACGCCGCGACATTGACCACCATCTGGAACAGAATGAAGCGCTTGATATTTTTATAGAGCGAACGCCCCCACATCACCGCATTGGCAATGGTGGCAAACGAGTTGTCCATAATGGTCATATCGCTGGCCTCTTTGGCAACCGCCGTGCCGTCGCCCATCGACAGACCGACATTGGCGGCATTGAGCGCAGGGGCATCGTTGGTGCCATCGCCCGTGACGGCAACTACCTCGCCCAACCGACGCAGCAGGCGCACGGCACGCTCCTTGTCGTTGGGGCGAGCACGAGAGATAATCTTGACATCGGGCAGCCGCTCCATGAGTTGCTCATCCGACATGGCGGCTAACTCTGTGCCTAACAGTATGTTACGCTCGCTATCGGCATCCGACCACAGCCCCAACTGGCGACCTATCTCTTTGGCCGTACCCGGCGCATCGCCCGTAACAATCTTAACACGGATGCCCGCCTCGGTACACTCACGGATAGCAGCCGGAACATCGGCACGGATGGGGTCAGCTATCGCCACCACGCCTATCCAAGTAAGCCCGCCCGCCCGCACAATCTGCTCAAGCGGCTGCTCGCAGTCGGTCTCGATACAAGCAAACGCCAACGTGCGGAGTGCCTTGGCCTGATACTGTGCCAACAGCGCACTGAGGTCGATAAACTCGTCCGCTGTCAGGTCGCAGTAGTCGAGCAGCACATCGGGTGCGCCCTTGACATAGACCACCTGCCGCCCCGACAGGCGAGAACGGACACGCGTGGCCATAAACTTACGCTCGGTGGAGAACGACAAGCGCTCCACGATATCTATCTGCTCCCGCAGCGGCGCATACGACACGCCTTGGTCGTGCAGCCACAGCAGCAACGCTCCCTCGGTGGGATTGCCGATGGTTCGGAGACGGTTCGGGTCGGAGTAGTCGAGATTGGCGGTGGAATTGGCCACGATACACTCCTTGATGCGCTCGGAGGTAGGGTCGCTGCTCAGTCGCTGCCCCGCCAAACCGACAAACTCGGTGGTCTGCACTCGCATCTGGTTCTGCGTGAGCGTACCCGTCTTGTCGGTGCAGATAACCGACACGGCCCCCATCGTCTCGCACGCATGCATGGTGCGAGGCAGCGTATGCTGCTTCATCAGACGTTTCATGCTGAAGGCAAGGCTGAGCGTGACGGCCATGGGCAGCCCCTCCGGCGTGGCGACCACAATGAGCGTTACGGCTATCATCACGCTATCCAGCAGGTACTTGACCATATCGACATCGAGCGCTGTGTGGCCCGCCGCGAGATACGCCAACACACGCCCCACCAAAATAATAGCGGCAATGGCGTAACTGACCTTGGTGATGACACCCGCTAACTGTTTGAGATTCTGCGTGAGAGGCGTATCGCCATCGTCCCGCACCTGTGCTGCCCGAAAGACCTTGCCGCACGCCGTCTTATCACCCACGGCGAAGACCCGCGCCGTACAATCGCCCTCGAGCACGGTGCAACCCTTCATGACCTGATTGGACGGATAAGTGGCATCGGGGTCGAAATGCGCCGAGTCGGTCGTCTTGCTGCACTGCGGCTCGCCCGTGAGCGACGACTCGTTGAGCACCAGATTCATTGCCTCCAGCAACTCAGCGTCGGCAGGCACCTCCTCGCCCGTCTCGAGCAGAATGATATCGCCCACGACCACCTCACGACGCGGCACCTCATGCACATTGCCGTCGCGAATCACCTTAACGGGCGTATCGTCATTCACCTCGTTGAGGCTGCGGAAGGTCTTCTCGTTTTGCCGCTCAAGGATGTAGCCCACACCCGTGGCGAGCAGCACGGCTATGGCGATACCTATCGGCTCGAAATACGGCGTGATACCCGTCTTGCCGCCCCAAACGCCCTGATAGAACGAAATGGCCGCCGAGAGCAGCAGCGCCACGAGCAGAATGGTGATAAGCGGATCCATCTCGAAGCGGCGGTTAGCCTTGTCGTAATGCCCGCCGAAGAACGCCACGAGATAGGATAAAGCGCAGAGCGTGAGTAAGATAAGCGGAGCCGTCCATACCCCATGCGGGAGCGACACGCCCGCCAACACGGCTACGCCAAGCCCCAACGCCACCAATACGGCGGCGCAAAAACTAAGCACTACCAATGAGTAGTGCCTGCAACTGCACACCCTGCTCCAGAGCGTCTCTTCTTGGGGAGGGGTGAGGATATTTTGCCCGTGTAGGGAACGGCTTTCCGCCACTTCGGCAGCAGTCAGCCCTGTGTAATGATGTTCGGTCATAGACAGACAAGGTTAGAAACGATAGGTGACACCTACCAAAAAGTTGATACCCTCCGTCTGGTAGCCGTACCAAAGGTCGTTGCGGCGGTGGATATAGTTGTTTAGCTGGAAGAACGCAGCCAAATTGGGTTGCTGCCCTTGGCGGTTGGCGTACTTGCCCACCACCGTCTCGTACTGGCAGCCCAACGAGAGATTGACCATCGGCTTGAGCGTGCGCTCGTACGAGCCGTCGGCATCCGCCTGCGAAACCAAAGCGGTGCGGCTGCCGGAGAACATATTATCGCTATAGAGCGACCAGTGGCGGTCGATACGGCCATCGATGCGCAAGTGCAAGTCCCACTTGGCACGGTCGTACACGCCGTTCTTGCGCAGCACAACGCCCTCATAGCCGCTCTTGCGCAGCACACGAGTGTTGTCCTCGCCCGCCTCGGTGTCCTCGAAGCGGAACGACTGCCAGAAATAGTAGTTGCCGCCCAAATGGATGGTGATAATGTCCTGATAATGATAGGAGAACTCAGCGCCAATCTTGCCCCGCCCGTAATCGGAATAGAAGTAGGAAATCATCCCCGGTAGCATATCCACGCCGCTCGAAGTGGTCTGCGCCACCGTGGCGAGCGTAGTCAACTGATTGATTTGGTAGGCATAGCCGCCGTAGATATCAATGAGCAGGTCGCGGTAAGGGCGAATATGGAAGCCCAATTGCGCATCGATGGGCGTATAGGGCGCCACATGGTGCGAGGTGATGAGCGGATATACATTGCGATACGGAATGGCATTCATGCACGGCTCCACCATTCCTGTGCTCAGCGACCCCGTGGCGGAGCCGTAGAGCGTGAGCCATTTTTTGGCTATCTGCGCCTCGAAATCAACCTTCGGTGCGGGCGCAAAAGTCACATTATCCAAGTTGGACAGGTAGGACCCACGCCCGATATTGAGATTGAACTGCACGCCGACATGAATGGAGAAGCGGCTGCCGAGGTAGGCATAGTACGGCTCAATACGGAGTGCATGGCGCGAGTTGTAGAGGCTGTCGGCATAAAGCGAGGTCTGCATAAAGGCATTCTGCATCGTCAGGTTGCCACCCACATGGTGCTCATTGCTGTGCCAATCGACATTCGCCTTCGTCTTCAGACTATGCTCGCTGACTTCCTTCGGCATTGCAAAGAGCGAGTAGCCCACCTGCACCGTGTATTGGATATCCGATTTTTTGGTGCTGCGGACACCCATGAAGGCATCGACATTCCAAATCGTCTGCTTATCGACGGACTCGAAGTCCTTGAAGCGGTCTATCGTAAGCCCCTTGTCACCGTCATAATACCGCCCGTAGCGGGTATAGAACTTGTTGCCGCCCCGCACACCGAAATATAGTTCGGCAGTGGTAAAGGGATGGCGGAAATCGAAGCCCACCTGCGTGCGGCTGTTGGTGCGGCGACCCCACTCGGCACGATGATTGGCATAGACATCGAGAATGCTGTTCTTTTGGTCATCCAAGTGGTACGCAAAATCGAACAGCGTATTGGTGTGGCCGAGACCCCCACGCACAAGCCCATTATAGCGGTAGGGGCTTGTGAAACGCGTGGGCTGACTGAGCAGAGGGTTGATGTTGAAATCGGGCGAGACGGACGCCACATAGTCGGAGTAATGCACCTCGGCGGGCGGGAAAGTGGCCTCCACCGCCTGCGGCTTGGTGGCAATCTTGCCGGCCTGTTGCACAATGGGTTGAAAATCACGCTCGACGGTTACATTGCGGTTGAGCGTCGTATCTTGGGCGTACACGCAGCAGCCAACCGCCGCCGCGCATAGGAGAGTGCTTAATCTGTTAGTCTTCATCGTCTTCGGTCACTTGTTCGTTCTCTTTTTCATCGAGGGCAGCCATACGCTCGCTGACCAGCGTGGCAATATCATCGTTGCCGTGATAGTTGGTCTGCAGCGTGAGCAGGTATTGGCGAGCTTGGAAATCGTCGCCTCGGCTATGGTTGATGTCCGACAGCAGCACCAAGGCTCGCGCGAGCCAATACTGCTGTTGCGTGTTCATGGCGGCAAACGCCATCACCTCCGCCTCGGCTTGGTCGAGGTTGCCCTGACGGTAGTAGCAGTCTGCTTTCAGGTACTCCGACTCGGCACCGGCGGCGGTGCGCACCTCCTTGCTAAGCGGGGCGAGGTCCTCCAACGCCGCTGAGTATTGCTGCTGGGCGATGTAGGCCTTGGCACGATTGTAAAGCGCCTCGCTCCGTACCTCGTCGGTCGGGCTGTCGGCCAATATCTGCGTGGCAATATCAATCGTGGATTGGTGCCGCCCGAGGTAGTAGCTGCAACGCAAAATGCCTAATCGGGCGATGTCGGTGTTCTCACGCGACGAGGCGAGCGAGAGCATGCGATAGAAGTATTCGAGCGAGATCTGGTAGTCCTTCCCGTCATAAGCGAGCCCTGCCACCCGCATGCACGCCTCCTCGATATACGGATTGCCCGAAAGCTCGGCAAGGGCTTTGTATTCCCGCAACGCCTCCGTCGTCTTGCCAAGGCGATAGTAGGAGTCCGCGGCATAGTACTGCGCTGTGGTACAATAACGCCCGCCCGTGCAGTAGTGCGACAGGTAGGAAGTCAGCGCATCGGCCGCCTTCTGATAGTTGCCCTGCATGTATTGCAATTCGGCAGCGGCATAGCTGAGCGAATCGTCGGCCGTCGATACCTGCATGTTCATTTTGCCGAGCTGCTTGGTGTAGGCAAGGTATTCATCGATATTGCCCGTCTCCACATAGAGCGACTGCAGCCCCTCAAGTGCGGAATAGGCTTCCTCCGAGGCAGGATAGGTCTCGATGGTCTTGCGGTAGGCGGCAATCGCCTCGTTGTATTGGTTCAAGTTGCGATAGAGCATGGCGCACTCCAACGAGGCCTTGCGGGCATAGCTGCTGTTGGGATAGCTATTCAGCAGCTGTTCGTAGGCCGTGATAGCCGCCCGCTCGTTGTCTTGCTGCAGGTAGGCACGGGCGGTCTCGTAGAGTCCGTCGTCAGCGTAGTCGGATTTCGGATAGCGCGCCACAAGGGTCTGCATGGCTTCTATCTTGTCGGCATACTTGTGCTGCAAGCCGAGCGCATAGCCTCGTTGGAAGATGGCATAGTCGGAGCCTGTGGTGTTACGGTCAATCACTTGGCCGTAATAGGAAATGGCAGCATTGAAGTTGCGGGCATTGAAAGCGCAGTCGCCCAAACGGTTCAGCGCATCGGGATAGGTCGGGTCGGTGGTCTGCGCCATATCGACATAGCTGAGGAAGCTAGTCTCCGCCTGCTTATAGTCTTTTTCTGAGAAATAGGCATAGCCGGCTAAGTAGGAAGATAGGGTGTAGTTCGCCGATTCTCGGGAGTTGGTTCGGAAGTGGTAGCGGTTTAGGTCCTTAATACACGATGCGTAATCGTGCAAACGATAGGCTGCCTCAGCACGCCAATAGTAGGCCTCCGTGGTATAGGTATCGTCCTCGCTCGTGTGGTTCAGCACCTCCGTCATGTAGTTGCGTGAGGCGTCCATCTTGCCCTGCAGGAACGCATCCACGCCCAACTGATAGCGCAAATACTGCTTGGTGGCGAGCAACTGCTTCGACGGCGAAGGAATGGAATCGAGTATCGCCATGGCCGATGCGTAGTTGCGGGAACGCAAAAAGGCATCGCTCAGCAGCGCATAGACCTCGTTTTGGTGCTTGCTATGCGGATATTCTTTCAGGAAATCTTTAAAAGCCTGCACGCTCTCGCCCAACACCGTGGAGGACTGATATGTGCAGAGTGTGTAGTTGTAGAGCGCCTCTTCGCGCACGCTCGGTGTCAGGCGGAAAGCCGCAGCGGCCTGATAGGAGAGCTTGGCCTGCTCGGTCTGTCCGAGGCGGATATAGGCATTGCCGAGCGTCAGGCACGTGCTCTCGGACACGGAGTCTTTGTCTTGCCGCACCTGCTTGAGCGTTTCGACCGCCTTCAAGAGCCGGTCGGTCGTCTTGTCGTTGGCGCTGAGCAGATAGTAGGACTGCCCCAAGAGATACAAATCGTTGCGCACCAACGGCAGCTCGCTCGACTTGGCGGCAGCCCGATAGGCCTCGAAATGCGACACCGCCTGCTGCAGATTTTGCGTACGGGTCGGCTCTTTGGCGGCTGCTGCCTTTTGATAATAGATTTCGCCCAACATACGATGGAGCTCGCCGCTATTTTCATTGTCGGACTGCGACGAGAGCAGCTGCTCCGCACGGGTCTCCACCTCGGTGTTCTCGCCCTGCGCATAGTAGATTTGCACAATATAATAAGGCACCGTCTTGGCGTACTCCGATTTGCCCTCGAGCGACAGCAGAGCCGGAAGCGCCTTGTCGTAATTCTGCTGCTTATACTGGCAATAGGCGTAGTAGTAGGTCGCCTTGGTGGTATAGGCATTGTCCGTCTTGCGCAACAACGAGAAATAGACCGCCGCACGCGAATACTCCTGCAGCATGAGATAGGTGTAGCCGCGATAGAATTGGTACTCCGTTTGGTGCGGGCGGGTCAGCGCCTTGTGATCGACCTGCTCCAACTCTTTGGCGGCCTGTTTCCATTTTCCTTTCTCCGCCTGCATCACACCGCCAAAGAAATGAATCTCATCCTCGTAGGTGGTATAGGGATACTTCTGCAGATAGGGTTTCAGGTCCTTTTGCAAGGTCTTGTCACGTTGCTCAAAACGCTCCGCCAAACGCAGATACGCCGTCTCCATCGCCGACTGCTGCGCCCCCACGGGCTGCGACAGCCAGCACGCCGCACACAGCAACCCCGTCGAGAGCATTTTACCAATCGAGTTATGCCATTTTTTCATCATTTTCAACTATCTTTTAGGGGAAATTCCCGCTATGATTCCAATTTATCCGCGCAAAGTTACTACTTTTTTATGAATTATACAAAAACCGTTGTCGGATAGCGCGGAAATGATACAAAGATACGCTCAAAATCCGCTCCAAAACCGTTCTTTCGGTGGCTCATGCAGCAAGCGACGGCACGCACAACGACAGAGTGCGCAGCGACTGACCACAGTGCTACGGCAAAATCTTTATTTATAACTGTAAGGAAACGCTAATTATCGGAAAACGAGGCCCGATTCGGATGTTTTCTGCGCAAGCCCTTGCATGGCAGCACAACGGCTTGCGCAGAAACGGGTTCATCCTTAATCTATTGTTTAATGGACTGCTGCAACCCACAGCAGTTTTGGGAACGTGCGAAATGTGTCTTCCGTTGCCCCACGACAGGCGGATAACACAAAAAGCCGCTTGACTCGAGGTGTCAAACGGCCTAAGGCACGATGCAATGCACTGAATAGCAGAGAATTGCCCACACAAGGCATACTCCTCTATCAAGACGACACCCCTATCGGGGGCGGCATTGCGGTTGTCGTCGTTCTTTCCTCGAGAACGCTGTTTGACACCGGCCATAGGCAGGTCTTCTGGCTCGTTTGCTCGGCGGCGTCTTCCCAATAGAACGATTCTATCAGTGACGGATTGCCGTCGGCGGAGATAACTCCTACTAAACTTACAGCAGCGGGACTGCTCGGGATTTGCACCCGATTCCCTATTAACGCTCGCCCGAAAAGCACCTCATCGGCGAGCGACCTATGCGGTTTTATGTATTTCGACTGCAAAGATACTGCTTTTTTGGCACTCCACCAAACCGAATCGATTTTTAGCAGACGGCGTTTGCAAAAGTTCGCCCATGGCAACCGCATCAAAAAGAGCGTTAGTTAATTTCTGTGAGATAGTTTTTGTCGAGAGCGGCACGGAACAGTCATCTCCGGATACTGCCGTCATTCGCACTGTTCTGCCCCATACTCATTGACTGATTTTGATGCAGTAACTATTCTTAAGAAAAAATTGCACAGCCGAAATTATTTACGTATCTTTGCACGCAAATTCCTGTAAGCAGTTAAAAATTTCCCTAATACCTCTATATAGAAATGAAAACTATCCGAAAAAGAATGACACAAATAGGTGTAGTTTGCCTATTGCTGTGTATGGCGGCATGTAGGGAAGACACTTCCTACGCCGAGCGGAACGCAAAACTATTAGCATGGCTTGATGATGAAAAAGAGATACTCTGCGCCCTCTATACAAAAGGAGACACATTGACTTTCCTTACCGACAAGGGGGATACGACATGGTTTAGCATCGCTGCTATCACAAGCAACGCTGAACCAATGAGTGAAAAGGGAACTTGGTATCGTCCGGAAGGAAGAAAAACAGAAATCATTCAAGCGACCTGCACTTTATCGCTATCACCCATTACAAAAGAAGAACCATCTGTTGACATATATGCACACGCTTGGATAGATTTGCAGCGAGACGAAGCAGATAATCCGATTATGGATGGAAAGGACTATCTGTACGAAGACACAGTAACCATAAAACGCTACACAAAGACCTGTTATTGGCCTCGGCGGGACACTTCCACTATAATTGAGACAACACCGCCCTACCCGCTGCAAGACAATGAATATCTGTATCTTACCCCCATAGAAGAGCGGAGTATCACCTTACGCGAATGGGCACTCATACGCAAAGGAGAGGGGGTCATAAAAATGGCAGATGCCTATGGGCATACTTGGGAGGCGATACGATAAGCGATACAGCTCCTATTGACCCTTAGAAAGCAGCAGTCTGACAAATTGTTAGGTTGCCGCTTTGTTAATTAGAAATTGGGAATTGAAATAGTTGTCCATGGCGACACATCACCATTGTGAATTAAGCATTGTTGTGTTGCCCCTTGTCAGTTTCAAAAATTAGCAGTATCTTTGCAAGCAAAATGCAACGGGGCAATGGAAGCACCCTATTCATCGCTCTTCTATCCACTTCGTCGAAAGACCCACAGCAC
This sequence comes from Dialister sp. CAG:486, assembly GCA_963635385.1. GTDB lineage: Bacteria > Bacteroidota > Bacteroidia > Bacteroidales > Paludibacteraceae > Colicola. Next base: position 10,957 of record CAVHGD010000032.1, on the reverse strand, counting down.
ATCCATGTACATCGCCATTGCAGGAAATATCGGAGCCGGAAAGACCACCCTCACCAAGATGTTGGCTCGCTACTACGGCTGGGAACCACGCTTCGAGAGCGTGCGCTTCAACCCTTATCTGGAAGACTACTACACCGATATTCCTCGTTGGTCGTTTTGCCTCGAGACTTATTTTCTCAAAGAGCGTTTCAAGGACATGCTCTCCGTGCAGGCGGCAGAGCACACCATCGTGCAAGACCGCAGCATATTCGAGGGCGTGTATGTGTTTGTGGCCAACAACTACGCACGTGGCGACCTCTCGGAGCGGGACTACAACACCTATATGGAGTTGTTTGACCTGATGAAACTCAAGATGAAGATGCCCGACCTGATGATATACCTCCGCAAGTCCGTGCCAAGCCTCATCGCGCAGATACAGAAACGCGGGCGGGAGTACGAGAAGGGCATGCAGATAGACTATCTCAAAGACCTCAACGAGCGGTACGAGGACTTCATTTTCCACCGTTACGAGGGCAAAGTGCTCGTAATCGAGGCCGACAATCTCGATTTTGAGAACCGCCCCGAAGACTTCCGCCTTGTCATCGACAAGATAGACGCCCAACTGTTCGGACTATTCTCGGCAGAGACTTGGGCGAAATAAAAACCGCCTGTGGCTGCGTGAGGCAGGACCGCTTGCGCTAAAAAGCCGCCTTTATGGAGCCAAAGGGCACAAGACCTCTACGGACTATTACACTTGTAAACCATTTAATTACACCATATTATGCATATCGCCATTGCAGGAAATATCGGCTGCGGCAAGACCACGCTGACCAAAATGCTCGCCAAACACTACGGCTGGACGCCCGCCTTCGAGACCGTCGAATTCAACCCCTATCTCGAGGATTTCTATGCGGACATGAACCGCTGGGCATTCAACCTGCAGATATTCTTCCTCAACAAGCGTTTCAAGGATGTGATAAACATCTCGCAGTCTTCCGACTACATCATCCAAGACCGCACCATCTACGAGGATGCCCGCATCTTTGCGCCCAACCTGCACGACCAAGGCTTTATGTCCGACCGCGACTTTGACAACTACCGCGACCTGTTCGACCTGATGATGTCGCTCGTCAAGATGCCCGACCTGATGATATACATCCGCGCCTCCATCCCCACCCTCGTGGCACAGATACAGAAGCGCGGCCGCTCCTACGAGGCGAGCATGCGTATCGACTACCTGCAAGGACTGAACGACAAGTACGAGCAGTGGATTAGCGAGTACAAAGGCAAATTGCTCATCGTGGACGGCGACCACATCAAGTTCGGAGAGAATCCCGATGATTTTCATTGGATTACCGACCGTATCGACGCCGAGCTGTTCGGTCTATTTCCCTTCGAGAAAGAAAATGAAGTGGGAAAAGAAATCAAGTAATTAATAATTAACAATTAAGAATTAACATGCATATCCTTTGACCTATGGAGCAATGCGGCTGCCAACTCGGCTCAGTAATAATAAAATTAATAATTAACATGCAGGGTTGATTCTCCTTGTTTTTTCCCTGTTTTTACCTTGTGCTTGTGCGGCTTTTGGGTTACTCGTTTCATTAACACATATTAGTATTATAGCATAGAGAACCGAAAGGAACACCATTCCTCCGCGCGGGAGATACACAATAAATATATATAACCTAAAACCCAATCGTTCGGAATCGAATGATTTCGAAGTTTCTCGACTATATCGCCATTGAGCGGAAGTACTCGCCCCATACGGTGGAGGCCTACCGCAAAGACCTGCAGGAATTCTGCACATTCTTGGGGCTGAGCGACTTGTCCGAATTCGACCCGACGGCCGTGGACGAAACGGATGTGAAGACATGGCTGCTCGACTTGATTGAGAAACAACATCTCCGCCCCCGCAGCGTGCAGCGCCATCTGTCGAGTCTGCACAGCCTCTATCGTTTTCTGCTCAGCCAACAGATCGTCTCTCGCGACATCACGCAGCGCGTATCGGCCCCCAAAACCGACAAGCCGCTGCCTATCTTTTTCAAACCCGAAGAGATGCAACAAGCTCGGGAAGAGGAACACGCAGCCGACGACTTCGACTCCATTCGAGACAACCTGATTATCGAGCTATTTTACCAAACCGGTATGCGAGAGTCCGAGATGGTGGGGCTGCGCGACCGAGACCTCGACCTCTCCACCCGCCAAATCCGCGTATTCGGCAAACGCCAAAAGGAGCGCATCATCCCGATAGGCGATGCCCTGACGCAACAGATTCGCTCCTACCTGCAGGCCCGTGCGGACTACATCGACGATGTCCGCACCCGACAGATCGAAAAGTCGGAGGTCCCCCCCACACCGTTTTCCACGCCGAGCACATTTCTAATCCGCTACAACGCCCGAACCGAAACTATCGAGCCGATCACCGCCGCTGTGCTGTACCGCATCGTGCGCAAGCGTATGGGCGAGGTATCTACCCTGCGCAAGCACTCGCCCCACGTGCTTCGGCACACCTTTGCCACCACCATGTTGGACAACGGTGCCGACATCCGCACCATACAGACCCTGCTCGGGCACGCCAGCCTCTCCACCACGCAGATTTACACCCACACCACCTTTGAGCAAGTAAAAAACGTGTACGACCATACCCACCCGCGTGCCAAGCGTAACAAATAGACGGGTCTTATGCGAATAGACAAGACAATTTGCACAAAAACGCACCTATTTTGCATAAAATTTGCATAAACTGATAAAAGTGCGTAACTTTGCGGTCGATTTCCAACCGAAAAAACTTTCAATTCATATTTATCAACAAAAAAACATGAAGAAAATCAACGCTATTTTGGGCGCATTGTGCGTAGTGGCAACGGCGTTTGCCGCACAAGTGAGCCCTGTTCAGGCCCTTCGTTTCGCTCCGTCATTCGAGCCTGCAGTTATCGATGCCGATGCCGCCACCATCAAGGCAAATGCCGATGTGGTAGCCACGGACGCCAAGTCATTTACTACCGCCAAAGCAGAATTGGTCGACAGCACTGCCACCCAAGGCTATTGGCAGATTTACGCTCAATCAAATGACACGGTGGTTTTACTTTCTGCCATTGCCAAGCAAGTAGCCGGCACGTATGCTGTCAGCGACCTTTACGCGGACCTCACTTATCTTGGAATTTATGACTCCTCCGAAAAGAAAGTAACAAGCAAAATTAGCTTCGCCTCCGGTAGTCTTACCGTCAAAGAAGCCAACGATGGCTCGTATGCCGTTTCGGGCACTTTGGTCGGCTCGGACAACATCGAATACACTCTCTCGATTACCATTACGCCCGCCGACCCATACGAATACGATGAGGAAAGCGGCGATGTGAACAAGACGTTCAGCAGCAGCGCCACACAACAAAGCCGGTCGTACAATCAAGGAGGTGTTTATATACTTGCATTGGGCATTACCGACAATAGTGCATCTACCATCCTTTATTTTATCACCTCATCAGTGGATGGCACCATTTTTGTTCCCGCCGGGAACTACAACATTGACGATAGCCATGCTACCGGCACCGTAATCGCTTCCGAAGGTTTGGACGATGATAATTATCTCCTGCCGTCTTACTACTGCACCATCAGCAAGGGCTATGCAGATAAAATCTATTTCTTAGTTTCGGGTACCGTTACGGTTGAGAACAGCAACGGAAATCTGAAGCTGACCGTTGATGCCGTGAACTCGAAGGGCGTCAAAGTGCATATCGACTACAATGCACCTTACACCGACCTTATCAACACCAAGAGCACGCTCAAGGGCGTAAAGACCCTCGGTGCCGATGGAGTTCTCTACATCCAAACCGAGAAGAATACTTACAATGCACAGGGTGCGATTGTAAAATAACTCTCTCACGCAGCTCGCTTCCTCCAAGGCGCAGCGAGATAAACAGCCAAGACGCTTGCAAATTCTTGCGAGCGTCTTTTTTTATACCTGTTTTTTTCGTACCTTTGCAGTCCAATTCTATCAATCTATGGAACTGCAAGTCATCGCTCGCGCTCACAACGGATTTCACGACAAGTTTGGTATTCCCCGCCAGCCCGCCACCGATTCCACCATCGAGACACGCATTGTCTTCGAGCCGGAGTTTCGGGTGCAGGAAGCGCTGCGAGGCATAGAGGACTACTCGCACCTTTGGCTGATTTGGGGATTCGACAAGGCCGTTCGCCCCAACGCCGACGCCTCGTGGAGCCCGACCGTACGGCCGCCTCGGCTTGGGGGCAATCGGCGAATGGGCGTCTTTGCCACCCGCTCGCCCTTCCGCCCCAACGGACTCGGATTGAGCTGCGTTCGCCTTATCCGCACCGAACCAACGCCGAACGAAGGCATTCGGTTGGTCGTTGCGGGAGCCGACCTGCTCGACGGCACGCCTATCTACGACATCAAACCCTACATATCCTATTCCGACAGCCATCCCGATGCCCGCAACGGATTCGGTGAGGCGACCAAAGACTACCGCCTTGCGGTCGAGATAGACGCCGGCTTATTGCACGCCGCCACCGCCGCAGGTTGCCCGTGGCAGGCCATCGAGGAGCTGCTCAGCCAAGACCCGCGCCCCGCCTATCAGCACGACTCGAAGCGTATCTACCGCCTCGACTATGCCGATTGGAACGTTTCTTTTAGCGTTTCCGAGCAAGGCGTCATCGTTCGCTCGCTCACCCCGACAAACCGATAATCAAAGTAAAACAACTATAGATATTGTGTAATCCATAGAAATGTAGTACTTTTGCAACCGATTTTGTCTTTTCTTTAACGAAGGAGCCGCTGCAGGGGCGCAGCATGGGAGTGAAATAGGCGGAAACATAAAAAGAAGCGACAAGTCACCAATAGAAAACTAACGAACTAAAATATAGTGAGTCGGGGCATTCCAAACATAGAGTAAGTCCCCATTTCTTTTTTATTTACCTTTTTGCGCACAAAAAAGCGCAGTTGTCTAAAGTACGCGGATGCAAAAGTCTGACTTTATCATTGAGGTAAACCATGTTTCGAAGCAATTCGAGGATGGGAAGTTTGCCTTAGACGATGTGAGCCTTCAGGTTAAGAAAGGCGAGTTTGTAACAATCTTAGGACCATCCGGCTGCGGAAAGACCACGCTGCTACGATGTATAGCGGGGTTCCAAGTAGCCACATCGGGCGACATTCTTCTCAACGGCGAAGATGTCACCGAGATGCCCCCCCACGAGCGCCCCGTGAACACCGTGTTCCAGAAGTATGCGCTCTTCCCGCACCTCAATGTGTTTGAGAACGTGGCGTTCGGGCTGAAACTGAAAGGCGTGGCCAAGCCCGAAATGGAAAAGCGGGTGAAGAAGGCGCTCAAGATGGTCAGCATGTCGGACTACGAGTACCGCGATGTCAATTCCCTCAGTGGCGGTCAGCAACAGCGTGTGGCGATAGCACGGGCCATTATCAACGAGCCCGAAGTGCTGTTGCTTGATGAGCCGTTGGCAGCACTCGACCTGAAGATGCGCAAGGACATGCAGATGGAGTTGCGCGAGATGCACAACAAGTTGGGCATCACCTTTATCTATGTCACCCACGACCAAGAGGAGGCGCTGACGCTCAGCGACCGCGTGGTCGTTATGCGTGAGGGCAAGATACAGCAGATAGGCACCCCGACCGATATCTACAACGAGCCGCAGAACTGTTTTGTGGCAGACTTCATCGGCGAGAGCAACTTGCTCGACGCCACTATGGTGCGCGACCGGTTGGTGCATTTCTGCGGGCGTGATTTCGAGTGCGTGGATGAGGGCTTTGGCGAGAAGCAAGAGGTGGATGTAGTAGTCCGCCCCGAGGACTGGTACATCGGCTATGCAGCGGAAGGACCAAAAGCCGTTCCCGAACCACTCCCGAACCAAGACGGGCAATCGACCGACTTAGACCCTATCGCAGCCGCCGATGCCGAGGACTACACCACCGAGCCGTGGCAACTCTACGCCGAGGTGCAGAGTTGTATCTTCAAGGGCGTGCATTACGAGATGACTGTGCTGACCGACAACGGCTACGAGCTGATGATACAAGACTACCATGCGTTCGACCCGGGTCGGCGTGTCGGCATCCTCGTCAAACCCGAAGACATTCAGGTTATGCGCAAGGAACGCCTTAGCAACTCCTTCGACGGCAAGGTCTTGGAGGGTAACAAAGTCGAATTCCTCGATGCCGAATGGGATATCACCGACCGCACGGCAGAGCGTTTCTCCGTGGGCGAGGAGGTCGAAGTCGAGGTCGATTTCAATCGTGTCAACCTGCAAGACGACGAGGAAGACGGGGTGCTGTCGGGCGATGTCTATTTCATTCTCTACAAGGGCGACCACTACCATTTGCAGGTGCGCACCGACGATGGCGACGACCTCTTTGTCGACACCAACGACATCTGGGACGACGGCGACCGTGTGGGCGTCAAGATAGCCCCGAGTTATATCCGACTCTATAAGAAAACGACTGATTCTCAAGCGGATAACGACAATGAAAAAGAATAAGTGGAAGCACCTGCTTCAGTCGCGCCGCACATGGGCGTGGCCGTATATTCTGTTCCTTGTCTTGTTGGTTGTGCTGCCGCTGCTGTTGATAGCGGTCTATGCATTCACCGACCCGCAGGGACATTTCACAATCCAAAACTTTGTTAGTTTCTTCACCAAGTCCGAGGCGGTAAATACCTTTATTTATTCGCTGGCGATTGCGCTTCTGACCACGATAATCTGCCTTGTGGTGGGCTATCCGGCGGCGTATATCATGGCCATGCAGTCATTCCGCACGCCGGCGGTGATGGCGATTCTCTTCATCCTGCCCATGTGGATCAATTTCCTGTTGCGTACCATCGCCACGGTCGAACTGTTCCACATCTTCGGGCTGCCGTTGGGCGAGGGCGCATTGCTGTTCGGTATGGTGTACGACTTTCTGCCGTTCATGATTTACCCTATCTACAACACGCTGCAGAAGATGGATACCAGCCTCATAGAGGCAGCGCAAGACCTCGGTGCCAACCGCTTCAAGGTGTTCACCAAGGTCATCATTCCGCTCTCCATGCCGGGTGTCTATTCGGGCATTATCATGGTTTTTATGCCTACCGTTTCCACCTTTGCCATTTCCGAGTTGCTCACGCACAACAAGATTACGCTCTTCGGCTCGCTCATTCAGCGCAGTTTCTCCGAGGGCGGCATCACGATGTGGAACTACGGAGCGGCTCTGTCGCTTATCTTGTTGATTATCATTGGTCTTACCTCGTTCTTCGGGCAGAAGGACAACGGTGAGAAGGAAGGAGGTCTGCTATGAAAAAGAACCCTACGGGCTCTATGATAGAGCGTCGCGGCTTCTGGTCGCGCTTCGCCGGGCAGGCATACCTCTGGCTCATTTTGGTCGTTCTCTATGCGCCTATCTTGCTGATTTTCATATTCTCTTTCACCAAGAGCAAAGTCTTTGGAAATTGGACGGGCTTCACTTTCGGCTTGTACGAGAACCTGCTGACGGGCTACGACTATGTGGATAATGTGCGGGTGGACCCGAACCTCTACCGAGCCATGCTCTATACGGTCATCATCGCTTTAGCGGCGGCGGCTATCTCCACGCTGCTCGGCACGCTGGCGGCTATCGGTATCTACAATATGCGTCAGCGCGACCGTCGCGTGGTGTCGTTCCTCAACTCCATTCCGATGATCAATCCCGATATTCTGACGGGTATCTCGCTGTTCCTGCTGTTTGTCTTTCTTGGTATCAGCCGCGGGCTCGGAACGGTCATTGCCGCCCACGTGGTGTTCTGCACGCCGTATGTGGTGCTCAGCGTCATGCCCCGCCTCACCAAGATGAATCCCAATGTCTATGAGGCTGCGCTCGACCTCGGTGCCACGCCCATGCAGGCACTCCGCAAGGTGCTGATGCCCGAGCTATGGCCCGGCATGATATCCGGATTTATCTTGTCCGTCACGCTCTCGATTGACGACTTCGGCGTAACCTTCTTCACCAAAGGCTCCAACGGGCTCGAGACCCTTTCCACCTTTATCTATGCGGATGCGCGCAAGGGCGGCTTGACGCCCGAATTGCGCCCGCTGTTCAGTATCATTTTCCTCACGATTTTGGTACTCCTTCTTATTATCAATCTTCGAACAAACAAACAACAAAAGAATAAAAAATGAAACGCTTCTCATTGGCATCGGTGCTTATCGCACTATTCACTTTGGGCATGACCTTCTCGGCTACGGCAGCCGACCGTGCTCACACGCTCAAGATTTACAACTGGGCGGACTACATTGACATGGACAATGTCCTCAACACGTTCCCCGATTGGTACAAGGCGCAGACGGGTGAGGAGGTGCAGATACTCTACTCCACCTTCGATATCAACGAGTCTATGCTTACCCAGATTGAGGTCGGCCACGAGGACTACGATGTTATCTGCCCAAGCGAGTACATCATCGAGCGCATGCTCCGTGAGGGGCTGCTGTTGCCTATCGATACCAATTTTGGCGCTACGCCCAACTACACGCACAATGTGGCGCCGTTTGCTAAGGAGAAATTCCAGCAGATGTCTGATAGTCTGACGGTTAGCGACTATGCGGTCGGCTATATGTGGGGAACGACGGGCGTGCTGTACAACCCCAAGTTTGTGGATGCTGCCGACCTGCAGTCGTGGGGTTTTCTTCTCAACCCGAAGTTCAAGAACCATATCTTCATGAAGGACGCTTTCCGTGACGTCTATTCCGTTTTGGTGCTGTATGCATATCGCGACGAGATTGCTCGTGGTGAGGTTAACCGCGACGACCTTGTGGCGCATATCACGCCGGAGCGTATCGCCCGCGTGGAGAACATCCTCGTGCAGGCCAAGGACAACATCGCCGGTTGGGAGGTCGATTTCGGCAAGGAAGACATGACCAAAGGCAAGTCTTGGTTGAATGTTTCGTGGTCAGGCGATGCACAGTGGGCCATAGATGAGGCAGCCGAAGGCGTTGAACTGCGTTATATCGTACCCGAGGAGGGCTCGAATGTGTGGTTCGATGGTTGGTGTATTCCTAAGTATGCGCAGAACCGCAAGGCAGCCAGCTATTTTATCAACTATCTCTGTATGCCGGAGAACGCCATCCGTAATATGGAAGAGATTGGTTATGTGAGTGTTATCGCCTCGCCCGAGATTCTTGCGTGGGCAGACCAATCCGCTGACGACGAAGATGAGGACAGCGAGGACGATAGCGAAACCTACGCTCCTGTTGACTTAACTTATTTCTTTGGCGATAGTGCTACCGCTGTGCATGCCAATCCTGTTTTCTATCCCGACCGCAGTGTGATTGAGCGTTGTGCGTTGATGCACGATTGTGGCGAGCAGACCAAGGACATGTTGGATATGTGGAGTCGTGTCAAGGGCGATAACCTATCGAGTGGTATATTAATATTCTTGGGCGTGGTAGTGGTTCTTGTCGTTGGCGGTGTAGTTTATTCTGTGATCTCCAAGCGCAACAAGAAATCGCAGCAGCGCAAGCGCAAGAAGTAATCTTTGTAAGCGCAAGCGCAAGAAGTAATCTTGTAAGCGCAAGCGCAAGAAGTAATTCTGCTTCCAACTAGAATACCTAGCTCAACTAGATCACATAGATAAACTATATCCAACTAGAACACATAGTTCCCCCTATAAAAACCAAGCAGGAGAAAAACTTGACGTTTTTCTCCTGCTTTCTTCTCGCTCTCGCCCTGCCGAGCCAACCACATAAGAGGCTGCCTAACCCAATCCGTTAGACAGCCTCTTTTCTATTGATCCTTCGCCTCCCAATAGGCAGGCAAGAGGTATTACCGTGTTATTCTATTTTATGCTTAGAAACCGTTACATTCTCTTCCGTGCCGGTGGCTGTCGTTTCAGCATCTATATTCAGCACGCCTTTATTTTTAGTATCTACAGCGGCTACGGCGTCAATCGAAGCCTCTCCACGCGATGTTTTGTCAGCATACCAAGCATCAATCGTATTGCCGGTCAGCACTTTGCAGTTTTCAATCGTTACATTTGTGCCTCTCACACGCCCGATAATGGTTGCCACAAAGCCGGACTCACCTTTCACTTCGTAGTTCGAAAGAGCGGTATTCGCTACCGTACAGCCTGTAACCTTAATAGGGAATTTGCCCGATGCATTTCCAATGATAGCGCCAACACTTTGAACGCCCTTCACCGTTGCACCATCTACATGCACATTCTCAATAACCAAGCCGTCGTTAGCAGCAGGAATAGCCGCACATATAGCAGCTGCATAGCCACAGTAATTGCCATCGTTATCGCTATGCGGGCAGTCCACATGGATATTTTTTACCTTAAGATTCTTTATAAACGCTGCAGTAGCCCATTGACCAACTGTAAAGAGAGCATTAGCATAGTGGCCACCACTATTATTTCCATCACCGGGAGCAGGATACTCAGCAGCCAGCGTTGTTACATTCGACAGCGTATGATTCTGCCCATCAAAAGTCAAACTTGTCATAGCTGGACTAAACTGCGCCAATCTAATAGTCTTCACTGAATTTCCACCGAAATCAATATCCGCATCCAGAATGACATTCTTGTTTATGCTCTTCTGCTCACCGAGCCAAGCCCATTCAGCCGCTTTCGTTACGAGGTATGCGCCGTTCGCATCCTCTTGAGGCTGCGTTTTGGTCGTGCCGTCCCAAGCTTCCACCGCATAATCCGGTTCTACAAATGCAGGCTTGATGATTACGTTAAACTCGGTCGTCGAGGTCAGCAGGTTGCCGTAGATATTTGTGCGGTAGTTGCGTTGCAGCGGCACGTTGTTGAACGTACGCTCCGGCACTTCCTCGTTGTCGTAGCTGATCGTCACCGTGTTGTCCGATGTCTTGTCAGCCGACACTAACAGATAGTTCATCGTCAGGTAGCTATAATTGTCAACAGGGAACGTCTTGTCCTTCGGCAGCGTAGTTTGGCCGAAAGTAATCACATCCTCGCCCGATACTTTACCGTCTTTCAAGTTC
>CAVHGD010000031.1:0-24456 GCA_963635385.1 Dialister sp. CAG:486 | reverse complement strand
ACGTAATGAAGCATTGCGTATGCTTCATAAAGATATCATTGCGAGCAGCCGTGATATTCAATATCTCTCACGGCAATCCATTATTTCGTTTATATATGAGCAACCCGCGCCTCGTTTTTATATCACCCCATTCACAGCACGGCTATATATCAATAACAACAATCAGTGTGCGGATAATGGCGAGAAAAAAGCAATGATTGCCGACTTACTGGCAAACTACCATAGATTATGCATGGAATACCCCAATGCGCCCAAAGAGTGGTTATATGAGGTTGTTGTGTTGCAACCCGCTAAGTCGTTCTATATGTCAAAACACAGAATAGAGGAAATAATCTTTAATTACTCCGGTAGAAATGGAAAAGGTAAAAGATGAAATGAATATGCGCTACACAGCGGCGCAGCTCAAAAAGCGGTTAGAAAGCGAACTGCCTATCATGCGACAAAACTATCGTTCACTCCAAAACACACAAGACTTGGGCATTGTGCCGATGATTGTACATAACCTATCGCTCTGTGTCAGCGAGCGAGGGTATCTATTTATCGAGCCAACGCTTAGACTTTATAAAGCTATGCTACCTAAGCGAAAGCTGAGGCTATTCACTACCCTATCGGACAATGAGAAAGAAATCCGGAAACGCATCATATTCTTGGATGACCTATTGCGCAAAGAGCATGAGTTGTACAATGCGCAACTTGATGAGGCAAAAGCGGATATAAAGCGGGAGAAAGCAGAGCATAAAGGTAGGGATGACGCACAAACCATACCTACACTCACAGAGAGAGCGACAAACTTTCGGCATATAGAGATAGATATATACGAGTTTCTTTACCCCTACATGGTTTTGGTTGGTCGTGGCGAGTTAACCACAAATGAACAACAGACGGAGGAACTGCAGAAAATGCACGCTATAGCACGTGATATACTCGGAGAGTTTATCCCAAAACGGGAGCAAGCATTAGAGACTTGCAATACGATTCTACAATCGGATGTCGAATGACAGCTGCGAAATAATAGTAGAGAACAAGCGCAGGCTGACAGCTTACGCAGACTATGACCCGCTTGCAGGTACGGAGTATTGCGATACGATACCCCGTGTGTCTATTCATATAGAGGACGCTCCCCTTACGGATATGCGTATTCCTGTAGAGATGGACACTGAGCCATTTGTTCAGTTGCTACGCACTGCTGGGGGGTTGGGCAAGGCAAGTAAGAGGCTGTATAGTGAGATTTCCGACAGAAAAATCATATCCCTATGGCGATACTTCCACAAACTGCGGTGCAAATACGACTTTGAATATTGGTGCTGCACACAGATAAAAATCAAACTCAAAGGGAAGGGCGAGCGTAATTATCTCGTACTTAACCGGGCGCAACGATACTATCTGTCTGTATTGGAACGATTACGCAAGCGAGGTGCGCCCATTTACATCATACTACTTAAAGCACGACAATGGGGTGGCTCTACATTGACGCAGTTCTATATGATGTGGATTCAAAAAATGCACCGCAAGCATTGGAACTCCGTCATCATAGGCGATGTCGAAAAGCAGTCCAAAGTGGTGCTCGCTATGTACGAACAAGCATGCGAGGACTATGATACATTTATTGATGAGGGCGCGCCTACTATACTCAAGCCATACGGGCGCACGAATGATGTACGGCAATTGGAGGACAGAGGCTGCACTATATCTATCGGCTCTATGCAAAAGCCAAACAAGATACGCTCGGAGGATATATCTATGGCGCACTTGACGGAGGTCGGTATATGGAAAGAAACAGACGGCAAATCGCCGGAAGATGTAATACAATCTATCGAGGGGTCTATCCTACCCGGGGCATACACTATGCTCGTGGAGGAATCAACTGCAAAGGGCGTTGGTAATTACTTTCACAATACCTACACTGCTGCCAAAGCTGGTGAGAATAATTTCACACCCGTGTTTATCCCATGGTTTATGATTGATATATACTCCAAAAGGATTTCCGTTTTCGGTAACGAAACAAACGAGCAGGAGTACAAGGACTTTATAGCGAGTATGACAGAATACGAGCAGGGTCTTTGGGATATGGGAGCAACTTTGGAGGCTATCAATTGGTATCGAGCAAAGTCGCGCGGCATTGATGAATGGCGTATGAAGTCAGAGTTCCCGAGTACGGACATAGAGGCGTTTCAGTCAACGGGACATGGGTACTTTAAGGACAAGTATTTGGAGGAATGTTATCAGTCTTGCAAACAACCGAACATTGTCGGGGAAATTGTATCATCGGCAAACAGTCTGAATAAGACACAGTATTTGCAAAGCTTGCGCATTGAGCAGAACAGCAGGGGACATCTCAAAGTATGGGCGGATGTGGATAAGTCTGTCGATATGCGCGACCGCTATGTGGTATGTGTCGACTTGGGTAAGGGAGCTACAGACGCAGCGGATAGCAGTATCGCCTGCGTGTTTGACAGGTATTGGCAGCAGGATGGTGAGGACGGCTACCCCGAGGTGGTGGCGGAATGGGCGGGCAAAGAAAGCGAAACGGATTTGTTGGCGTGGCGCATTGCGCAGATTGCCGCCTACTATAATAACGCATTGCTCGTGATTGAAAGCAACACTATTGATAGTAGCAAGGAGAGCCGTTTCCGTGCAGTATTGGACGAGATTAAGGATTACTACCCTAATATCTACAAGCGCAGCATAGGTAATAAAAACGATGTAGGCACGACCGGCGGTTTCCGCTATGGGTGGAATACCAATCACCAATCGAAAGAGGAGATATGTGCAGACCTCGGGTGGGCGTTGCGCGAGGGGATGTATGTGGAGCGTTGCCGGGAAGCAGTGGACGAGATGAAGATATTCGAGCGCAAGGCAGACGGCTCATTGGGCAATGTAGAGGGGAAACATAATCACGATGACCGAGTAATTACACGGGCTTTGGGCATTCATTTCTGCTACAAGAAAATGCCCAAGCCGCACATCATCGACCCGAATGGCAAGCACTCCGTTGTACGCAAAGTAGTAAACGATATGACACTATAATATGAAAAGAGCGAATTGGAAAAGGGCATACAAGCAGGCGGTTGCGCTGTTTGACCGCACGCGTTGCTATGAGAACAACATTGCCGCTGAGAGAACAAGCGACTATCTGCTGCGGTGGGTCGTGCGGTATCATGTACTACTACACATCGGAGATTACTCGTGGATTGACAAATTCGGCAGGCCGACATCTCGGAGGATGTTCATCGCGTTGTGCGACAATGCATTGGGGGATATAGAATATGCATGGAAAGGGCTATGCGTATATGACAGCAACATGCAGTATTTCGCACAACGCACATTCCTAAAACGGTTGCGGTTCTCAGCGGTGCATTTTCCACTACTCTTTCACATTAAGTTTCGTCCTCTTCTGCGATGGGCTCGGAAGCCTGTTGTTGTCGGGAGGTCTCTCGGATAGCCATACGCACTTTCAACGCACGCTGCGATAGTAGTTCGAGCGTGATGTCGGATGCGGATTGCGTGTCGTCGTTCAGCACCAACGGCGACACTTGCGCTATGATACGGGCAAGTGTCGCCGGGTCGGCGTTCTTTATCTGACGGCGCAGGTTTACAATGGCATCCCCGCAGAGTTTGCGGAGTTCCTCGCGTTGCGCTGCCGGGGAGTATCTCTCTTCGTTCGTTGGGCGGGACATATTACTTTCTCAACTCCTTTCTTTCTTTTAGCAGGTTCTTAAAGCGTTTCGCAGCATTTTTGTCAACTGCCGTTTCGGCTTCATCGCCTCGCAAAAACCATGTGAGCGGAGCAGTATGTACTGCCATATAGCGTTTGTAGTCCTCTACTGCGTCTCGGTAGTCTTTGCGATTATCGATAACTTCGTCAATCAACATTTGCTCGTACTGCGATTGCGGAATACTTAACAGCGCCTGCGATACACGCATAGCCTGTACTGCTGCGTTAAGGTCTTGCTCACTGTCGATAGTAGTTGCCACACGGGCGATTATGTCTGCCGCTGTCAATGGGTCAAAACCTGCTCCGGATTGCATGAGGACGGACAATGCTTGCGAGGCAAATTCGGCATACTTGTCGTTTTGCAAATACTGCTCTGCCTTTTTAGCGTCTTGCGTGAATGGTAACTCAGGAGCGAACATATCTACCACATTCGCATGACCGTCTAATGCGCTCTCCACTATACCACCACCGATTAGTCCATCGAAAGGACTAAACAGCATACCACCGGTGACTGCCTCCTTAGCAAGTTCTTTTTTCTTTTCACTGTCATTGCCGAATAGGTAGTAAGGTGCATTTCCCACCAAACGCCAGAGCAAGTTTAATAGTGCGCCATATACAACTACTCCAATTGCGGCAGAAATGTTTGATTTGCGCCAATCTGTTTCAGCGGCTTTTTGTGCCTGCTCCTCAGTAAGTCCGTCGGCTACATATTGTTTCGCACGAGAGGCAGTCATCTCATCTTTCTTACCCTTGTTGTTCAGTAGTGTGCGAACAGCATAGAAGAAGTTACGGGTATATTGGAAGTTAGATGTGCGGAACACCGTCAGGGCAGCCGTAAACAGATTACGGTCAACCTGCACCGGAGCCATAAACGCTCCCTCGGAGGATTGTTGCGATGTATTAAACGAGATTTCTGCGTCTTGCCTTGCTCTGTTCGCAGCCTCAGTTTCATTATATCCTTTCTTGATATAATCGGCGTATCGGCTATCATATACAGCTCTCGCACCCGTCGCACAAGTAAGAACATCGAAGAATACATTGGCTGCCATACCATACTTACTACTTAATTCCAATAGGCGTTTATTCCACTGCCAATCAGTGGTGCGTTGCATAAGACGCATATCGCCCATATCCCGCTTGCTTATACGTTTGTCAAAATTAGGCAATGTGGTTCTTGCCCATTTCATCGTTTCGTGCGGCTTAGACCAATTGCGTAAATACGAAGTAACAAATACACCATCAGTCATATATGTCAAGAACGCCGGGAATGAAGCCAATTGCTTGAGTGCGGTGAATACTCGGAAATTGATTTTCGCCGATGTTACACCCTTGGCCATATTCAAAGTAAACTCCGAGAATGGGTCTGTTTTAGACTGATAAGTTCCGAGAGCCACACGGAAGGCGTCTTTCATGTGGTTGTATAATTGGTCTCCCTTACCATATATAGTTCCGTCCATTCCCTTTATTCGATTACGAAAGTCTATGTCTGAGAATAGTATATTTGCGTCTCTCGTTAAGGGAGCAAAAGCAGACCAACGCTCCATTTGTGCTATATGGCGGACAACCTCTGTGAAAAAGTCTGTGTTGCGTACATCGAGCGGCAGAGAGTTGCGGGTACGGCGTTTAATTGCACCTGTGCTTGTACCAGATAGTAGCCGAGACGCGTCTGTGTCCGGACTACCCAAGTCCTCGTTCTTTTGGCGCGCATTGGCGTTGATACGCAGCGGGAAATAGTTCTCAATCGCGTCCATTGGTGCGCCGAATAATTTCTCGTGTATAGGGTTGTACCTATTACGCAACTGCGAGAAATACTCGGATTGTATCCAATCGACAACATCTAATATCTCCTGACCGAATTCATTACGCACATCATCTGCAAGTTTAGCGACATCATCCTTAGTGATATTCATTGCGCTCAACTTCATTCGCCCGTCATCCATTTTATTGACTGCATAGATATAAAGGGCGTTGCCTGCATTGAGCGGTATTTCCTCCTCGATAGGGTTGCCCGCTCCGTCCTCGCCATTCAATATAGTAATAGAGAACTTATTATGACTTGCGTCGTTTATCTTACGAGCAGCCTCTTCCCAAGTCTTATATTTACCGTGCGTGAGTTCGGACATCTTGCTGTCCAATGTCTTGGCCGCCTCGGTTAATCCTACCTGCTCTCTGTCTGCTCCGTCTACCCAATTGCGCATAAAATGGTTATACAAGTAGCCCTCACCGTCTGGAGTATTCATTCCGCAAATCCGAAGCATAGACTGTAAGTCCCGCATAGGCGAAGCGAAAGCGTCCCAAATAGACCGAGCAATGCTCCTTTTTGTGCGCAGGCGATTGGGATTGGTAGCGATACCCGCAAGGTCTTTCGAAGCAAAAGAGCGTATCTTTTCACGATTAGCATTTTGCTTTTCGATAAAGCCCCTTGCCTGCTCTGCTTGACCATTTACATATTCTTGCAGGTCTTTGGATGACTGAACATAAGCCTCGGATTGCTCCAAGTTGTTATTGCGCATAGCCTCTTTGATAGTATCTACCAACTCACGGCGTGCGGCAGGTTTTAGAGACATATTGCTACGAGCCGCATTTAACTCATCTTGCAGTTGCATACGCTCCTGTTTGAGATGGTCTATGCGCTCTTTGTGTTGCTGTGCAATTGTATAACCTATCCAACGCCCCTTAAATTGCGTACGCAAACTGTCGTCTGCTGCTGTTGCTTCATCGTGCATTGCCTGTCCTATCATTTCCTCCAACTGCTCGGCGGTAAGATTGGTAGCCAACGCCTCATTGAGAGCTTTAAGTGCGTGTTGCCCCTGCAATGCCACCTTGCCTTGAGAAACTACACCGCTAATGTTGATTTTATCAATAGGGGTGTTTCGTAGCTTATCCCATTGGCGTTGAGCGGCTTTTACCTGAGCGTCTACTATATAATCAAATATAGTATTTACCTCCTTGCTTATATCCTCCTTCCCGATTGCATAAACAATCTGCGAAGCGATACGATGTGAGGTGTCAGGCATATACCCTGCCCACGCGCTGTTATTCTGCAATAGCGTATTGTAGAGATTAAGCAGTGAACTTACTACGCTACGGTCGTATTCCTTTTGCAAACGCATAGCCTTTTGTATTCCTCTTATGTCACTACCTACTTTCTTAATGGCACTTTGCATAGTTCTATAGTCATTCTTTGCGTTCTCAACCAAGTTCTTAGTAACTATCTCGCTACGAGTTAAGTGCGTTGTTACACCGTCGGCAGCCGAAGATACCGAGAACTCCGCCTTTGTATCTTTCTCTTTCGGATGTCTAAGGTCTGTTCCATTTAGGAGGTCGTAAAGAATACGGTCGCCCACCTCCTCGCGGCTGCCGAAGTTCTTGATATGGAACACATTTTCTCCGACCCAATTCCACATTTTTTTGAGGGCTTGGCGTATATGCTCACGCAACAAGATAGCATTAGCAAGCTGCTTCTTACCTTGCTTTCGCGCTTCATCGATACGCTTTTGCGTTTCCTCCTCCATTCGCTTTGCACCATGTTTGCCAGTGAAACGAGCTATTACCTCGCTCAATTTCTCCTCCTCGGATAAATTACCATAGAATGGGTCTCGGTCAATCTCTGCCCACATATCGGGTAGGTTCTTGCGGCTGAATAGGTCTTGCAGATTAGCGTAGAGTTTTTTCGCAAACCGACGGATTGCTGCCACCCATAAGTGTGTGTATTCATGGATAGGCGTATTAGGATTAAGACCGCGCTTTGTGATGTAAATTCTACCGCCAACGGCATAACCAAAGATAACACCACCGGAGGTTTTCATTAGCTCCACTCGGTCTTTTATCCGCAAGTCGCTTTCGTTGAAAACGATATAGTTTCTTGTATCCTCGCTTTTGTTTTCTCCTTTTATGTAATTTGTCGGATATGACATACCGACATAACCTATACCATTGAAGAATTCGCTCGCTGCTTTGTCTGACCCAAGATATTTCGACGCAATATCATAGAGGTCTGCTCCGTTCATCGCCTTGTCAGCTATGCCGTCGTTCAGCTCCTCTCGTAACTCGTTTGCCGCTGTGTCTTGGTAACCTTTCCCCGGTTCGTTTTCCAATTTCTTGTACAGAGCATTGAGTACTCTCTTGGCCTCAGCGTGAGCAACGGGAGCTTCTATAACAAGATAGTTTTTCCCATTGTTCGCTGGTATATCTATGGTATAAAGGAAATGCGGGCGTTCCTTGGCGGTTACATTATTTGTTGCTTCGGATAGTGCTTCTAATCCGGAAAGAGCCTCGTCATAAAGCGATTGGTTAAAGGTATTGCCTGAGATATGCGATATTCTTTCTTTTAAGTGTGCTTTCTCATATTCAAGCATTTCCTTTGCGGCATTTTTGCCCTCCTCTGCCAATATATGTGCGAGGTTCTCCGAGATTGCCCGATTGATTTTTCCGCCAATGCTTGACAGCTCGGAGGCGAGGCGTTGCTCGCTTATTTCCTCCCCAATATATTGCAGTGGGGAATCATCTTTTTGTTTTACAGACGCATAGGTTTCTCCTATTCCTTTGACCTCTGTTACATAAGTGCCCCAGCCTAAGGCTTGCACGCCCTCACCCTCGCCCATGTGGGTGTGGTCAAAGCGGTCAAACTTAGCTCTGCTGCCATGATAGACAATCTGAGTTCCTGCGCTATCTTCCGAGCGGTGTTTAGCCATATACTCTCTTACCTCGCCTTTCAGCGTTTCAAGATATTGCGTTGCTAACTCTTTCGCCGCCCCCTTATTTACAGAACTTTCATAGGTTCGCGCCTGCTCCCATAATGCATTGTCTGTCTTAATATGTACCCCGTCAAGATTAATCCAGTACCCTGCTATTAGTCCATTAGGAGCAACTATTGGTTTTATTTCCGGATGGGAGACAATGACTTTCTCCGCTGCAGAAACAAATTCTTTTCGCTCTACTTCGTATTGATGTTGCCGCTCCTTTTCTTCTTTTGCTTTGCGCTCATATTCTTGTCGTAACGCATTTGCTTCCTTTTGCTCTCTTTCCTCCTCTGCCGCGTCAAATCTCGCTCTTTGCTCATCAGTCATTGCAGCACGAGCGACTGTTTCTGGGGAGTAGTAATTAGTCTTATTCCCATACATAGATGTATGGTGCCACTCGTCGGGAGTTTCCTCTTTGGCAAGTCGCTTGGCTTGAGCAATAGAAATAGTTTCTGCCTCGACGCTTTGGAGTATGTCATTTACCTTGCTGACAAAGTCCTTGTCAAAATTGCTTATGCTTCGTTTGCCGCTTTCCTCTGCTTCTACTGCACGGACAGACTTACTATAGCCATAATATCCGCTATTTCCTCCGAATGGGCGTCGGATAGATAGTTGGAGATTTTCAATTCCGAGAACCTGTTCGGCGTCCTCATCGCGAACAGTCTCTATGATACCCGAGTTAGATAGGGACTTGATTAGAGTTTCGGTAACGAGTTGTTGCGCCTCGGTCAGGTGGTCGGTATCGTAGTCCAACTCACCATATTGGGCTTCGGGAGTATCATCGGTAGTATCATCCTCGCTATCTAACTTGTCAAGATTAACGGCGGTGTGCGATTGAGCGGCGTATTTTGCCTCTTTCTCCGCCATCTCCTTTTTCATTTTCTCCGAGTATTCATCCACCAACACTCTTGCCCTTTCCAACTCCGCTTGATGTTCGAAAGGCTTTCCTTCACGTTCACGCATTAGGGCATTATCCTTTTGCAAACGCTCAATATTGTCCTTTGATTGGGCTATGTAATCTTTCGCCTGCTTTCCGGTAAGGACATCGCTCTGTATCATATCCACAAGGCGGTCTATAACCTTTGTAGAAGATTCGATTGGCTTGTCGATACCCAAAGCGACAGAACTATAAGACAATTGTTTTTCGATAGTGACAAGAGAATGTCCGTCTTTCAGCCCCACCTTACGAGTAAGTTTTACATCAAGATTGAAAGGCGTGCCATTAAACGAGACTACATAGGAGAGATATTTTTCATTACCCCAATGGTCGGCACGAAGTTTATCACTTTCAGCGGCTATAGATTTGTTGACCTCTTTGAGCGCATTCTTGACCTCTTCTGCGGTGTGGCATATTGTACCATTAACATTATACTCGCCGACCTTACCGTTAGGGAAAGTCTTTTCAAGCAGGTCTATCAGTTTTTCATTGTCAGCAATCTTTTGCGTCCGGTAGGCAATAATCTTGTCGTTCTTTTTTGTCTTGTCAGCGATAAGTATTTGGTCTATGCGGTGCTGTTGCTCTCGTGCCGACCACTTACGCAGGTCACGCTCTGCTTGCATTTTCAGCAAAGCATACTGCGACCCCGAAACAACGGCAAGCATATTATCATATATGCCGTCATCAGTATCATCAATTACACGATTTTCGAGATTGTTGTCTATCATCGATTTGCCGTTCATGATACTATCGATGAAGCCCGCTTTCGTCTTTAATCGTTGATAGGAAGTAACATCGAGCGAATCCTCAACGCCAAAACGCAACACGCGGACAGGAATGTCCCATACCTTATGCATATTTCCCTGCCGTAAGATACGACCATTGCGCTGTGTATAGTCCATAGGTCTATCCGGAGCGTCCATGTGTATGAGCGTGTGTAAACGGGTCTGTATATTCACACCCGTACCCAATGTCTGCGTACTACCCATAATGACGCGGATGTCGCCCTCGCGCACAGCGTCAAATATCTTTTGCTTGGCTGTATCGGACATCTCGCTACGGATAATGGCTATTTGATTAGCAGGAACTCCCTGTTGTGCAAGTTTTTCCTTGATGTCGTTGAATAGGTTAAACCCGCTCTGTTTGTTTTGATAACTATCGCAGAAAATAGCCACCGTACCATTATATTTTTGGCTATCATTGAGCGAGCGCAAAGTCTCTGCAACGGCTCTATTGGTTTTCGACAGAGGTTCGTCTTTCGCTTCCTCGTCCACGAGACGGGGGTCGATAGCGGCGCGTTTAGCGATACCATACATAGTAAGAGGGATATAAGAATACTCTCGTTTCTCCTTTTTATCCATCCTTTCGTACTCCTCCAACTTGGCACGGACAGCCGCCATAATATCAACCAAAGACGGAGATTGAGGCAAGAATATATCCTGCGCCTTTCCGCCCTCCAACTCCGGCACTTTATCATTGACTTGCCCAACCTCGCGAGTAAGTGTGCAGTCTGCTACGGAAAGCCACAGACGCATTAACTCCGGCACATTGTTATATTGAGCAAAACGGTTGTTTGCCTTATACTTGCCGTTGGTTGCAAACTCTAACTGCTCATTGATTTTGCCAAAGTTATGTACGAAATCATCGAAGTAGTAGATGTCATTCTCTTTGAGCATAGACTTGGGCATGAGATATTTCATAAATGTCCATATCTCCGCCGCCGTGTTGCTGATAGGCGTACCCGTCGCAAATATCACATTCTTATGTCCGTTGCGCTCGTAAATGGATTGACACTTCAAATAGAGAGCCGCCGCACGCTTGGAGTAACTTGGGTCGACACCCTTTACACCGCGCTGAATCATTGTGGCAAAGCCGAGATGTTTGTAGTTGTGCGCCTCATCGATAAGGAGCGCGTCAATACCCATGTCATCGAAGTCCTCAATATTATCCGTCTTGCGGTCAAGCATTTCTTGTGCGCGTGTTTCGGCATTCGCACGAGCCTTTGCCTCTTTCTTTGCGTCCTTGCTTTTGCTTGTACGCTTACCGCTCATATTGTTTGTTTCGAGGTCTTCTTTGAGCGCTTCGAGTTGCTTCTCCATTTGTCTGGTTACATTTCTGTCAACTCCTCCGTCTTTGGCTGCCTCAATAGCATGAATTTTCTCCTCTATCTTTTCATTGATAAAGTCCTGCATACGCGATTCGCTGTCGGGTATCATTTCAAATACGGACTGCGGAATGATTATCAAGTCCCAGTCGTTGTATTTGATTTTAGCATAGAACTCTTGTCGCCCCTCTGCCGTGCGGTCTCGGTCGCTAACGGTAAGTATGTTCGCATTAGGATACAAGTCCTTTGCGTCCGATACAAACTGTTGTGTCGTGGCATTCTGCACGACAATCATAGGTTTCTTGGCTGTACCCAAACGGCGCATTTCCATAGCCGTGGATATGAGCGAAATGGTTTTACCCGTACCTACCTCGTGTGCCAACATAAGCGGCTGCGTAAGTCCGCGAGCAACGGCTTGCTGTTGGTGTGGATATAGGTCGTACTTGGCACTATTCTGCCCGGGTAGATGTTTCGATAGGAATACATCATCTACCTTAAGCATAGGAACAATGGCATTGAACCGCTCGTTGTATATCTTTTGTATGCGGTCGGCGAGTTCGCTATCCTGCTGCATTTTACCGCGAGCGAACTCGACAAAGTCATCTTTTATTTGACTTATCTTGTCAGAGCAAGCAGCCGTGGCTTCCTTGTCGGTGACAGTCACTGTTGTGCCGTCGTAGTTCCTTTCTGTTTTGCTGACAACGATAGGCACATTATTCATGGCTGCCATCATCAATTCATGCCCATAGATTTGCTTACCGACCTTGTTCGAATAAACACCTTCGGAACGGTCTTTCTCCCCGCCCCATGCGTCATTGGCTATCCACGCGCTGCCGATGTGATTGAGTACAATGTTGGCTATATCGTACTTTTCTTTCGCGTACTGCTTGTATAATTCAACCGGCACCCATGTCGAGCCTATATTAAACTCTATCAAGTGCGCGGGAATATCGATAGGAACAACCTTTCGTAATTCTTCGATATTCGCATTTAACGAGCCGTCTGTGTTATGCTCCTCTGCATACGCTAACTTCTCACGCACATTGCCCGACAGATACAGATGTCGTACTTCTATATCGCCTGTCTGCGGATTACGGAAGCCCAAACGTGTATCAAGTATCTCTTTCTCAACCTCGTTCTTTGACTTTCCGAGCCACTCGGCAATCTTATCGGGCTGTATCGTACCAAACTGCTGCATAGAAAGGATTATGCCGTCCTTTGTGTTCTCTGCCTTTGGCACTGCCGTTACTCCGACTACACGCTTGCTGAATAGGTCTGTTTTGCTTACCTCTACTTTTTTCTTGCCATTAACATCTACTGTCTCTTTGACCTTTTCGATTGCGGCAATACTTGCCCACTGCACATCATTGCGCAGGAAAGACAGAGATGTGTTGCGATTGAGACTACCATACTTACTAACGAAATCATCATACACGCTGTTTAGCTTCTGCAAGTATGGCTTTAGTTCTGCGTCCGATATGTCTTTTGTCTGCGCTTTCAAGAGGTCTCCTATGGCTTGTTTGAGTGCGCTGTAGTCTTGGACTACCTGCGCTTTGGTATAACCCTTTACCTTATTGGAATTGATACCCCCAATAGGTACAGCCATTCTCATTTGCACCACACAAATCTCTCCTTTCGAGTTGACAACGAGTTCACCGTAGCGGTTGTCGCCCTCTACAGGTTCATAATCTCCATCCGCTACATGTTGAGGTTTCTGCTCCTCATAGGTTTGCAGGTTATCGGATTTCTCCATTTTGTTCACCCACTTAGTCAGGCGTTCTGCTTGATTGATATCAGCCGACGGATAACAACTCAATGCCGTTTCACGCCATGTGCTGCCATGTTCGAATGCAAACTCCATAACACCGCCCATATTATTCGGGTGCAGAGTGAAATAGTTATTATACATAACCTTAAACTCCTTATCCGCCGGGCGCACATATTCCCTCGTTTTCTTGTCCCATACCTCGTCTTGCTGCTGCGTGGCGATACGCTCCGTCGATATATCAAGCACATTAATCGCACGCGGGTCTTTCTGTCCGTTCACACGCTTACGCACAACGATAATATCAGATGTGGCGTTTGTACCTCCGAATGTCTCGTTATTCAAACGGAAAGCACCTATAACATCGGCATTACCCTCGTTATTAAGCCATACACGCAGGTCTTTCGACTTATCAAGCGTGTTGCTCGCGGTAATGAATATGCCCAAACCTCCTTGTTTGAGTTTGCGCACATTCTTTGCTATACAGAAATCATGAATATTGCCAAAGCGTTTAGAGAGGTCTTTCTCCTGCTTATCATATACCCGCAAGTCTGTAACGAACGGCACATTGGTAATTGTGAGGTCTTGCGAGTTGTTTGGTATATCCACTTCTTGGAAACCTGCGTGGTAGGTTGTTGCGTCGGGGTATAGTTGTGCAAGTATGCCCGCTGTTATGTCGTCAATCTCTACAGCTGTAAGATTACTGTTGTGCGAGATGTCGCGCGGCATTAATGCAAAGATATTACCTATACCGGCAGACCCCTCCAATATGTTACCGCCCTTAAAGCCTAAACGCTCTGCCAACTGCCACATAGCATTGATGACATTCTCCGGCGTGTAATAGGCGGAGTTACGAGACATTTGTGCTGCCTGCAACTCATCGGGTGTCATCACCGACTGAAGTGTTTGATACGGGGAGTTTTCGCCGTGCTGCGAATAGTAGGTAGTGCCGGGTTCGCCCTTAAAGAACTCACCTAATCCGCCCCACCCGCTGTACTGCGAAAGTATATCCATCTCCTGCGGAGTGGCTTGTCTGTTCTCCTCTTGCAGTTTTTTCAACAAGCGTATAGCCGCGAGGTTTGCCTCGTAGCGTGCCCTTGGCGTGGTAGGAGCAAGACGCTCACCACCACGCGCAGAGAAATTATGGGTATTATGCCATTGCGACGGGTCTACATTAGCCCGCTCTGTAGGCGGTAAAGGAGCTCCTCCGCCTCGCTCTCTGTCATGCAACCGATTTGATGTACCACTTGCACCCACTTGTCCGCCGACAGGTCTTTCATTTTGCGGTTGTTGGCCTCCTCCCAACGCTCCATCCGTGTTCCCAGATTGTCCGGTTGATTCGGTTTGAGCGGTGCTACTTTCTCCCCGCCCATCAGTTCGTACTTCTGTGCTTCCATTGTTGTCTTGGTTTTGCTGTACATTTATTGCCTCTATGTCTTCCCAATCGGCAATTTCGGTTATCCACTTTGCGTCAAAAGAATCGATAACCGGTCTGCCGTCTTTCTCGAAATCAACTATCTTAACCTCGCCTGCTTTCTTATGTTTGACGATATCGCCAACCTTATAGCCGTGATGTAAGTCCTCTTGCGGAGCATCCTTCGTATGCTCTTCCTGTGCCCCATTTAATGTATCGGTAACATTAGCGAACATGCCAAGGACGGGCTGATTGTTCGGTATGCTCTCCTTGTTCTTTTTCTTGCGGTCGGTCTGCTCCTTTACCTTTTGGGCTATCTCTAACTTTGTCGCTCCGTTTTTGGGCAAGTACTCTCTGCTATACTTACGAACATCATTCAGCAGGTCAATGTATTTAAGTTCCCTACTGCTCCGTGACGGGAACATTGAATTTATTGTAGTGTGCGGGTAGAATTGATTGGGTATCAAGTAACGCATTGTTCCGCTCGCCTGCGGGTCTTCTATGCGCCACATTAGGTTATCCACCTCCAATGCGTCTTCGCCTGTTGTTCGCAGAGCAACTGTCAAATATAACTCTTTACCATTCTCTAATGGCAAACGGAAGGAGATGTCCCCACCTGCCGGTGCGATATTCGCTTTGGCTATAACCTTGCGCTTGCTTACCTCTATGCGGAGGTCATCCGCAAGTTGTTTGGCAAGACGGTCTATTTCTTTAAGGGCTTTTGCCTCTGCGGTCTTTACATAGCCATACTGCTCGTTGAACTTTTTAGGGTCAGTAGTATCGGCTTCGTAGAAACCAAGCACTGCGAGTTGGTTGCTTACTCCCTCGTTGGCTTTGTCTATCTTATCAATAGTATTCTGCCGGGTTTTAACCTCCTCGTTTGCTTCCTCCGGGGAGAGAGTTATCTGTCCAGATTTGCGTAACTCTCCCTCAATGACCTCTGCGCCGGACTCTCGTTCTGCTCCGCTATTATCTCGTCTATCTCTTGTGATAGACGCTGCCTCTCCCGCAACAGTTTCTGCCGTGCTGCAAGCAGTTTCTGTATCTGCGCTTGTCTTGTCTGTTGTAATCTCTTCATCGTTTATGCGATTAAATTGGTTAGCGTCCTCTTCGGACTTGAATATAAATCCACGGTTCTTGGCGTAATTGCTATAATAGCCACCACACGCTTTTGCGCGGTCTTTTAGCAACTTGAACTCCTCATCGCTGACACGCTCTGCGGGCTTGACTATCCATATATCATCACCGGTCTTTGTATGTTTGGATTTCCGTACCTCACCCAATACTTGATGTGTGCGGACACTATTCGTTCCCGGTATAGGCTCATCACTCTCGGACGACCATACCAACTTGGTAGGTTCGCCAAAGGCTACATCATTGTTTTTCCACTCGGCTTTGGCGAAAAAATAGCCATTTTCTGTTCGAGAATCTTTTGGCAGCGTTTCATCTGCTCCGTGTCCGGCGTTCTCTCCATATCCGCCAACATTAGTTTCTCCTGCGGGCTTAAATAATTCGGGTCTCTCATCTTGAACCTCCTTTAATGTTTTATTTGCGTAGTTGACAAAGGTTTTCTCTGCCTTATTACCTATACTCTTAAGATAACCAATAGCAAGGTAGCGTCCCGTTTCTGCAAAGCGTGCGGAGGCTCGCATAATTGAAGATTCCTCCGATACCTCGTTATAGTATAACTCAACAGAGTAGCCTGCATTGCGCAAGTCTGCTGCCATTCTTATAATACTGCCACCACCTATCTTTGGGATGACGACATTATCGCCGCGCTTCATTGCAGCTTGCAGCGCTACATCGGCAACTCTTGCACTCGCCTCCTGCACATAACCTGCACCATCGCCACCGTCAAACCCGTCAAGCCACGGCTTAACGACATCGCTATCGATGATACGCGCCTTATTTTGAGCCGAAAGCGGGTTCGCATATACACTGCTCTTTCCTCCTGCGGGGCGACCGATAACAAACAAAGCCTTGCGCTCTTGTGCGACCTCCCCGCTAAAATCCTCCTCGCCGTTGCGTTTGTTTATCTTACCTTTGGCATTAAGAACTGCACTGCCGTGGTCTGCGTCTAACAAACGCATTGCATATTCTGCAACTTGTTCATCCGTCAGCTCAAGGCTTTGCCCATTCCGTGCGTCAATTTTTTCCTGTGCAGCTTCTATATTCGGGTCTTGCAATAATACCTCGGCGGGTATCTTTACGCCATCCATAGAGGCATACGATATGTATGCCGATGTAGGCACAGCCATAGGTTTAGCACCTTGCTGCGATAACTCTGCAAACAAAGCCTTTGCCTCATCTGTGATATAGGTATTATAGTCCTCCTTATCTACAACAACCGATTTGCCATTGCACTCGTATCGTTTCTGCGTCTCCCGCAAAGGTACATCTTTTTCCTCACTTGGCAAAGTATTTTCCTGTGTTTCAGCAGATTTTACTACATCTGGGGGCATGTGCGTCAGTATGGTCGGCATATGCGGAACGGCTTCATACTTTAGGTCGTAGTAGCCATCGGGATATACTTTTTCAATAATAACATCTACTGTTTTTCCATTTTCCCGAACATATTGAACCTTGTCCCCTTCCCTATATTGGACAGGAGACTCAAGCGATAATGCCTTGACATCAAACTGCGCAACGGTAGCATAGTCGTCCATCTCTTTGGACAACTCTTCTGCTTCCGGCATATCACGCAAGCCGTTATAGAATGATTTGAGGTAGGGGCGTATCTTGTCGCCAAATTCCTCTATCATGCGCTTGGCAAAGTCAGCGAACTTGCGTGCGCCTTTCTCTACATGGTAGCCTGCCATGATTAGACCGTCCGATAACATCTCGGGGTCTAACCCGGCATTTAGTCTGTTCAGACGCTCGTGCATACGGCGGCGGGCTGCTTCGTATGCGTCCTCTGTGAATATCTTATTCTCTTGCTTACTGTTACCAGCTTGCCCACCTTTTTGTTGGTTATTGGCATTATGGTTGGCGTCTGCCGCTTTCTTACGAGCCTCCTCTGCCTTACGAGCCTCCTCTGCCTTACGAGCTGCTTCTGCCTTACGAGCCTCCTCTGCCTTACGAGCTGCTTCTGCTTCTTGTTCTTCCTTGGTCTTATACTGATTTGCTGCAGTAAGAGCTTGCTCTAATTTGCTCAATCGCTCTGCCGCAGCGTTTTTCTGTGCCTGCAATGCGTCGTTCTGCACCTTAAAGTCCGCAATGTCTGTGTATTTTGTGATTTTCTGCCCGCCCAATCTGTCAACATCATTCCTTGCCTTATCGCGTTCGGCTTCCAAATAGGCAACTGCTGCCGTCTTGCCTCCCAAATATTCGATAGTACTTACCCCGAATTCGTTAGGGGACATAGTATCGATATTCGGTACTTTCTGTCCATCCGGCTGCTCTCCTCCGGCACTCGCATTGTTAAACAGAGTTTCATCATCACTACGAGTTAGTGCATAGTCTTTAACTATATTATCAAACTCCTCCGAGCTTGTAGTTATAAAATTACCCTGCTCGTCAAGAATAGGATTACCCTGCTCATCTACAAAAGTGGCGGTACCGTCACTAAAACGATATACAGTTGTAACATCGCTATTTGGGTCAAAATAATGCTCTAACCCCTCTTGATATTGCTGGTTTCCTTGCTGTTCTACTGGTTTTAACCGAGTTAGAGCTTCGTGTGCCGGAATAATCGTTGTTGTTGGATTACCATATGGGTCTAATATCTCAACCTCTACTCCTGCATTAGAAACACTTACAACATGCGAAGTATAAACTGTGCCATTGGCGTCCGTCATTTCGACATTCTGCCCGGTATGAAACTTTTGAGAAAGCACCATTAGCTCATACCCACTTGATATTTTCTGTAGTGCTTCCTGATTATTCCTTACAAATTGGTCTATTAAGTTTAGATGGTTCGCCGGTAATTGTTTGATAGTTCCATCCTCGAACCGCACAGTAACGATATCATTATTCGTAATGGCGCTACTGCCATCACTTACCATAGTGCGCTCCCCGGGTTCGCTCTCGTATTCCCCAAGGTCATCATCGGGGATTGCCCGCCCCGGTCCTAACGCTCCGGCTACCACATTGCCGCTTACAACATATCCCCTCTTAGTAGGGTCGTCAGCAAGTGAAACATAATACTGCGTGTCCTCGCTCGTCTCGTGCAAGTCATCGGCTCTTTCCGTAGTGTATTTAGCACGCGGCCATTTATAGTGATTGTTATCACTATTATTCTCATTCTGCGGTTTTTGACTGTCTTCCCTCTCCTCCTCTGCTTTGGGGCGTGCTGCACGAATTGCCTCCTCAAGGCGCGATACATAGTCATCAAATATACCTCGCTCGCCAAAGTCTAAGTCTCGATAGTCTTTGCCTACTATATTTTTAACCTCGTCAATCGTAATACCAAAGCGGGCTGCAACTTCATGCCGTATTATACCCAATTTATTACTATATGCAGGTCTATGCTTGCTTATGTAGTCCTCAAAAAGCGTGCGAATAGCAGCTCTATCTGTGTCTTGAACAAGTGCCTTCCCTCTTTCAGGGTGCGGTTTGAGCAATGCCTCTCGCATTATATCATAGATTTGCTCTGCTGTATATTGCGGGAACTTTTTCTGTATCTCGACTAATGCTTGGTTCGTAATAGTCTGCAATTCTTGCGCAAACGCCGCGTTGCGAACTATGCCCTCCGCCCAATATCTAAGATTATTCTGTGTTTCGTTACGACGCTCTGCGGCAAAGTCCCTTGCTCGCTGCTCATCTTTGAATTTGCGAGTTTCGTAATTCTGCCCTGCCGTATCATACGTGCGTACGACATAATTTCCCTGTTCATCTTTGAATAGGTCAGTCTTAACGGGGCGCACATTCCCCTCTACCTTGCCATACACAAGACTTGCAAGACGATACTTCGCTTGCGTATCGATGGTCGAGTCTTCCGAGACACGCTCTAAGACCTTATATAATTCATTTAGGCTCTTGTATTCCTTACCGCCATTAAGGTTAAGCAATATCTCATAGCCACTATCCCCCTTATAGCCTGCCTTATTGAACTGCTCTATTTCCTCAGGAGTAAAGCTTCCTGCATAAGGGTCGGCTTTCATACGTTGCCAATTAACCACAAAGGCTTGCGGAAGAGATATAGACTTGCCGTGCCCTGCTGCTTCTTGGTATATATGCTCCAAGTTACGCACGCCACCTTGTATATCGAATACCAACTGCATGGCTGCTGCATTGGCATACTCCTCACCCCAGTTGATGTCTGCAAAGTTCTTGCCCTGTAAAATCTGCGATACAACAGACGAGCCGACCATAGCATTTGTACCACCGACAAAGTGCGTAGCTTTTCCTGCTATAACACCTACCGACTTGTTCCACGCCTCGCCTACTACATGCTGCACATGGTCGCCCAAAAGTCCCGTAGCCCCGAACAACGTACCTGTGATAGAGCCTTTTGCTGCTGCCTTAACAGTCTGCCATGGGTGCCAATTGCCGTCCTCATACTTGCCCGTCTCCTCGTTGTAGATAGGTTGATACAATTGATTGACTACATCGTGAGTGGCGTCTATTCCGGCAAAGGTGAAGGCACTACCAGCCAAACGATTTGCAGTACGCAATATGCCGCGTTGGGTCATCGCGCGTGCTGCAATATCTTCTGCGGTCGCATAGCCTACTTTTCCGAGCGTTCTACTTGCTACTCCTCGCACAGCAGCACCTCCGAGCGCACTCCCCGCCAAAGGCATAACAAGCATAGTCGGGTCAGACAAAAGTCCTGTTACATCTGCGCCAAAGCCGATTGCTTTCGTGCCGAAATTGTCATTTTCTTTCTCGTAAGTTTCAATGCCTTGTGCTTTTGCTGCACGCTGATAGGGGGTATCGGTGTATAATGTAGCCAACTGACCGATAAGATTACTCTGCATGAACTTATTAACAAAGTAGTCCATCTTACCTTGTGGCACATTCATGTCAGCAAGTTTCTCCTGCATTTTGCCCTGCACATACTGACGATACCACGAATAATCCTCTGGCGACATTATTCCCGCTTGTTCGTACATCGCCGCCAGCTCATTATCACTCATCGGACGCGACATAGTAGCGTCGGTATTTCCACCGGTCTTTTTGTTGAGTGCGGCAAGTGCAGCTTGGTAGTCCTCGTCGAGCGACTTGGTAACCGCCTCCATGATAACGTCGGGCGATGCCTCTTTGTTGTAGGCACGCTTTGCGTTTAGTCCCAACGCACCGAGCTCTGAATAGGGCGTTTCGTAATCATGAACGATTTTGCTTGCAGCCGCTTCTGCTTTCTCTGTAGCCGACTGCATTACTCGGTCGAATCGAGCCGCGTCGCCCTCCTTACCATCTTTCCCATTCCATTGCGCCTCGAACATAGGAAGGCGTTTCTCAATATTCTCCGCCGCCTCTTTCTGCTTTGCTTCTGCCTCTTGGCGCTGTTTCTCTTGCTCGGCTTGCTCACGTTGATACTGCTCGGTCTTATTTGAATACGGGTCGTGCGCACCGATAGACTGAAAAAATGCCTTTATCCCGCCTTTCTTTCCCTCTTTCTTTTGCGTTGTTGTAGTTGCAGTCGTTGCAGCTTCGGGCAATGGCGTTGCGTCATCATTTTGTACTGCGAGATTGGCTTGATACTCGCTCTCATTGGTTGGAGCAGAATATTCGGCTACGCTTGGATTAGTAGCTGTTGTGTCTGCTGTTTGGGCGGGTTGCTCAACAGCTTGCTCCTTAGCTTCCTGCTGCTTCTGTGCCGCAAACAATGCAGAAGAGTTATTGGAGAATGTGTCATAGTCCGAAGAATAGAACCCCGGCTTTTTCTTTTGCGCAAACTCCCAATAGGCTTTACGCTCGTCATCGTTTTGGAGCATTTGCGAAAAACGCTCCTCGCTCACTTTGTTGGATAACACGCCGTTATCAACGGCTTTCTTGTATATGTCTGTAATTGTTGCCATATAGCCTATAAGCTTTATAGTCCGCCTTCTGTTTCTGCAATGTTTTGTTCTTCTTCTGCACTTGCTTCGGGATTAAACCCGCCATTATCAGCCCATCCCATCTTTTCTTTGAATCGCTGCCACCAACTTTTCTTTTTCTCATCCTCTAACGGATATTGCTGCATTATGTCGATAATACGCTGCTTCTCGTCCGTAGAGCGGCTGCCGTCCTGACGAATGACCTTGATAAATTCGGCACGCACCTGCGGGTCATCGAATACAATGCCACTCGAAAGCAAGTCCGCACCATCGTAGGTATTTTTCCCAGTGCCTGTATCGCGCGGCATTATGCCGTTGGCCGTGAGTACCTTATTGACGTTATTCTTATCTTGCTCTGTAAGATTATTGTAAGCGGCCGACAAGTAACGCCCCATAGCGTCAAAATCATTTGCCGGGATATGGAAGTCCTCAGATGAGATTGTGCCGTCGGCATTCTTGACTTGTATCTTGACAGTCTTGGTGGTACTGCTGCCACCGCCCGAGCCGCTTCTGCTGCCATTAGCTGCACCACGAGGGAGAACATCATGATGTCCCGTCGTAACATTATTCCCTTGCTTTGTTACAGTTCGGTCGTTGCCCTGCTTGGTGGTTTGGGTAGTGGTGTTCCCCTGCTCGGTGGTTTGGGAGGTCTTAACAGCGTACGCCTTGTCCACCGTGTCTTTCAGTTTGGCTATCGCCTCGGCGTACTCTTTCTCCGGCGCACGCAGTTTGGCGTTGTTGGCTTCATCCTCCGCTGCTTGCTCTTTCTGCAACTTGAGGTTATCGTCGTGCGCATCTTTGGCGTGCTTGTCGGCATCGCGTTTCCACACATTGCCTCCCGTGGCAGTGGTAATCATATCCCCCAACACGGCAAGCGAGTTGTATAATGCACTCTCTTTCTGCTTTGAGCGGTTGAGTTCCATTTCCTGCTCACGCTGCTTGCGCATAACCTCGGGGTCAACGCCCAATATCTCCGACACAAAACGGCGGTCAACGCGACCCGTTTCGGGGTTGATACGCATAGCTTTGGCATAGTCGGCTTTGCCCTCATCGTACATACGCTGTGCCGCCTCGTTGGGCGTGCCGTCGGGATTATAGAACCCGCCTATGCGGCTCTCGGTATGCGTGGTCAATTTGGGCGTGTGCGTGGTGGTGCTGACCTTATCGCCATGCGTGGTTTCGGACGCCTTATCGCCGTGCGTAGTAACAGACGAGTTATTGAGCCGCACCTTTTGCTCGGTGGCGGCGGCTTGAGCGGCTGCCGATTGCGCCTGCTCGGCTTGTGCCTCCTCTTGGGCTTTATTCTCTTCTTCCGTCATAGTCGTGGGGGATGTTTATCGCCAACCATTTTTGGCTTTTATAGCTGCAAGACCTGAATTCATTTTACTTACTTCATTATCAAGCGTAGTAGGGGGGGCACTAACAGAAACGCTTGTCTGCTGCGGTGCGGCCTTGGTCATATCATCCGTGCTACGAGAAGTGCCATTTGCTCCGTAACTATCGATGATACTGCCTGCTGCACTTGCAGCATTGGCTGCGAGATTGGCGTAGGTTGTATTACGCTCCGCACGGCGTTGCTGGTCATCCAACTCTTTTTGATGGCGGGCTAATTCTGCTTTATCCTCGTACTTGTCGCGGCGTTCGCTTGCTTCGCTTGCAATACCACTCATGAGGTCAGCACGCCCTCCTGCTACCGCTTTTTGCACACCGAGCGTGTATTCGGGCGTTGCGCCAGTGACAGTTGCCACACCTTGCGCATTATCTACCTGCTGCAGCGCCTTACGGTCGTACTGCGCCAATAACTTGGCATTCTGGCTGCGTGTGAGCGGGTCTTGCATAGCCTGAGCCATATAATAGGCCTCCTGCCGAGCCGCCTCTGCGTCTGCCGACGACTGCGACCGTTTGTTATTATAAGACGAGGCAACGCCGCTGACGGCTTGCCCTGCTAATCCTACTATTGCACCCCAAGGAAACATAATCTATTCATTTTTACAGCGTTACTCCCTGCTGGAGTTCGCGCCATGGTTCATATTTGAGTGCAAAGATAGTAGTAAGAATGCAATTTTTATATTTAGTTATGATACTTTTTTTGTTAGTTTTGGTACTATTTACAATGGGTTATTTATTGGCGGTGAATAGGTTTCGGTAGGGTTCTCTACTCCCACCCGCTGAATAACTTCTCCATTTCTGCTACTCTGGCGACTACATCGTCATATAACTGCTGTATATCCTGCTGAAGTTTTCCGGTAGCCGTGCTTGTGTCGGGGGTGGGGTGCTTGGGTTGTATGGGGACTTGTGGAGCGATTGTCGGAAGTGGCTGCGTAGGTGTTGGCAGTGCCGGTTGAGTGGGTTCTGCGGGGACTATTTGGCTTTGCAGCCTGCGTTTCCTCTCCCGCTGATAGCGCAATATCTCCTCTCGGTGTTCTTGATAGTAGCGGCGTTGACTTTCCTTGCTTTTGGCAAGTCGCTCCTCGCGGTGGGTGGCATAATACGCTCGCTCATACCTGCGCTTGCGTTCTCGATACCTTTCCTTGAACTCCTCGGTGCAGCCTACCTCTTTTTGCCATATCTTATTTTTTGCAAGTATCTCCTCGCGATGGGCATGGTAATAACGGCGGTTGTAATCTTGGGCATACGCACGAATATGCTCTCGGTTGGCAGCCCGCCACGCCGCACGAGTTTCAGGTTTATGCTTGCCGCCCATAGGTTAGAATAGTTCTGTTTGTTGGTTAGTGTTTGTGTTCTCAACGAACAGTTGTCGGAAGATAGCCTCGAGGACATCGACCACGATACTGTTGCCTG
>CAVHGD010000030.1:17666-24661 GCA_963635385.1 Dialister sp. CAG:486 | reverse complement strand
TTTCGATATTATCCAGTCCGAAAGATGCAAAGACTTGGAACAGTGCGACATAACTTGTCACATAACTCATCAGTCCATACTGCTCCGGCCCGAGATAGCGGGCGACAAAGATACCCACCAATAGGCTCCCGAGCAGCGTGACCACTTTTCCCGTAACTGCCCACAACAAGTTGCGGACGACCTTTTTCTTGGTCTCCGAGAGGTTGAGGCGGTTCAGTATGCGGTCGATGAGGGACATGCTAATAGTTGAGTGTTGAGAGATTAGTGCAGAATGTTATTTTTTGTTGAGTTGGTTCGGGAGTGGTAAGGCAAATCTAGTAATAATTGTCGGGAGAGACTTCCAATCGTTATTAGAAAACTTCCATTTGAGTTGCCGGAAAGACGTCCCCTTTTTAGTCGCGGCGGAAGAGGTCGCGGGTGTAGACCTTGGAGCGGACATCGTCTAAGCACGTATCGTACCGATTGGCTATGATGGCTTGGGAAAGCGATTTGAACTTCGGCAGGTCGTTTACAACGAGAGAACCGAAGAATGTGGAGCCATCGGGTAGGGTGGGCTCGTAGATGATCACCTGCGCACCCTTGGCTTTTACTCGCTTCATGATACCCTGAATGCTCGACTGACGGAAGTTGTCGGAATTCGATTTCATCGTCAGGCGGAAGACACCGATGGTACAGGTATGCTCCTCGCTGGGGTTGAAGTCGCCCCGGTTATAGTAATCGTAGTAGCCCGCCTTGGCCAATACACGGTCGGCAATGAAGTCCTTGCGGGTGCGGTTGCTCTCCACAATGGCCTCGATAAGGTTCTCCGGTACGTCCTGATAGTTGGCGAGCAGCTGCTTGGTGTCTTTGGGCAGGCAATAGCCGCCGTAGCCGAAGGAAGGATTATTATAATGCGTGCCGATACGCGGGTCGAGACAGACGCCGTTGATGATGTCTTGCGTGTTGAGGCCTTTCATTTCGGCGTAGGTGTCCAACTCGTTGAAATAGCTCACCCGCAGGGCAAGATAGGTGTTGGCAAAGAGTTTGACCGCTTCGGCTTCGGTGAAGCCCATATAGAGCGTGTCGATATCTTGCTTGACGGCTCCCTCTTGCAACAGGTGGGCAAAGGTGTGAGCGGCATCGACCAAGCGCGAATCGTTCAAATCGGTGCCGACAATGATACGAGAAGGATAGAGATTGTCGTAGAGTGCTTTGGACTCGCGCAGGAATTCGGGCGAGAAAAGCAGGTTGCTGCTCCCCGTCTTCTTGCGAGTTGCTTCGGTGTAGCCAACGGGAATGGTCGATTTTATGACCATAATGGCGTTGGGATTCACCTCCATCACCAATCGAATGACCTCCTCGACGGCTGACGTGTCGAAATAGTTCTTTTGACTATCGTAGTTGGTCGGAGCAGCGATGACGACAAAATCCGCCTCGCTATACGCTTGGCGCCCATCGAGCGTGGCGGTGAGGTCGAGCGACTTCTCGGCGAGGTACTTTTCGATATATTCGTCTTGGATAGGGGACTCGCGGCGATTGATCTTCTCCACCTTGTCGGGCACAATATCAACCGCCAAGACACGATTGTGCTGGGCGAGCAGCGTGGCAATGGAGAGACCTACATATCCGGTTCCGGCAACGGCAATAGTCATTATAATTAGGAATTTGGAATTAGGAATTTGGAATTAGTTTTAGAGTCTTGCTTCGGCGTAGCTTCGGGGAACGAAGTTTTTTACATCGAAAATGACGGCTCCCTGCTCCTTGTATTTTTTCCAATCGAACGTCTTGAATTGGTCGTGGCAGACGCAGGCAATGATGGCCGCATATTTCTTGTCGGGATCGATGGCGGGAATCAGCTCCTGTCCGTACTCGCGGCGCACCAATTCGGCGTTGGCCCACGGATCGTAGATATCTACATCACAACCAAAATCCTTCAACTCGTTGGCGATGTCGACCACCTTGGTGTTGCGGCAGTCCGGGCAGTTCTCCTTGAATGTAATTCCCAAAATAAGCACATTGGAGTGGAGAATCTTGTGGTCGTGCTGAATCATGAGCTTGAGCGTCTTGTCGGCGATAAATTTGGCAATGGAGTTGTTGACCGCCCGCCCGCTCAAGATGACTTTCGGGTCGTAGCCGAGCGATTTGGCCTTGTGCGCCAAGTAGTACGGATCGACCGAGATACAGTGTCCGCCCACCAATCCGGGGCGATACTTGAGAAAATTCCACTTGGTGCCTGCCGCCTCGATGACATCGTTGGTGTCGATGCCCACGCGGTCGCAGATAAGAGCAAGCTCGTTCATGAACGATATGTTGACATCACGCTGGCTGTTCTCGACCGCTTTGGCCGCCTCGGCCACCTTCATATTCGGTGCACGGTGCGTGCCGTTTTCGAGAATGGAATTGTAGAGCGCATCCACCACGTCGGCTATTTCAGGCGTGGAACCGGATGTGATTTTCTTTATCTTGGTGAGGGTGTTGACCTTGTCGCCCGGATTGATACGCTCCGGGGAGTAACCACAGAAGAAATCGGTGTTGAACTTGAGCCCG
The DNA here is from genome assembly GCA_963635385.1 of Dialister sp. CAG:486. Lineage (GTDB taxonomy): Bacteria > Bacteroidota > Bacteroidia > Bacteroidales > Paludibacteraceae > Colicola. The sequence continues at coordinate 22,135 of CAVHGD010000030.1, read as the reverse complement.
CTAAAGCGCTCTAAGACCGGTACGCAGTCTTCTTCGGTGCAGCCCGGGTAGACCGTGGATTCGTAGATAACGATGTCGCCGCGGTGCAGCGTCTTGCCGATGGTTTCGCTCGCCTTCAGAAGCGGAGTCAAGTCGGGGTTGTTGAAGCGATCAATCGGCGTTGGTACGGTAACGATATAGACATTCACCTCGTGAAGTGCTTCCGGATCGGAAGTAAAGCTGAGGCCTATCTTGCCCGTGGTCTCGTACAGGTCGCGCGCCTGCTTCATGCCGATAAGGTCGGCTTCGAGCGTGTGGTCTTTGCCCTCGCTCAACTCTTCGATACGAGCTCGGTTGATATCAAATCCAAGAACGCGGTACTTCTTGCCGTATTCCACTGCGAGAGGTAATCCGACATAGCCTAAGCCGATTACCGCAATCTTTTTGTCTGACAAATTCATAAGAATGTTCTGTTTTTCCTTCGGGACTTCTTCGGGAAAACCCCGAAAAATGTTCGAAATGGTATGTTGTATTTTGGGTGGATTTTTTATGCTATTTTTGGGTGGATTTTTTTATGCTATTTTTGGGTGGATTTTTCTTTTTATAGTACTCTATAAGTAAAAGCCCGCAAAGATAGCCTTTTTTGGTGATATATGCAAGGGAACGAGCTAAAAATGCACGAAAGCGGCTAAGAGTGGATTTCTTTGGCATAAAATTTGGTTGGGTTGCGATGTTATTTGTATCTTTGTCGAGTGAAAAGCCATTTATGGTTTTTTATGACTGAAAAGACCTTATGGTTTTTGAGTGAAAAGCCATTTATGGTTTTTTATGACTGAAAAGACCTTATGGTTTTGTGAGTGGAAAGCCTTTATGGTTTTTTGTGACACCCGTTCGGTATGCAACGAATGAGGTGTTGCGTATGTATTAGTTGCGAGAATATACAAAAAAGAATATTTACACTAAATGAAAAAATTCAATCTGTGGAATGCGTTGTGCGGATGGGTGGTGTTTGCCATCGCTGCGGCAACGTATCTCTTGACCATTGAGCCCACCGCTTCGTTCTGGGACTGCGGCGAGTTCATCTCAAGTGCGCATAAGTTGGATGTGGGACACCCACCCGGAGCGCCGTTCTTCATGTTAATGGGGCATTTCGCCCAACTCTTTGCCTCGGACAACGCCCACGTGGCGATGTGCGTGAATGCGATGTCGGCTCTGGCATCGGCATTTACCATTCTGTTCCTCTTCTGGACCATTACGCTGCTGGCAAAGAAACTCGTGCAACCCGACACGGTCGCCAAAGGGATAGGCATACTCGCTGCGGGGGCCGTGGGCGCCTTGGCGTACACCTTCTCCGACACCTTCTGGTTCTCGGCCGTGGAAGGCGAGGTATATGCCTCGTCGTCGCTCTTTACGGCAGTGGTGTTCTGGCTCATTCTGAAATGGGACGAGCATGCCGACGAGGAAGGCGCTGACCGCTGGTTGATACTGATTGCCTACCTAATGGGACTCTCGATAGGTGTCCATCTGCTGAACTTGCTGACCATTCCCGCCATCGTGTTGGTGTATTACTTCCGCCGCTTCTCGTTCTCGTGGAAGGGCGTTATCTTGGCATTCTTGGCTTCGGTGGCGATACTGGCTGTGATACTATACGGTATTATTCCGGGCTTCCCGACGATTGCGGGGTGGTTTGAGCTGCTGTTCGTGAATGGGCTCCACTGTCCGTTCAATACAGGCTTGGCGGTGTATATCGTGCTGACGATTGCCGCTTTGGTTTGGGCTATATGGGAGAGCATGCACGAGACGGAAACGCTGACCGTGCGGCAGATTGTCTCCTTTGTGTGCGCATTCGCACTATCGGGTGCCGCTTTCCTTTTCGAGAGCTGGTGGATCGGATTGGTGCTGAGTGCGGCTCTGCTCGGACTGCTGCTTTGGAAACGAGGCTTGGTGCCGTCACGCGTGCTGAACACGGGTGCACTGATGATAGCCGTGATACTGATAGGCTACAGCAGCTATGCCGTGCTGGTGATCCGCTCGAGCGCTGATACGCCCATGGACCAAAACTCGCCCGACAATGTGTTCTCGCTGAAGTACTACCTGAACCGTGAGCAATACGGCGACCGTCCGCTCTTCTACGGACAATCGTACAATGCGCCGGTGGAACTCGACATAAAAGGCAACATGTGCATCCCCCGCGAGAAACAGGGACACGCACAGTATGCGCCCGCACCCCGCGAGGAGGGCAAACGCGACCGCTATGTGATTACGGGCTACAAGACAAGCTATGTCTATAAAAAGGAGTTCTGCATGCTGTTCCCCCGTATGTACTCGTCCCAAGATTCGCACAAACAGGCGTACAAAGAGTGGGCGGACATAAAGGGAAAGAAAGTGCGCTACGACTACTGCGGACAGCAGAAGACAGATTATGCGCCCACCTTTGTGGAAAATATGCGCTTCTTCTTCCGCTATCAAGTGAACTTCATGTACTGGCGCTACTTTATGTGGAACTTTGCCGGTCGACAGAACGACCTGCAGTCCTACGGTGACATATCGAAAGGCAACTGGATTAGCGGTATTCCGTTTATCGACAATGCGATGCTCGGTGACCAATCCGCCCTGCCGACCGAACTGCGTGAGAACAAAGGACACAATGTGTATTACATGCTGCCGCTGCTGCTCGGTATTATCGGTATTGTATGGCAATGCGGCAAGCGAGTAACTCGCAACGGCAAGGAAGAGAATGAAGGCTGGAAATCGTTCACGCTGACCTTCCTGTTGTTCTTCCTGACGGGTCTGGCGATTGTGATATATCTGAACCAAACGCCCTATCAGCCGCGTGAGCGTGACTATGCGTACGCCGGGTCGTTCTATGCGTTCTGTATCTGGATCGGATTGGGTGCGTTGGCGTTAGTGGATTGGATTAACTCCGCCGTGAAGAACCCGAAAGGACAAGTGGCGGTGGCTTGTGCCGTGACGCTGCTGTGCCTTCTCGTGCCCGCACAAATGGCCTCGCAGAACTGGGACGACCACGACCGCTCGCACCGCTACTCGTGTCGCGACTTCGGTGCGAACTACTTGAAATCGTGCGAGAAAGAAGCGGTTATATTCTCCAACGGCGATAACGATACCTTCCCCCTCTGGTACAACCAAGAAGTGGAGGAAGTGGGAACGGACCTGCGCGTCTGCAACCTGAGCTATCTGCAAACGGACTGGTACATCTCGCAGATGAAGCGTCCGTACTACGACTCGCCCGCGCTGCCCATCTCGTGGGAATACAAGGATTTTATGCCCGGACAGAACGAGGTGGCATGGGTGGATGCGAAAATCGATTCGCTGCCCGTGGAGAAAGCGTTTGAGTTCTTGCGCTCCGACAATCCCCGCACGAAGAAAGACGGCGAGAACTACCTGCCGTCGAACCATCTCTATGTGCTGACACCGGACTCGCAGCGGGTGACCTTCAAGTCGCAACGCCGCTACACGCGCTCGGAGATGATGATAATGGAACTCATCAGCCAAAGCCGTTGGCAACGCCCGATTTACTTTGCCGTAACGGTGGGGAATGACTACTATCTGGGCTTGGAGCCGTACTTCGAGCTGACCGGATTGGCCTACCACCTGACTCCCGTACGCAGCGCTGACGGACAACCGCGCGTGAACACGGAGGTGATGTACGACAACATGATGCATAAGTTCGCTTACGGCAATATGAACTATCCGGGTATCTACATCGACGAGAACTTGATGCGCATGTGCCGCACGCACCGAATGATGTTTGCGCAACTGGCGGAGGCGTTGATAAAAGAGGGCAAAGACTCGCTCGCTGTCAACGTGCTGGACTATGCCGAAGAGATGCTGCCCGAATACAACATCCCGTACGACTACACTTCGGCCTCGATGGGTATGATGTACCTGATGTGCGGCGAGCACGACAAGGGCGTGGCGATGCTGAACAAAGTGGCGCAAGCAAGCTCGGAATACCTGCAATGGGGCGGCAAACTGACCCGTCAGCAACGCTCGGCGGCGCAAACGACGCTCGGACACTGGGGCGCCGTGCTGGGCTACGTGCTGCAAAATGCAGACCGCTACGGTGAACAAGAACTCGTGGAGACCTACTATCCGACCTACGTGCAATACGTTGCGCAAGGACGGTAAGAGGTGGATAGCGATATGATACGAATAGGGGCTGCTCCGATTTTGGGGCGGCCCCTGTTTGTGTGGGGAGCTCCCCTAGACCTCCCCTGACCCCTCCATGGGAGGGGGATGAAGATTCTTGTCTCGTATGCAACAACCTCCCCTTACCCCTCCAAAGGAGGGGGATGGAAAGCTCCTACGCTGCAAGCAACCAAAACTTCCCCTAACCCCTCCTTAGGAGGGGAATGGAAAGCAAGTTTTGCGGTGAGCTGGTGGGGACCGGGTGCTCGGTGAAAATGGACGAAGTAAAAAAGCATTTGCACATATCAAAAAAAAGCCGTAACTTTGCAGGCTTTTTGGTG
>CAVHGD010000030.1:0-17463 GCA_963635385.1 Dialister sp. CAG:486 | reverse complement strand
ATATAGCATAGAATATGCAGAAAATCAGAAACATAGCGATTATCGCACACGTCGATCACGGAAAGACTACCCTCGTCGACAAGATGCTTTACACTGCCCATCTGTTTCGCGACAATGAGCAGAAAGGCGAGTTGATACTGGATAACAACGATTTGGAACGTGAGCGAGGCATAACGATTCTGGCCAAGAATGTGTCGATTGAATATAAAGGCTACAAAATCAACATTATAGACACTCCGGGGCACGCCGATTTCGGCGGCGAGGTGGAGCGTGTGCTCAACATGGCAGACGGCGTGCTGCTGCTGGTGGATGCCTTTGAGGGCCCCATGCCGCAGACGCGTTTTGTGCTGCAAAAGGCGCTGGAACTGAACCTGAAACCCATTGTGGTAATCAATAAGGTGGATAAACTCAACTGCCGCCCCGATGAGGTGCAGGAAGAGGTATTCGACCTGATGGCCAACCTTGACGCCACCGAGGATCAGCTCGACTTCCAAACCATCTACGGTTCGGCAAAGAACGGCTGGATGTCTACCGATTGGCGCAAACCGACCACCGACCTGACGGCCTTGATGGACGCCATCATCGACTACATTCCCGCTCCGCAAGAGCTGGAGGGTACGCCGCAAATGTTGATTACGAGCCTCGACTACAGCAGCTATGTTGGGCGTATCGCCATCGGGCGTGTGCATCGCGGCGTGCTGCGTGACGGCATGAACGTGACGCTCGCCAAGAAAGACGGCTCGAAAGTGAAGACTAAGATAAAAGAGCTGCATACCTTCCAAGGCATGGGGCATGTGAAGACCGATGAAGTGAAGTCGGGCGATATTTGTGCGCTGATAGGTATCGACGGATTCGAGATAGGCGACACGATTTGCGACTACGAGAACCCCGAACCGCTGAAGCCGATTGCGATCGACGAGCCGACGATGTCGATGGTATTCACGATTAACGACTCGCCGTTCTTCGGAAAAGACGGTAAGTTTGTGACAAGCCGCCATATTCAGGACCGCTTGACCAAGGAATTAGAGAAGAACCTTGCCCTGCGTGTGGAGCGCGGACTGACGGAGAACTCGTGGCGTGTATACGGGCGCGGCGTGCTGCACTTGAGCGTGCTGATTGAGACCATGCGCCGTGAAGGCTACGAGCTGCAAGTGGGACAACCGCAAGTGATAATCAAAGAGATAGACGGTGTGAAATGCGAGCCGGTGGAGCAACTGACGGTGAATACACCGGAGGAATGCTCGGGTAAGATTATCGAGTTTGTGACGATCCACAAAGGCGAAATGGTGAAGATGGAACTTGTGAACGACCGTATTCACTTGGAATTTACCATTCCTTCGCGCGGTATCATGGGTATGCGTACGTACGTGATGAACGTCAGCGCCGGCGAGGCCATCATGGCACACCGTTTCTTGGAGTATCAGCCGTATAAGGGCGAGATGCCGACCCGTATCAACGGTTCGCTGATTGCCATGGAAGGCGGAACGGCATCGGCATACGCACTTGACAAGCTGCAAGACCGCGGGCGGTTCTTTATCGACCCGGGAGAGGAAGTATATGCCGGACAGGTGGTCGGCGAGAACTCGAAAGAGGGCGACATCGTCATCAACGTGGTGAAAGCCAAGAACCTGACCAACATGCGTTCGAAGTCGGCTGACGACAAGGCTGTATTGCCACCCGCTGTGAAGTTCAGCTTGGAGGAGGCACTGGAGTACATCAAAGGCGATGAGTATGTGGAGGTTACGCCGCACTACATGCGTCTGCGCAAAATCATCCTCGACGAACTCGAGCGCAAACGGGCGAATCGGTAAGGTGGAGTTTATGCGTTGATAAGTTTATGGGTTTATGCGTGGTTGAATAAGTTGAAAAAGTTTAGGGGTTAAACCATTAACTAATTTCAACCAACTAAACCGCTTATAAACGGATAAACCCATAAACATATAACCCGCCCATTAACGAATAACGCATTAAACAACGCATAAACATATAAACCCATAAACGTATAAACTAATATAACAACAATATGCAAGTAAATCAAACTGAAATCAAGGACATGCAGGGCGTGCTGACGCTTACCATAGAGCCGGCAGATTACCAAGAAGCAGTCCAAAAAGAACTGAAACAAATCCGCCAAAAGGCGAACATTCCGGGCTTCCGTCCGGGTATGGTGCCTGTAGGACTGGTAAAGAAAATGTACGGCAAAGGCGTTCTGGCAGAGGTGCTGAATAAGACCGTAGGCGAGCAACTGAGCAAGTATTTTGAAGAGAATAAACTGCAAGTACTCGGCGACCCGCTGCCCAATAATGAGCTGACTCCCGAAATGGACTTGGAGAATCAAGATACCTTCACTTTTGCTTTTGACTTTGCCGTTGCACCCGAGTTTGACGCTAAACTTACCGCTAAGGATGAGCTGACAAACTACACCATCACCGTGACAGATGAGATGGTAGAGAACCAAGTGAAGTCGTACGCTGAGCGTTTTGGCGACTACAAAGAGACGGAAGAGGTAAAGAGCGGCGATGTGCTGAAAGGACTTCTCACCGAGCAGAAAGAGAACGGCATCGTGAAAGAGAATGCGATGCTTAACCCCGAATATATGCAGGATAAAGAGCAGGCTAAGCTGTTCGAGAACGCAAAGAAGGGCGACGTGATTACGTTCAACCCCACCAAAGCGTACGGCAACGAGACCGAAGTGGCTTCGATGCTCGGCCTGAAGAAAGAAGAGATTGCCGGATTGGATTCGGACTTCACCTTCGAGATTCAGACCATTTCGCACCACGAGGCTGCCGCTATCGATGGCGAGCTGTTTGCGAAGGTTTATGGCGAGAATAACGTAAAAGATGAGGCCGATTTCCGTGCCAAAGTGAAGGCCGAGATTGAGCAAAACATGCAAGAGGACGCCAAATACAAATTCGGTTTGGATACCAAAGCTGCCATCATGAAGAAGATGGAGAATGTGGTATTCCCCGATGCATTCCTGAAGCGTTGGGTGCTCGCTACCAATGAGAAAATGACGCAAGAGGAGCTCGATAAGGACTATCCGAAGATGCTGGATGAGCTGAAATGGCACCTCGCTAAGGACCAACTGATGAAGGAATACAAGATTGACGTGCAGAAAGAGGACGTGGAAGCGTACGCTAAAGAAGTGGCTCGCATGCAGTTTATGCAATACGGACTGATGCACATCGACGACCAATACCTGACCTCGTACGCGCAAGAGATGCTCAAGAAAGAGGATCAACTGCGTGGCATCGTGGAGCGTGTGGCTGAGAACAAGATTTACGACGCACTGAAAGGCGTTGTAAAAATTGAGGAGAAAGCTATCTCGCAAGAGGACTTCGGGAAATTGTTCGCTTAAACTGCAGAGTTTCCTTTGCCGCTTGTTGCTTAGTTTCCTACGCTGCAAGCAGCGAGAAAAATTAAAGAAAGACCTCCCCTTCCCCCTCCAAAGGAGGGAGAATAGAAGGATTCTATGAGGCCTGCCGTGGAAATGGAGAAATAGCTCTCTAAATTTTCTCCTTTCATAAGCGGTAAGCGGGCAGGAGAAGGAATGGAGTCTCATTTGCGGGAGAAGAAATGAAAATGTCGTTGCCTATCCGGTAGGGTAGGCAACGATTGTAAATACAGAACGACTATGCGAATACATTTTATTGCAATTGGCGGGGCTGCCATGCACAATCTCGCTATGGCGGTGGCTAGCAAGCAGGGTTACATCGTAACCGGTTCGGACGACGAGATATTTGATCCCGCTCGTACCCACCTGCAAGAGGCCGGACTCTATCCCGATGAGTTAGGTTGGCACCCCGAACGGATTACGCCCGACATCGATGCGATTATTTTAGGTATGCACGCGCGGGAAGATAATCCAGAGTTGGTTCGGGCACGAGAGCTCGGATTGAAAATCTATTCCTTCCCCGAGTACCTATACGAGCAAACGAAAGATAAAATTCGTATTGTGGTAGGGGGGAGCCACGGCAAGACCACCACGACATCAATGATTCTCTATGTGCTGCAACACTTGGGCATCGAGGCGGATTATATGGTCGGGGCGCAAATAGAAGGATTTGACCGTATGGTGCGGCTGAGCGATTCGGCCAAATATGCGGTTTTCGAGGGCGACGAATACCTGACATCCCCGCTGGACCTGCGCTCCAAATTCTTGTGGTATCATCCGCACGTGGCCATCCTGACCGGCATAGCGTGGGACCATATCAATGTATTTCCGACTTTTCCGCAATATGTGGATACGTTCCGAAAATTTGTGGATACGATAGAGCCGAACGGCACATTTATCTATTTCGACGCCGACGAGAATCTGCAAACGATTGCTGCCCACGCTCGAAAAGACATACAATGCGTGCCGTATAATGCCTACACGGGAGACGTGGCGATGCAAGTATTCGGACGGCATAATATGCAAAACTTACAGGCGGCTTGCTTGGCGTGTCAACAGATAGGCGTGGCAAAGGAGGATTTTTACCGAGTGATTAGCACCTTTACGGGGGCAAGCAATCGATTGGAGAAAATCTGCGAAACGGAAACTTCGGTTGCCTACAAAGACTTTGCACACTCGCCCAGCAAGCTGAAAGCTACGGTGAATGCGGTTCGGGAACGCTATCCCGACAAGAAGTTGGTGGCCTGCATGGAGCTGCACACGTTTAGCTCGTTGATGGCAGATTTCTTGCCGCAATACAAAGGGTGCATGGCGGAAGCGGATGTGGCGTATGTCTATTTCAACCCAAAAGTGATTGAGCACAAGCGACTGACGCCCATCACCGCCCAAGAGGTGCAAGACGCATTCGGCGGGGCAAATGTGCGGGTGTTTACCGAGAGCGAGGCACTGCAAGCGCAACTGCGTACGCTGGACTATCACAACACGGCGTTGCTCATGATGACAAGCGGCACGTTCGACGGAATCGATATTCCGGCGTTTGCGAAGGAACTGCTAAGGTAATTTGTAATTGGGCGTTTTGCTCGTTTACAGATTCAAAAAAAAGGGGCTGTCCGATTGGGACAGCCTCTTTTTTGTTTGAGTTTTTGAGAATCTCAATAACTCTTGTATGAGCTGTTAGAGTGGCTCATCGAACTCTTCATGGCGTGAGAATTACTTCTTAGCCTCTGCTTCCATAGAAGCTTTCAGGTTAGCCAGTGCGCTCAAGTCACCCAGAGTGGTCTTCTCTACCTTCGGCATCTCAGGAGCTGCCTCACGCTTCGATTTGTTCTCCTTCGGAGTCTCTTTGCGCTCCTCCCATGTACGGAGATGCGAAAGAAGGATACGGCGTGCGTCACGGTTGAACTCAATAACCTTGAAGTTCAGCGTATCGCCTACTGCAACCGGAGTCTTGTCCTCTTTCTGGAGGTGACGAGTGGTGCAGAAGCCTTCAACACCATCCTCGAGCGATACAACGGCACCCTTGTCGTTAATCTCGGTAACCTTGCCCTCTACGATGGTATCTACGCCGTACTTAGCCTCGAGCTCTGCCCAAGGATTGTCCTCAAGCTGCTTGTGACCCAACGACAGACGACGATTGTCCTTGTCGATATCCAATACGACAACCTCGATGTTGTCACCTACGTGAGTGAACTCGTTCGGGTGCTTGATCTTCTTGGTCCAGCTCAAGTCGCTGATGTGGATAAGACCGTCTACGCCCTCTTCCAACTCAACAAATACGCCGAAGTTGGTGAAGTTGCGAACCTTAGCAGTGTGGCGGCTGCCTACTGCATACTTGGTCTCGATATTCTCCCAAGGATCTGCTTTCAGCTGCTTCAAACCAAGCGACATCTTGCGCTCCTCACGGTCGAGCGTAAGGATAACAGCATCTACCTCGTCGCCTACCTTCAGGAAGTCGTTAGCCGAACGGAGGTGCTGGCTCCAAGACATCTCGCTGACGTGGATAAGACCCTCTACGCCCTCTGCAATCTCAACGAATGCACCGTAGTCGGCCATAACCACAACCTTGCCGTGTACCTTGTCACCAACCTTCAGGTTCGGATCAAGAGCATCCCAAGGATGCGGGGTGAGCTGCTTCAAGCCGAGAGCGATACGCTTCTTCTCCTCGTCGAAATCGAGAATAACGACGTTGATTTTCTGGTCGAGCGTAACAACCTCGTGCGGGTCGGCTACACGGCCCCAACTCAAGTCGGTGATATGGATAAGACCATCTACGCCGCCCAAATCGATGAACACACCGTAGGGGCAGATGTTCTTGACGGTACCCTCGAGTACCTGACCCTTCTCGAGCTTGGAGATAATCTCTTGGCGTTGTGCCTCGAGCTCAGCCTCGATAAGTGCCTTGTGCGATACAACGACATTACGGAAATCAGGATTGAGCTTAACAATCTTGAACTCCATCGTCTTGCCGACAAATACATCGTAGTCACGAACCGGCTTAACGTCGATCTGGCTACCCGGAAGGAAGGCCTCCATACCGAGGATGTCGACAATCATACCGCCCTTAGAGCGCCATTTGATGTAACCGGTAACGATTTCGCCCTTCTCGTAAGCCTCGTTGACACGCTCCCAAGCCTGAGCTGCGCGTGCCTCCTTGTGCGACAATACGAGCTGACCCTTCTTGTCCTCTTGGCTCTCGATGTAGACTTCTACCTCGTCGCCTACCTTCAGGTCCGGATTGTAACGGAACTCAGTGGCCGGAACAATACCGTCCGACTTGTAGCCAACATTAACAACTACCTCGCGCTTGTTGATGGAGATAACCGTACCTTTTACGACTTCATTGTCCTTGATGGAATTCAAGGTTTCGTCGTACTTGTTGATTTCTTCTTCGTTTTTTGTGCCTTGCTGTTCTTTCTCGTAGGCATCCCAGTCGAAGTTCTGGAGAGATGGATTTTCTGCCATAGTTTGGTAGAAACAATTTGCGGCTGCGGAAAAGACTATTCTGCCTGCCCCGACGGCTCTGCAAACTGCATGATTAAAATGTTAAACAATGTTCTGCTTTTTCTATTCGGCAGCGGTAAGGGATAGGGTCACATGCCCGAATATCGGTATGAAACGATACTTCTACACCCCGATGCCGTAAAAAGCGTGCAAAGTTACTGTTTTTCTGTGATATACGCAAGACTTATCCCGTTTTTATTTAGAATTGGTACGAATGATTATCGTAATTTGCATTACACAATAGCTTGCGTATGCCTGGTAATGGAGTGAATTCCTATCGGGATAGCCTATAACTGCGCAATTGTAGTATGCATGAAGATTTTGTGATTGAAAAATTTATAAATGTAGGAGAATATTTTGGTTATATGAGTTTTTTTTGTAATTTTGCAGGCGTATTTGTCCACGCTGGGGAATATGTCTTTAGGTGTGGCGGATGCGGACATATTATAAAACGGCGTCTTAAGCGCTTTGTTTTGGCTAACTGGAATCTAGCAAATTCAAAACTAACAACCAAAACAATGCAGCACAAGATGCCCATCGGTGTATTTCAGTACACGCGTTTGCGTGTATCATGATACATTCAGCGTGGGCTACAGTGTTGTTTGTTCGGAAGTTAAGGCAATGCTAGAGCCTCAGTTAGCGGAACAGCAATAGTGCAGTCCCGCTTTTTGTGTATGTATATATATTGTGTATGCTATATGGGCAATGCCGAAAACCCAACAACAGAGTAGGCTAAATAATTAATTATTAGATTTTTATCTATGTACAACGAAGAATTGGAACAACTCATTGAAGCTGCGTTGGCCGATGGAGTATTAACCGACAAGGAGAAAAAGGTTCTTTTTAAGAAAGCTGAGTCCTTGGGCGTGGATCATGATGAATTCGAGATGGTTTTGGATGCTCGCTTGACAAAAGCTCAAGCGCAGAGACGTCCTTCCAATGAGAAACTCGGTAACATTGCAATATGTCCTAATTGTGGAGCACAAATTAAAGGTGGTCTTGCCGTGTGTCCTGAATGTGGCTATGAGTTTCGAAATGTTGAAGGGAATCAGTCTGTAAAGAAATTTTCGGATGGATTAGAATCTATTCAAGAAAAGGCACATCAACAGAGAATGTCTATTCCGGCCAAAAATCATCTTATAGAAAATTACTTTACAACGTTTCCTGTGCCCAATACAGCGGAAGACTTATTAGAATTTTTGTCATTTGTCGAGGGACCTGCAAAGAAGCATGATCGGACTAGTTTTTTTGATAGCTTGGATTCGATTAGATATATGGAGCAAGCCTATTGGAATTTGTATAGTAAATGTATAACTAAAGCGAAAATAAATTTTGCTAATGACCCTCGCTTTGTTCCATTCTATGAACATTATGATGCCGCTCGAAAAAAATGGACACCCGAAGCCAGTGCGAAATTTAAGTATTTGTTGGTATGTGTAATTTGGTTTGCAATTCTCATCATCATTGGTGTAGTAATGAGCAAATGAGGCTACTGAAAGTTAACGTATATAAATAAAACATAATAACAAAATAATTAACTACTAAAAATTTAATCTATGAGTAAATCTATTGAAAGCATCTCCATATTTGGAGAGTACAAGAAACAGGAAGACCGAGTAACTGCAGCATTATTGCACGTGCTTAATGTCGGAGGGCAGCCTATTGTTGAGCGATTGTTTGGAGGTTTGTTTGATATACCGACTAACAATCTCAACATTATTTCTCAATCGTATCAAAAGGATTCAATTCCGGATGGAGAGATTGGGTGCAATTGTACATACAATATCTATATAGAAAGCAAAATTTACCCCAATGCAATTAATCAAGATCAACTGAATAGCCACATAAAGTTAGCCTCTTCGGCCGACAATAAATATCTTTGTTATATTACACCGGACGCCTTCATCCCGCAAGCGTTGACAGGGCTTCCTTTGGGGTGGCTCAGTTGGAAAGATGTAATCGATTCCTTATCGGGTATTCTTGCTGATGGCATTGCGGATAGTCTGTTAACCTTCCTTATTGAGCAACTAATCACGTTGATAGGACATATTGTATATAATGACAATGGTATTCCGACAAAAGCTGCTCAACAATATATGCCTATCACAGATGAGGAAAGAGTTATCATAGTTGGTGGTAAGTGGGGAGAGGATGTTGCCTTGAACTATGGATTCTACGCATGTCAAGAAAATCGATTCTTTATGCCTGCTAAATACATTGCCTTTTATCACCAAAATCGGATTAAGTATGTGTTTGAAATAGAAGACATACAGGATGGTGTAGATATTAGTTCGATTTCTGAGGTTGCGCAGTCTGACTATTTTACTGTAAAAGAAGTAAATTATAGTCCCGTAAAACGCAAATACATGAATTTGAAATTGGTTCATACCTGCGATCCCGAAATTCAAAATGATAAAGTGGATAAGAATGGCAATCCTTGTGCATTCATTCAAGGACAAACATACACCACCTATTCTAAAATAACATCAGCAATCAAAACTTCTCAGCTATAAATTATGGGACTCTTTGGATTTGGTTCTAAAAAGAACGAAGGTGGTTTAATGGACTCCATTCGTTGCGATGAGAAAGACTTTCTCATTTGGAAATGGAGACCTGTCGGGCAATCCGCAAACTCCACTAACAAAGAAAATGCAATCCGTTCAGGAAGTAGCATTAGTGTAAGACCCGGCCAAGCGGCGGTATTTCTCTATCAACAGAAAGAGGGCGAATATGATATCATAAAAGGTCCTTACAATGATATCATCAAAACAGAGAACCTGCCGATATTGTCGTCTATCATTGGCGTTGCGTATGCCGGTGGTACCCCTTTCCAAGCAGAAGTTTATTATTTTAGCTTGGCTAAAAATATGGAAATACCATTTGTGATTCCATATTTTCGTATTGTTCCTGCTGAACCGGAATACAAAGCGTATGACATAGAGGTAGCAATAAAAGGCACTCTCGTATTTGAGGTATCAACGCAAAAAGAGTATATCAAATATTTGTTTGAGGCATGGGGCGGTAATGACACGACACTTGAGGAATTGGAAAAACAAATGAAAAGTTTGTTGACTCAGGAAGTTAAGCAGATCATCGCTAATGCGGCAAAAGATACCGGAATATTCGTAATGCACTTTAATTCTCTCATAGGTGAATTAGGGCCATACATTCTCGCTCGCTTACAAAATAAGATTGCTAACCGTTTTGGCGTACTTGCAACGGATGTGACGATATCTGACATTCGGTACGATGAAGATAGCGATGGCTATAAAAGACTCAAACGCATCACAGAAGAGCAAGCTCATTTGTTCAATCTGGAGAACGAGAAGAATGCATTACTCAGTTATCAGATTCAGCGTGAATCAATGAAAACCGATGCAGATATTCGAAATATGTCTGCTACCCGTATGGCAGAAATGCAATTGGATCATCAAAAAGACATGATGGCTCGCATGCGTGAGGAAGGTCAATTCGCTCAGCATCAACAAACTATGGCGGCCAGTCAGCAACAACAAGTGATGAATGAGGCTGCGGCCAATAGAGCAAATACCGCTACAGACACTGCATCCTATCGATCGAATCTTTCTTCCGAAACCCAATATATGGGTGCGCATCAAATTAATGTAAATGCGGATGTTATGAAAACGGGTCTTAATAATATGGGGCAAATGGGAGCCATGAACCTTGGTGGAGGCAATGGTCATACGAATCCGGCAGGAATGATGACGGGAATGGTGATGGGAACTGCTATTGCAGGACAGATGGGTAAGCTGATGAACAATTTGGGTAATACGATTAATTCAAATATGCAGCCTCAACAACAAACACCACCGCCGATTTCGGGTGCTACTCCACCTCCCATGCCGCAACAAAATGTCCAACAATTCTATATAATAGTAAATGGACAGCAATATGGTCCTTTTGATACAATTGCATTGGCACAAATGGCACAAACAGGACAAATCAATATTCAAACAATGGCTTGGTGCGATGGTATGTCGGCATGGGCTCCCATAGCTAATGTGCCTGCATTGGCCGCTATATTTCAAACACCGCAGGGTGGAGCAGTTCCTCCTCCAATGCCAAAAATGTAATCAATATGGAAGCGATGGATTTTGATGCCTTGGTGTATAAAAATCAAGGATTTAACACATTAGATAATCTTGCAAACTCTGCTGCGACAACACAAATGTCGCAGCAGGCACTGCAAAATATCCAAACAATGCAGACTCCAATGCAGCAAGGGTATCTCCCTCAGCATGTAGTTCTCCCTATTTTTCAGCAAAAAGCAGAGGAACAAAAAGTAGCTAAACTCCAATTTTTTGTGGTAGTCAATGGACAGCAGAAAGGGCCGATATCATTAGAACAACTCAAAGGGTTGGCAGTGTGCGATGTCATCGATGAAAATTCAGCAGTATGGATGCAGGGCATGCCAAACTGGACAGATCTAAAGACCTGTTTATCTCAATTAAATTTCTAATTATATGGCAGACGATAGTATTTTCGAAAAAATGATTGAGATGGGAATGGGAATGACCATTGCCCAACAGATACCGCAAATGATGAATTCTGTAATGCCCGGTGCATCATTGCCTGCTACTCCTCCCCAGATGTCGTCAGCAGCCTTACAAGTCTATGCGTACATTGAAAACAAACAAGTAGGGCCATTGAATGAAGAGGAATGCATTACGCTGATTCAAGACGGAATGATAGTAGATAACACACCTATGTGGAAAGCAGGATTGGCTAATTGGCAAACAGCAAGTCAGATTCCTGAGGTGGGTAAACTGCTATTGTTATATAAAATGTAAAGCGTATGAAAATTTATTGGTTTAAGTGCGTATTGGCACTATTGGTTAGTGCCTTATTGGGTTTGTTGTGTTTCAAGATAACCAAAGATGTAGATTACCACAAATGGATCTCGATGGCAGTTAGTTGGATAAGCATATTTATTTGCTTAGTTTCGGCCACTGGTTTTGATATACCTGAGAAAAGAATAGTAAATATCAAAGTTGCTGCTTGGCTATTTACCGCTTTGGTTGTGCTAACAAACCTTATTTTTAGTTGCTTTGTTTATGACATTGTTATTTATATTGTAATAGTGGGCTTACTGGTATTGCTGGATGTGTGGATTATTTATGTTTTATACCCCAAACAACAATCGTAACGTGTAAGACTACTACATAAGAGTCATTGCTTAATATATTCCCATTGGTACCGCCTTCGAAATTTGCAATTCTGAGGTTGTGTTTTCGTATCGGTTTATCTTAGATTCTCAATGCATTACTTTTACTATAATTTATAAGTTGGATAAAGTAAACTTAAACTATAGTTGTAATCCAATTGTGCATGGCTCTTCGTGTCTAATTGTAGAGAAAAAGAAAGCGAGTAGTGGATTGTCCTCTACTCGCTTGATATTCAGTTGCTCCGTGCTTGTGGGGACGCGCATTCTTGCCTGCATTTTTAGCGCACAAGCACCGTTCCAGCCAATTCTTTCCCTATGGATTGAATGCCTGTCTGTATGCGCATAATCTGTGCTTCGGAGATATATTGTCCCCTTTTGTACTGACGCATAAGTCCGTCGTTGATGCCGATATAATTCGCCACCTGACTAACATTGAGATAGGGGTGTGCCTCGTAGAACGCCGCCAAGTCGTATTGATAGATAAATTCAATGTCTTGCAACTCTTTGGGCAGGGGCTTTCCGTCCGCATGGTAGGTATCAACCATTTCTTGGTAGCCGATGCGGAAATCCGCTTTTGCCTCTTCCACCGTATTGCCCTCTCCGATGATGATATTTTTCAACTTGGGCGTGTATATACTATACTTCCCATCTTCCCCTTTCTCGATGATTGCTATTACTTTTTTCATATTGCTATGGTTTTAATAGGTTATTGTACTCCGATTTGCTTTTTTATTTTGGCACAAGTACCATTTTTCACCTCTTCGCTTTCGTGCCGACCGATTTCTATGAAGTATTCTTTGTCGGGGTGAAAGTAAATGTCGTGTCGGCTGCCGTGCCGTTTGAGTTGCCAGCCATATTGGATTGCCAACTTCCGTAATTCACTCCATTTCATAATGCAGTTTGTAAATTCTGCTGCAAAGGTATTACATTTCTGTGATATATGCAAGGTTTGTTCTTATTTTTCGTGTGCAGTGTGGGGATATGATTCAAATTGGATTCCCAAAAACAGAATGATGGTTCGTTGCAAAATAGTTTGTCGAAGTCGCAAAAAATTACTATCTTTGCGGCAAATATGATTTAGAATAGTTTGGATGATTGTCTAAGGATTGGAAATAGGTGTGTTCTCGAATTAGTGTTCCCGGATTAGAATAGGGTAGGAGAGTTTCCAAGTGTGATAGGATGATTTTCTAAAATATAAGGTGATTTTCTAAAAATATAAGGTGATTGTAGAATAGAATTGTGGAATAATTACGAATATAAGGTGACTACGAACATAAAGAGATTATGGAAGAATATAAGGTAAGTGAGGAGGAAATACTCAAACGGCGCGATATGCGGGAGGTGTTTACTTTTACGATAGACCCCGCTGACGCTAAAGATTTTGACGATGCGTTATCGTTTCAGGTGCAAGAGGACGAAACGCTGCAGATTGGTGTGCATATCGCCGACGTGACGCACTATGTGTTGCCCGGCTCGGATATAGATAACGAAGCCTATAAGAAAGGTACGAGCACCTATTTGGTGGACCGAGTGCTGCCGATGTTGCCCGAAGAGCTATGTAACGGGCTCTGCTCGCTGCGCCCGCACGAGGAAAAACTGTGTATGTCGGTCGTTTTTACCATGAACGAGGAAACGAAGGTGCTGAAATATAAAATTTGTCGTACGGTGATTCGTTCGGATTTTCGACTGAACTATGACGAGGCGGAGGATATTATTGAAGGGAAAAACACAAAATACACGGCTCCGCTGACGGATATAATTCTACGGCTCAATAGCATTGCTAAGATATTGCGGCAACGGCGATTTGCAGAAGGGTCGCTCTATTTGGAACAGGACAGTATGTATTTCAAATTGGACAAAGAGGGGCAACCGGTGGAGATCTGCTTTGACAAACCCAACGATGCGCACCACCTGATAGAGGAATACATGCTGCTGGCGAATCGTACGGTGGCCGCTTCGGTAGGGAATAGGCCGTTTGTGTATCGCGTACACGACAAACCCGACGAGCAGAAAATGGCTGAGCTCCGAAAGTTTAAGAAACGGATGGGCGACCGTGTGCAGCCGCAAGTGATAGACCTGCTGACCGTGCGTGCAATGGCCAAAGCGGTGTATTCGACGGACAATATTGGACACTACGGGCTAGCCTTCTCGCACTACACGCATTTTACCTCGCCGATTCGACGCTATCCGGATATGATGGTGCACCGATTGGTGGATAAATATCTGCTGAAAGGCAAAGGCGAATCGCTGTCGAAAGAGGAGCTGGAGGAACGATGCAAGCACTGCTCGGATATGGAAGTGCAGGCGCAATTGGCAGAGCGGGACTCGATAAAACAATATTTGGCAATATGGGCGCAAAAGCTCATCGGACAAGACCTGCCCGGGCATATCTGCAGCGTGACGGATTTTGGCATATTCGTTCAGCTGGATGAGTCGCACTGCGAAGGATTGATTCATATTCATAAGTTGCGCAAAGGCGACTATATGCAATATGATGAGAAAAACTATCGAATCATTGCGGCACATTCGGGAGAGACCTTTACGCTGGGCGATGCGGTGACGGTGCGAGTGATTCGTGCCGATGTTGAAAAGCGGCAAGTGGATTTTATGCTGACGGACGAGGTGGAGCGGCTCGGGAAACTGAAAGCCAGCAAAGTGGCTATGCAGGAGGCTCGTAAGGCAGAACGAGCAGCGAAAAATTCGGTACGAAAAGCGAAAAAGTCCGCCACAAAGGGGAAAAGGCATCGGTAATTTGCATAACTCGATACTTATTGTTACCTTTGCAGGCGATATGAGAAACACAAACAAAAGAATACATTCGGGACATAGCGTGAAGAATTTAAGTTTAAGAACTGTATTTTCCCTATTGATTTTATTAACGGCCCTGAGCGCACGTGCGGAAGTGGTGGTGCTGCGGACCGGGGCTGAGATACGAGGCACTATTGTGCTCCAAAATGATGATGTGGTGATTGTAAAGGACGCATCGGGGGCTCGCTATCAGTATCCTCGTGCCGATGTGCTGTCGGTGAGCACGGAGAAAGCGAGTAGCCAAGGCGTTGCTTCGGGAGAACCGAGCGAAAACGACGAAAAATTACAGACCTCGAAAAAGCTTTCGGTGCTGCTGGAAATTGCCGGCGGTGGTGCTACGGTACCTGCGGACCTGCAAGGCGGGGATTTTGAAGCCGGATTGGCTTTCGGGTCGCACCATATCGGGGATAAGCACATATTTTTAGGCGGCGGCGTTTCGTACAGAGGTGTTTTTTCGAAAGATGCGAAGTATGCGTTCTTGCCCATACAATTTGTGGCCCGTTTCCCGATTGTGGAACAGAAACATGCGCCTATGGTTGGTTTCTCGGTCGGCTACGGTGTCGGTCTGAGCAAAGACTACACGGGCGGTGCGTGCGCCGGCGTGAATGTGGGCTATCGGTATCAGGTGAATGAGAAAACGGCGCTATGGGTGGCTGCCGACGTGCAATGGCAGCAGGGTCAGATAGGCACGACCGTTTCACCGCTGGACTCTGACGGCAACCGAATAACGGACTCGGAGGGGCAGGCCTATACGTATAGCACCACGACGGGGCGGAATTTTGTTACCTACGGGATTCGTTTGGGAATATTCTTTTAGAAAAATTGGACCACACAGAGTATGTGCGCAGCACGAAAAAATAGGATGAGCCGTTCGCATCGGGTTTCCATGCTGCTCAATGAGAGCGAAATGCGAGCGCTGCAGAGGTACTGCGAGCAGTATACCGTGTCGAACCGCAGCCGGCTGATACGAGAAACGCTGATGCGGGAGATACTGAAACGATTTGATACGGATAGCCCCACGCTGTTTGATTGAGCGGCGGGAGCTTGTGGAAAGGAATAGATACGAAAGTGAATGCGCACAGGCGCAGGGTGAAATAGGCGATAGATAAAGCTATATAGATGCAATAAGGCTGCTCAACAAGGTTGGGTGGCCTTATTTATTGATACACGATTTGGCTATGACGGGTGGGGAGGCTATTGCGTATTAAAATAGGTTTGTTTGTTGGTGGTTGTAAGATAATAAAGGATAATTTCGGGGGGGGGTATTGGTGAAATAAAATAAATAGTGTATCTTTGCGGTGTGTTAGTAAAGTTAGGGCGAATCGGGAATGCTGATTAGGAAAAATGGAGAATGATGTTTGAATAAAGTGTGAACGATGCGGAATTTGCCCTGATAAAACTGACAAAATGAAAACTATAGACAAAATGAAAACCAAATAAGCGAGAATTGAAAAGCGAAAAGGAGAGGACCGAAAAACCAAAAAGCGAGAATTCAATGTAGATCTGTATAAATATGTACTAAATGCATGCTTTGACTAAATGCGTGCTCTGTATGAAATTAAGCTTTGCACAAAAAAGTATGGTATGCAAATTAGGCGAGAAAAACAGATTTACTTCGAAGAATCCAATATTTAACTATTAAATTCAAAATCAATGAAAAAGAGTTTATTATCTATGTTTGCCGTGGCGGCGGGGCTGCTAATGGCAACATCTTGCTCTACAAAGCAGGAAGATGTAAAGACCGACGGCGAGGCCACCGTGACCTTTGTCGCACAACTGCCGAGCGGAATCAACCACCGTGCGCCGCAAAAGACAACAGGTGATGATGGTACTACAACCACAACTACTACCTTTAGCGATGGCTTGAAAGCAACCGAGCTGCAGTATGCCGTATATGAGGTAAGCGACGATGAGGCAACCGGCGAGACTTGGAAACTGATTGACAAACTGTCGAGCTCAGCGACGCTTGAAAACCTCAAGACCACTATTTCGCTTACTTTAGCCAATGGCAAGAAATATGCGGTGGCTTTCTGGGCGGCTGCTCCGAACTCGATTTACTCGTTCGATAAGTCGACCTACAAAGTTACTGCTACTTATGATGAGAAGGTTGTATCGAGCAATGATGAGCTCGATGCGTTCTATGCCGTAGCGAAATTTACGGTGAATGGCGCTTCGCAACAGACGGTGGAGTTGTATCGTCCGTTTGCACAGCTGAACATCGGTACGGCTGACTTGCAGGCTTCGGCAGAGCTAGGGCACACCGTATCGCAAGCAGCGGTAAAGGTGGCCGCCTACACGACGCTCAACCTCAAGAGCGAGGAGGTAGAGGGCGATGCGGCAGAGGTTACGTTTAATTTAGCTGCGCTGCCGAAGGCTGCTTTCCCTGTTACAGGTAACGACTATTTGGCCATGAATTACCTGCTTATGCCGAAGGACAAGAGCACGGCGAACGTAACGATTTCGTACGATGCGGCTGCCGGCTTGGACGCTCGTACGTTCAACAATGTACCGCTGCAGCGAAACTTCCGCACGAACATCTACGGCAAGCTGCTGACCTCGGCAACCGAATTCAGCA
>CAVHGD010000029.1:15817-24852 GCA_963635385.1 Dialister sp. CAG:486 | reverse complement strand
AAAGTAAACTAAACACAAGCATACAACATGCTGAACAAGATTATTCGATTTGCCTTGCAGAACCGGCTCGCCATTGTCGTGGCGGCACTGATTATACTATGTGCGGGGCTATACTGCGTCCGAGATATGGATGTCGATGTGTTCCCCGACCTGAATGCACCGACCGTCGTTGTGATGACCGAAGCCACAGGTATGGCGCCCGAAGAGGTGGAACGCCTTGTCACCTTCCCTATCGAAACGGCAGTGAACGGAGCAACCGATGTGCGCCGTGTGCGTTCGTCTTCCACCACAGGCTTTTCCGTCGTATGGGTGGAGTTCGATTGGGGGACGGACATCTACCGTGCCCGCCAGATAGTAAGCGAGAAACTCGCCACGGTGTCCGAGTCGCTGCCCGACTATGTGGGGCGACCGATATTGGGACCGCAGTCGTCTATCTTGGGCGAGGTGCTGATAATAGGCCTCACCGCCGACTCTACCACCACGCAGGAGCAGTTGCGCACCCTTGCCGACTGGACGATACGCCCACGCCTGCTCTCCACAGGCGGTGTTGCACAAGTGGCGGTTATGGGCGGCGACATTCGGGAATACCAAATACTCATCGACCCCAACCGCATGCGCACCTATGGCGTGGCGCTCGACGACCTGCTCGGCAGCGTGCGCAGCATGAACCAAAACGCATCGGGCGGTGTGCTGTATGAGTACGGCAACGAGTACATCATCCGTGGTGCGCTTTCCACCAACGACCTCGACTTGCTCGGACAGACAGCAGTGCCTACCACTGCAGGCGGCACGGTGCGGCTGGAGCAAGTGGCAACTGTCACCATCGGTGCGCAGACGCCCAAGTTAGGGGTTGCTTCCGTGCAGGGCAAGCCCGCCGTGTTGCTCACCGTGACCAAGCAGCCCAACACCGGTACGCTCACATTGACCGACCATTTGGACAAAGCATTGGAGGAACTGCGCCCGCAATTACCCGCCGATGTGCAGGTCTCGACCGACATCTTCCGCCAAGCGAACTTCATCAACGGCTCTATCGGCAACATCAAGCAGTCGCTTTGGGAAGGGGCATTGTTCGTTATTCTCGTGCTGTTTATCTTCTTGCAGAACGGGCGCACCACGCTAATCTCGCTGGTGTCTATCCCGCTTTCGCTGCTCATCACCATACTCGTCATGCGTATCTTCGGGCTGAGTATCAACACCATGAGTATCGGAGGTATGGCGATTGCCATAGGCTCGTTGGTGGACGATGCCATAGTCGATGTGGAGAATGTCTATAAGCACCTCCGACAGAACGCATTGCTGCCCCAAGAGAAGCGCCTCCCCGTACGGGAGGTGGTCTTCAATGCGTCGTACGAGGTGCGTATGCCGGTCATCAACTCCACCTTTATCATCGTGGTCAGTTTCGTACCGCTCTTTCTGCTGTCGGGCATGGAGGGGCGTATGTTAGCCCCGCTCGGCTTGGCATTCATCGTATCGCTCTTCGCCTCCACATTAGTGGCACTGACGCTTACCCCAGTCCTCTGTTCCTACCTGCTCGGCACCGAGCGTGCCATGCGCCACGCCGACCGCGAACCCCGCCTCGTGGTGTGGCTGCGTAAGGGCTACAGCCGTGCGCTCGAATGGGCATTGCGCCACAAAGCCGCCGTGTTGGGTAGCACCTTCACCCTGTTTGTGGCAGCTGTGGTTGGCTTTTGCTTCTTCGGACACAGTTTCTTGCCCGGCTTCAACGAAGGCTCTTTCACTATCAATGTCAGCACCCTGCCGGGCGTATCGCTCGACGAGTCGGATGCCATCGGGCGAAAGGCAGAGGAGATACTACTCTCCGTGCCGGAGATACAGACCGTTGCCCGCAAGACCGGCCGTGCCGAATTGGACGAGCATGCCCTCGGGGTGAATGTATCGGAGATAGAAGCGCCCTTAGTGCTGGGCGACCGTACCAAGAACGAGGTGATAGCCGATATCCGCCAACGCATGAGCGTGCTGTCGGGTATCAATCTCGAGATAGGGCAACCCATTTCGCACCGTATCGACGCCATGCTGTCGGGTACGCAGTCGAACATCGCCATTAAGATATTCGGCACCGACCTCAATCGGATGTACCAACTCGGGCAACAGATTAAGACCATCATCACGCCCATCGAGGGGGTTGCCGACATCAATGTCGAGCAGCAGGTGGAGCGTCCGCAGTTGCTTATCACGCCCCGTCGGGACATGCTTGCCCGCTACGGCATATCGCCTGCCGAGTTCTCCGAGCAGGTGTCGGTGTTGTTGGGCGGCAGCGTTGTGTCGCAGGTCTATGAGGCAGACCGTGCGTTCGACCTTGTCGTGCGCGTCAATCCATCAGCACGCCGCGACATGGAGGCGATTCGGGATATGTGTATCTCCACCGCCACGGCGCAAGTGCCGTTGTCTTCCGTAGCGGATGTCCGCTCGGCAATGGGACCCAACACCATCAATCGGGAGAATGTCAGCCGCAAACTCGTGGTGTCCGCCAATGTGACAAACGGCGACTTGCGGGGTGCTGTGGAGAAGATAGAGCAGGCCATCGGCGAGCAGATTACCCTACCTGACGGCTACCACATCGAGTACGGCGGACAGTTCGAGAGCGAGCAGAAAGCGTCCCGCACCATTGCCCTCGCCACTATCGGCGCACTCATCGTCATCTTCCTGCTGCTCTATTTGCAGTTCCGCGACTTGCGGCAGGCAACCGTCGTGTTGTGCAACCTGCCGCTCGCGCTCATGGGCGGCGTGTTGGCAGTGGCGTTGGACGGCGGCGTGCTGAGTATCCCCGCCACGATTGGCTTTATCTCGCTTTTCGGTATCGCCACGCGCAACGGAATGCTGCTCATTGAGCGGTATAACGACCTCTCTAAGGAGGGTGTCGCCCTGCACGAGCGTATCATGCAAGGTTCGGCAGACCGACTGAACCCAATTCTCATGACCGCACTCACCACCGCCCTCTCGCTCATCCCGTTGGCGTTGGGCGGCGACTTGCCCGGCAACGAGATACAGAGTCCTATGGCAAAGGTCATTCTCTTGGGACTGCTCTCCTCCACGCTGCTGAACGGCTTTATCATTCCTATTATGTACTCTCTCGTGGAAGCCCGCCACCCGCATACCCACGACACAAAATAACCAAGCCTTATGAACAAGACTAAACTCATACTCATTGTGCATTGTGCATTGTGCATTGTGCATTGTATATCAGCACAAGATATAGCGACTATTCTCCCAACCATCGAGCAGCACAACAAGACGCTCCAAGCCCTACGCCAAGAGGTGGAGGCGGAGAAGCAGGCAAACCATATCGGACTTGCGCCCGCCGACCCCGAAGTGGAGTTTCACTACCTGTGGGGGTCTGCGGCAGCGATGGACAACCGTATGGACATCACCGTGTCGCAGTCGCTGCCGTTGAGCAAGGTCTTCGGCTACCAACTGCGCCTTGCCAAGCAGCAAGACCTGCGTGCCGACCTGCGCTACAAGGTGGAGCGCACGAATATCCTGCTCGAGGCGGAGCAGAAGTGTATCGAGATAGTCTATTGCAATGCGCTGTTGCGGGAGTATCGTGTGCGGCTCGCCCATGCCGAAGCCATTGCCCAAGCCTACGCCGAGAAGTTCGCCGCAGGCAACAGTAATGCGCTCGAATACAACAAGGTACGCCTCAATCTCGCCACGGCGAAGGGAGCGTATCAGCGTGCAGAGACCGAGCGGAACACGCTCTTGGAGCAACTCGCCGCACTCAACGGTGGAGAGGCGGTAGCACTCGCCGACAGCATTTTCGCACTCCCTCTGCCGCCCGCTGATTTCGACTCGTGGTACGCCGAGGCGGAGAACAACAGCCCCATGCTCCAATATGTGCGGCAGGAAACGGCGATTGCCGCAGCCGATACCCGCTTGAGCAAGGCGGAGTGGCTGCCCGAACTGCGCTTGGGATATATGACGGAGGGAATGACGGGCGAGTACTATCAGGGGCTTACCGTCGGTCTGTCCGTTCCGTTGTGGCAGAACACGCACCGTGTGCGCCAAGCCAAAGCCGCCCAAGAGGCAGCCGCTCTGCGTGAGGAGGAGCAGCGGCAGCAGTTTCTCTTCACCTTGCGTGCGCAGTATGCCGAGGTGACGGGCTTGCAAAAGACTTGGCAGGGCTATCAAGAGGCGTTGCAGATGACCAACAGTGCCGACTTGCTTATGGAGGCATTGCAGGCGGGACAGATTTCGATGCTGACCTATATGCAGGAACTCTCGCTCTACTACGACGCCACATCCGCCGCCCTCACCGCCCAACGCGACTACCTCCTCGCCCTCGCCCAACTCCACGCCGTCACTCTCTAACCCCACCTCCACCCACAAAACCCGCTACCGTCGCCTATAGCCCCCACTACCGTTGCCACCAAGACACGCCAATTCTCCAAACCAATAGACAACCGTCCCTTCTCTCATCCCCGCTACCCCAACGAGTCGTAGCGGGGATTTCTTATGTATATCCCCATCCATACACCATTCCCATCCCACCCTCTCCCAACATCCACCCGACATCTACCCCTATCCAACCCAACACTCACCCAATATCCATCCAACCCTCGCCCAACATCTGCCCCTATCCTACCCAAATCCTACTCAACACCCCAAAACAGTCCTCTACTATTTTCTCGTAATTCGCCCCCGATTTTTCCGTGAACTTGTGCTGACAACCATGAACCATAACCGAAGCATTACCGAAGCATAACCGAAGCATAGCCGATGTATTTAGCACTTCTGAGTATAGGATGCGTATAGGCAAAATAAAGGCAAAGTATTGGCAAAATATAGTCAACGGCTTATCTTGCCCATATCCAGTTACCAGTTTTTCTATAGGATAGCACTGAACCTTTTTCAGCCTACAATTTGCCCCATGCCCCCAATAGAATCAAACCTTATTCAAATAAAAAGACCCATAGACCAAAAAGCCGAACCGCAAAATGACAATTAGAAGGGTACATACTCTTTTACAAACTGCAAAATGGCCTATACGCCTCAAATGACTATCCCCACCACCTAATGAAAGGCAGTGGGGATATATTGTTTCACTCTACAAATCCTTACTCGAAAGAAGTAATAAGACTTAAACGATACATAGCCTAGTAAATTGGGCATCACTATTCGATATCGACCCAACTACGAATATAGGCGTCACGCAATTGGGCAATCCACTCATCCAACGAAGCGGCTGTTATACCTATGCGCATACAAATCGTATTGCGACGATTCCATATTGTACGCGGTGTCTTGCCCAACACAAATGCAATATCACCGTTGTTCAATCCCAACATTACCAAGATAACATACTGTATATCACTATCCGATAGCAAAGGATTATGCGCTTTCACATAGGGGACAAAGTCGCCGTACGCCAATCGGAACTCATTCAAGAACGCCTGCCAATTTTCATCGGAGACAAACAAATAGCGATCCGCATAGGCTTGTAACCAAGAAGGAATCCCTTTTACAAACATCGGTTTCGATTGCTTGATATGCTTTGCTAACTCGATACGCTCCACTAATATCCGATGGAGATACAGACTTTTTGCCTCAAGCACCGCATTGCGTTGTTTCAGTTTCGATTGCGCCAACTCGGCACAAAGGCGAAAATGTTCGCTCTCTTGCTCCAAGCGCAAGCGTTCTTGCTCATGGAGTACAGCCGCACTCGCTTGCTCCTGCCGGAATTGTTTTTCCTTTGCACTCTGTATCTGTACCAGAAATACAATTGCTATTCCTGCCAACAGCACCAAAGCACAAGTACCCCCGATCGCCATTCCCATACGCTGTTGCCGAATGGTCAGCCTGAGCGACTTCTCTTGTTCCCGTTCTAGGTCGTAATGCCGAGAAATCGCAAAAGTACGCACTTTGGCATCTTCTACGATATTTGCAGATTGGCGAAGATAGACATCCTGCAACTCATCGTAAGCGGTTGCCGCACGCCCCTGCTTTCGCAATAGCCAACTATGCAGATAGTGATATTTTTCTCCTCGCACCGCCGACAATGCCGTGTCTTTGGTCGCTATCGACAAATACTTCTCCGCTTCTTGCAGATTGTTATGTGGAATAAGATAATGCACTACATACGGGGCATAATTTGCGCTATGCAGGGAATCAATGTCGCACAGACAGAGTTCCAATAGTCGCAACGAATCGAAAGACTGCCCATAAGACACTCTTTGCATCAAGACATCCATATAGAGTGCCGTATCTCGGTCTGCTTGCGCAATATAGAGAGCCGTATCATAGTATGCAATGGCAGCACTGTCGCGTGCATAGTCCAATGTGCGAGCGATGTCGCGATAGCAGCACGCTAATCGCCTACGGTCAGGCAACGGTTGAAAATAGGGCAATGCTTCCAGATAGCAGTCTTTCGCCGTAAAATACAGATTCTCACCCTCATCCATTATTTTGCCTTGCATATAGTATATCATTCCGATATAGGGTTCTGCACTATCCATTGCGTCGATATAATTCTCTGCTTGCTTAAAACATGATATAGCCTCGTTATACTGATTCTGTTGATAGTACTCAATGCCCTGCACATAAAGTGCCTCACCGAGATATTTCTTATTGTCGTGTGCCTCAAAGTATGCCACGACTTTCGGCATAATGGTGTCCGGTGAGATAGGACATCCCAACCGAGCAGCCGAATGTTGATAGAATAAAAACCAATACGCCTGCTCATCTTGCGGCAGTGATTCGCACGAAACTTGCTCTAACACACGCATAGCACTGTCTGCATCCGCCCAAATAAGGCTTTCCGCACACGCAACAGCCGATGTAGCAGGACTCTGTTTTGTATGACACGCAACTGATACACAGGCAATTACGAGCAAGTACATCCATCGATGTATAGGGTAGTAAGAATTTATTTTTAGAGCAGCAGACCTACGGAAATGCATATTGATAATCAGTGAGTTACAGAGTGGACTTGTTGCATTTTTTGAAGAGGTAGTAAGTCTTGGTAAGTACCATTATTTGGCAATCCGAAAGAAATATATTACCTTTGCAAGGCAAAAGTACAAATAATATATCAAACACGCAAATTTTATCCAATTAATAGGGCATAATAAAACATTTCACACTAAATAACATACAATATGAACACTACAGAAAAGATGAGTCTTAAAAATGCACTCTCGTTGATTGCCTTCAGCTGTTACTCCTACATCGTATTGGAGAATCAGACAAACAAACTATTTTGGTTTGTAACCATTGCGTACACACTGACTGCGCTTTATACCCTACTCCCCGCTATATGGCAGACCGACCAACTGAAATGGCGTATTAAGATTCCTATGTTCGCTATTCTATCCTGCGTGTCGTGGGCTATTGCGTTTGTCATGACCCTGCTATCGGTGAGCGTCTTGTGCGCTTGGGGTCAATGGGCTATGCTCCTCGTTGCCTATTTCATCATCATTCTATTGTGTTTCAGTTACCAATACAAGGACTAAACCCATAGAAAGACGGCCATAGAAGCAAAACCGCTTCTCTATCCGATACCTATTTTATTAAACTATACACATAAAGCCAAGGGGCTGCCTAACCCAACATAGTTAGACAGCCCCTTGACTTTACAGCGCTTGCTATTTACATCTATTTCTTTCGGCGACACGCCCCACTCTATGCGTACAGAACACAATACTCGGAATGCTTAGCCGAACCTTCGAATAAATCCTGAAACATCAAATAGCCCTATAGATACTCCAACTCGGCAAGGTCCTCCGGGTCGGCATCGGCTACATGAATCTCCTCCTCCGACACTCTCGACTCACTATCCACTTCCTCCATCTCGAGCGTACCTTCGGCTAACTTACGGTCGTGAATACGCCCCAGGACATAGAGCAGCACACAATTTACTACGAAATAGCCGCCGGCCAATATCCACAATGAGATATACTCCTTACTTGTCTGCGCCAGCGTGGCACCCATCGAATTGATGTGGATAAAGCCGTGCGCACCCCAAGTATAGGGGAACAAGTAACTGAAATACAACCACGCCTTGGGCAACATCTGTTGCGGCCACGACACACCCGCCAAGAACAGGAATATCAGCGTGGAAGAGATGAGCAGCACCATACCCGACTCACGGTTGCGAATAAAGCACGACACCGACATCGAGAAGTAGATAGTAGCCAACAAGAACGGCACATAGAACTTCATCACATCAATAGGGTTACCGATATGCGGCAAACCAAATATACGCGGTATAAGCAGCAAGTCGATAGCGCCCAATGCCATATAGATGGCAAAATATGCCATACTACGCCCAATCGTGATACGGAACACGCTCGCCGAACGACGCGTCCCCGGCAGCAGGAACAACTGACGGTTCTCGTCACGAGCCGTACCGCCCAACATACAGATACCGAAGAACAGCGTCTGATGCAGTATCAACATCAATACGGCAGGTATCAAGAACGACGCATACCCGCCCGACGGACAGAACAGCGCCGTCTCGGTATAGGGCGCGTCCTGCACGAGCGACCACGCAAACTCGGTATTGTACCCCATCGCCTCGTATCGGTCTATCTGTATGTTGCGCATACTCTCAAGCATAACTTGATTGCAACTCAAATAGACCGCCTTCATATACAAGAACGACGACATATCGCAGTAGAGCGAGATATGCGCTTGCTCCAGCCCGGAGTTGATAGCAGCGGCATAGTCCGAAGGGAAATAGATAATGCCATGCACCTTTTGGTCACGCATCAGCGTTTCCGCCTCCTGCATAGAGGTACAACTATAAGCAATCGTAATGTCTGGACACGCATTCCACTTATGCAAGAATGCACGGCTCTCCGGCGAACAACTCATATCCACCACGGCTACGGGGACATTCTCCACATTATCCTTCCAATAGATAAAATTGTACAGAATAGGATAAGCAATGCCCGCAAGCAGGAAAATAACCAATACACCCGGGTCACGGAAGACACGCCGGAGTTCCTCTACGAACACCCAGCCGGCCTCCTTAAACTTCAGCCACGCAATATATATATAACGAAAAGTACCCACTGTTC
>CAVHGD010000029.1:0-15667 GCA_963635385.1 Dialister sp. CAG:486 | reverse complement strand
CTCATTTGAGCGGATAGTTCTGATAGAGCATTGCTTTGTACAGTCGAGCGGAGACGATAAGCGGCATAACAAAGAACGCACACAGTCCCAAGCATAGCGGGATAGAGTTCTGTATCGGAGCCGCCAACAATGCCTCGTTGACATAAATACGATAGTAGTACCGCAACGGAACCAAATAGGTCCACGCCTGAATGGCGGGCAGCATGTTCATTACGGGATAGGTGAAGCCCGACAGCGAGAAACCCAGCATACCATACAACGCCCCGATAGACACCGCATCACGCAAGGTCGGCAGCGCACCGATAATGCAGATAGCCATCGACTCCATAGCGAATATCAACAGCACCATAGAGAGCATCAGACGCGTCAGCGAACCGTTTACGGGGAAGTGCATAAACTTGAAGAGTATCACCTCGCACCCTATTCCGAGTATTATGTACAGCACCGTATAGGGAATGAGTTTGCCTATCATGGCAATCGTATAGTTACCTCCCGCCGCACGCAGCCACTCGTGGCAAGTGCGACACTTCAGTTCGAAACCGATAGCAAAGATAGTCAGCATCAGCACCACCAGCGACAGGATACCCGGCAGAATAGTGCTTACCAGATACACCGCATAGTTGCTCCACGGGTTGGCAATAAAATGGGCCTCAATGTTAACCGGCTGAATACGCTTCATAATCAAGTGCTCCGGCAGTCCTTTCTTGCGCAGCACCTCGCGTTGGAACGCACCCGAAGTCAGGTTACACATCGTCAGCAATTGCTTGTACGCCGTCGAAGCCCCCACGGTATAGGCATTGTTGGTATAGAACTCCATCTGCGGACGCTTAAACGCCACAAGGTCGGAGTAGAAGTGGTCGGGAATGACCAATATACCATACACCTCTCCTCGCTGCATCGCCTCCCGCGCCTCTCGATACTCACAGGTCACCAGAACAATATCCACCGAAGAGGTAGCCTGCATCTCGTGGCACAGACGGCGCGAAATACTCGTATGGTCTGCATCCACCACGGCAACAGGTATCTTCTCGGGCGCTCCTGCCTGCATAATAGAGAGGAAGAAGAAAGTGCACAGCACCATTACTCCCACCGAAGCGAAGATGTAGAGCGGACGCACAAACATTCGCTTCAGTTCCCGCTTAATCACACACCATATAGAAGAAAAAAAGAGACGCAACTTTTCAATTAAGAATTAGGAATTAGGAATTAGGAATTAAGACCTCCCCAATTACCTCTCCATAGAAAGGGAGTTCAGAGATTCTGAAAGCCCCCTCTCTGAGGGGGATTGGGGGAGTCGGATTGTCCCATTATCGTACAACGATAGCGGTCATACCGGGGCGGAGATTGGGGATAGTGCTCAGCGGTTTGGCTTTGACATCAAAGGTACGAACATCGTACTTGCCGTTTGCCTGCGTACTACGCCAAGTAGCATACGACCCCATCGCCTTGATATAAGTAACAGCCACCTCGTGCAAGTCGTCTCCGAGAGCAGGAATACGCACATTGAGGTGCGTGCCCGGCTGAATGCCTTGGAGCATATCCTCTCTGACGGCAAAAGTGAACCACATATCGTTCAGGTCGACAATCGCCATTACGGGACTACCCTGCCCTACGAGTTCGCCCGTCTTGGGGAAACGCTCCGATACTTCACCATCAATAGGCGATGTGAGATACCGCTCTGCACGCGCAATCTCCACCTCCTTAATCATGGCATCCACACGCGCCACTTGTGCGGCAGCGGCTGCCTTATCCTCCGAGCGGGCACCTGCCAACGCCATATCGTATTGGCTCTTGGCGGCTTTCACGGTAGCCGATGCGGCTTTGTATTGTGCTTCCACCTCGTCGCGCTTCTGCTCAGATACAACGCCCTTATTGAACAATCGTTGTACACGCTCGTAACTCTTACGGTAGATTTCCTCGCCTGCCAGTGCTTTCTGCCAGAGTTCGTATGCACCCGTAATCTGCTCACGTTGTGCACCGTTCTGTGCCTTCTCGCTGATAGCCTCGGCGGCAGCACGCGCTGCCATAGCCTGCTCCAACTTGGCTTCTACCTCAGGCGAATTGATAACCACAAGGGTATCTCCTTTCTTCACTTGGTCGCCTTCCTCTGCCAAATACATTTCTATACGCCCCGGCACCTTGCCCGACACACGATACTCAGTTGCCTCTGCCTCACCCGTAATCAATACCTCTTCGGGCTTGAGAGCAAACACACCTACCAGTGCTACTATCACAACGACAATTAACATCGCTGCCAAACCGAGCATTAAACTACCTTTCTTTTCCTTTTTCATTATAGTATATTTTTTATTCTATAGTACCCATAGCGACTATTTCCAAAGCGACTATAGTATTACAGTTTAGTATCTAAGAGTTGATGTATATTTTTTGAAATAGGTCTCGCATACTTGTGCCTCGACATCGGCGTCTATCTTGTCGCTCGATGCGGAGAGCCATGCCGTCTGTGCCTGCATAAGGTCTGTCGCCGTTGCCATACCTGCTTGGAATGCCTCGTTGGCAAAGCGCAATACCTCGTCGGCATTCTTCACGCCAAGTTCAGTCATCACCACCTTTTGGTTTGCCTCCAGCACCTTTTGGTTTGCCTGCGTGATTTGGAGTTCGAGCATTTCCCGCGCGTCCTGCGTCTTGAGTGCCACCGCTTTGGCTTGGTGCTTGGCTGCCTTCAAGCGCAAGATGTCGTCGGCATGCGCAATCGGCACATTGACCACCACGCCAACCGAGAAAAAGCCGTGTCCTTTCCAATCGGTACTGAATCCGTTCTCCACATTCGGGTTTGTATAGATGTAGTTGGCAGATGCCACGATATTCGGTTGCAGGCCGGCTGCCATTATCTTGGCATTCGATTCGGCTATCTTCTGTGCCTGCTCAAGCAAGCGTATCTCCGAGCGGGACTCAATGATGTCCGTGTAGTCGGCAATGGTGTCGTGCAGCACGACCTCGCCCACATGCGAGTCATCCAATACGATGTCTTGCTCCAACGGGAAACCGCAGATTTGGCAGAGTGCCATCTTGCTCAGTACCAATCCGTTCTCGGCTTGCAGTTTCTTCAGTTCCGCCTCACCGCGTTTCTGCTTCACTTTCAGCAAGTCAGATTGGGTCGCCATACCTTCCTCCACAAGTGTGGTCACATTGTTCTCGAGCGTTACCAACAAGTTGTAGTAGGTCGTGGCGAGTTCCTTTTTCTTCTGTACGGAGATAACTCGCCAATACGCCTCATCAACCTTGACGATGATATCGTCTTTCTTGCTGTCGGCTTCGATATTGGTTGCCTGCTCGGTGGCTTTGGCGATACGATAGAGTTCACGCAACCGTCCGCCCACATAGATAGGCTGCGTAATACCGACTTGCCCCACGAAGAGGTGCGTCATATCCAAGTCCAAGGCGTTATAGAGTTGCTGATAGGCATCAGCAAGCGCTTGCCCCGTCTCATTCTGCAACGCCATAACTTTCTTTCCCACATCGGGCAGATTAGCAGTCTCTTGGCTCAACTGATTCATCGCCGAGCCTTCATTCCACTGCCACGATGCACTACCGTCTTTGCCGATGATGGCAGTACCAGCGGAGAAATCCATTTGGTTTGCCAACAAGACAGCATGCTGCGAGTTCCAAGTATAGGCAGCGTTGGCCGTAATCTTGGGGAACATGGCAGCCAAGGCGGCTTGCTTATTGAGGTCGGCTGCCGCACGCAACTCATCGTTCACCTGCGTAGAGGTGGCTTGCAGGGCGAAGGCACGACAATCATCCAGCGTAAGCATACGCTCGACATCGGCATACCCCTCCATTGCGACAAGCAGCAGACCTATATATACGAGTGTTCGTTTCATAAATTTGTTTTTCTTACAAAGCATATTGCGCCATTGTCTTTTCTTGACAGGCAAAGGCGATATACTTAGTTCTTCTTGCAGAGCATCTCGATACCCGTACCCTCAATGGTGTGCTGCTTATCGGTCTGCGACTCTCCCTTATAGTTCAAAGAGAAAATAATATTATTCTCGTAGGTTTTGCCCGTACCGGATACCGTGATATCAAATACCTCGGTTTTGGTCACCGTGTAGGTATAGATGCTATCCTTTGTCAAATCGCCTATGATAGGAATTCGGATAGTGTCCTTATACTCGGTATCCACCGGCACTTCGAGCGTACGCGTAAAGGGATTGAAACTGAGGTCCTTTCCCGAAAGCGTACCCTCGGTATGACATACATCGCCATTGAGTTGGTCAAAGGTCAACAACACTTTGTCACCATCCTTCAGGCTTACTAATTCAAACGAGCCGGTCTCGTTGGTAAGATTGATAACCGTAGATACGGTAGCTTTCGGATTGGATTCGTCCGGCGTATACAATGTTACCTTACCCGTTGTCTTAAAACGATAGCCGCCCTTTGCATCACGCACTTCGGCAGAATCATCACACGATGCCATCAAGAGGCAGAGTGCAGCCAACAAAACAAATTGCTTTTTCATATCTTTTTGTAGTATTATTTTTCATATTTGTAGCATAGAACTCAATTTTTGTCCTATCCATTCGTTGTGAAATCACTGCAACATTTATGCAAAATGTTTGCCAAACTTCCATAAGCCAATTATCCACTTTGCACTTAATATATTCCAAATTCTTAAAGCAACTAAAAACAGATCATTAAAATCACCTATAATGCGTCATATTCCAAATAAAATCCGTACCTTTGCCGTGTTTTGAAACTCACTATCTACATTCAATCCCTCCAACAAGCGTATGGCATTAGTATCCGAAAACATTTTTCTGACCACCCAACAAGAAGACCTGCCCAAGCGGAAAAACTACCGTTTAGAAGATGGCGTAACATTACTCTACTGCTTGGACGGCAGTATGGATGCTATCGTAAATGAGAAACAGGTTGTAGTGCTACCCCAGCATATATTTGTGGTCTTACCCAACACGTTTATGGGAGAATTTACGGTATCACACGACTTCAAATTTATTATGCTCCGTGTCAAAACCAAATTGTTCCAAGAGATTCTTTTGGACAACTTCCGGATAGAGCCGCGTTGGTGGGAAAAACAAAACATAATGGGAACCTGTCCGAGTGTACATTTGGAGCCGTACTATCAGGACTTGCTGCTCACCTACTACCACATCATCGGGTTGTTTATGAAAGACCCGAGACGCACCAACTATCGAACCGCCATCTTGCATAGTTGTATTCGGGCTCTCATATTGGAACTTTTGAACTATTTGGACAATGTAATGGATACCATTCCGGACAACGAAATCCGTGAAAATGTCACCCAAAGCGACTACACGTTCCAAAAGTTCTTAGACTTGCTACATGCCAATCCGCACGAAAGAGAAGTGCAATGGTTTGCCGAGAAAATGGGGATTACGCCCAAATACCTGTCCGAGATATGCAAACAGCGCAGCTCAAAATCGGCATCCGAATGGATTGCGGAAGTCACGATGAACGAAATTAAGCAATGCCTACTCCACTCTGCGGATAGTATTAAGGAGATTGCCTACCAATTAGGATTCCCCAATAGCAGTTTCTTCTGTCAGTATGTCCGCAAGCACACCGGAATGACTCCGATTCAACTTCGCAAAAAGAAGACCCTGCAATAGCCCCCCCCCGAATAAGAACATACTAACACATAATAAATCAAATTGATATGGATAAAATCAGTTATGCATTAGGACTCTCTATGGGTCAGAACTTGATGAGCAGCGGCGTTGAGTCGCTCAACTACAACGACCTTGCAGAGGGCATCAAAGATGTATTGGAGAAACAGAAACCGCAAATTTCCTATCAGGAAGCGCAACAGGTACTCAATACGTTCTTCCAAGAATTAGAGCAAAAAGTAGCCGGTGCTGCAAAAGCCGCCGGCGAGCAATTCCTTGCCGAGAACGCCAAGCGTGCGGGCGTAAAGACCACGGCAAGCGGTCTGCAATACGAGGTGTTGGAGGCAACCATAGGGCAAAAGCCTAAGGCTACCGACAAGGTGAAAGTGCACTACGAGGGTACGCTGACCGATGGCACAGTTTTTGATAGTTCGTATAAGCGCGGTGAACCGATCACCTTCGGGCTAAACCAAGTCATCAAAGGTTGGACGGAAGGACTGCAGCTGATGTCTATCGGCAGCAAATACAAGCTCTACATCCCCTATCAACTCGGCTATGGTGCACAAGGAGCAGGCGGAAGCATTCCTCCCTACGCAGCCTTGATATTCACCGTTGAGCTATTAGGGATTGAGTAATTTAATTAACAATTAAGAATTAAGAGTTAATGTGTCGGGAAAGTGCCCCCAAATCACTAATATGCAAGGGTGCCCCCCGATACGCTACTCAAAAGATACTGCGCATATTAATTGTTAACTGTTAATTATTAATTGGGTTTTCCTTGTTTTTTCCCTGTTTTCACCTTGTGGATAAGGCGACGGGGCAATTAACAATTAATAATTAACAAGTAACCTGCAAGGGGACAGACAAGAATACTCCAAACTCTCATCTGCACTCAACGCTAAACGCTAAACTACAAAAACATTATAAGTAACAATGAAAAAACTAACAATCACCGTTCTTGCCGCAATGGCATTGGTGGCTTGCGGCAATACGTATACCGCAAAGAGTCCGGTATTGGAAGACCAAACCGACTCGCTCAACTACGCACTCGGCTACCTGAACGGAGTGCAACTCAAAATGTATCAACTCGCCAACGATAGCAGCGACGAGGCTATAACAGAATTTATCGATGCCCTCACCGATGGCTACAACGGCAAAGATGATAACCTCTCTGAGGCAGCTGAGATAGGTAAGAACATCGGTATGGCCATCAAGTCGTCGGAGAACAAAGGACTGGCAGATAATCCGACTTGGACCGTCAATGAGAAGGTACTGCTGCAAGGCCTAGTTAATGGTTTGAACGGCGACACCACGGTTTGGAACTCGGCAGAGGCTCATTCTTTCTTCCAATCCGCCTACATGGCTTCGACCACAGGAACGGAAGGCACGGAAAAGGCAGGTAAAGCTATCACGGCAAAATGCCCGAATGGGGTTAAAATCATTACACTTGCCACCCACAACGATAGTTTGAACTATGCGTTCGGTCTCTTGAATGGTGACCAAATCAAAATCTATGCACTGGCAAACGACAGCGACAAGAGCCAACAGAAAGAACTTATCGCAGCTGTCAACAAGGCATTGAAGAGCAAAATTAAAAATCCCCAGTTGGTGAATATCGGCAAGCAGATAGGTGCCAGCATCAAGGAGCAGGAGCCTACGGGTTTGGTTGGTTTGGAGTCCGTTTCGACTGACTTTGAACTCATTAAACAGGGCTTCATCAACGGTCTGTACAACGACACAACCCTGTTCACGCACGAGCAGGCACAAGAGTATATCGAGACCACCATCAATCACATCAAATACGGAGAGACCAAAGAGTTAGGCGAGAAGTTCTTGGAGGCTAACGCGCTGAACGACAGCGTAGTGGTAACCGAGAGCGGCCTGCAATACAAGGTGCTCAAGCTCGGAAAGGGCAAGAAGCCGGTGGCTACCGACAAGGTAAAAGTACACTATCACGGTACTTTGATTGACGGTACGGTATTCGACAGCAGCGTACAGCGTGGCGAGCCTATCACCTTTGCGCTCAACCAAGTGATTGCTGGTTGGACAGAAGGACTGCAACTGATGCCCGTCGGCAGTAAGTTTGTGTTCTATGTCCCTGCCAACTTGGGCTATGGCGAGCGTCAGGCCGGTTCTATTCCTCCCTACTCCACGCTGATTTTCGAGGTAGAGCTGCTCGGAATTGAGAAATAATCAGTTCCGTATCAACCGCTAACAAATACAACTCAGCTAACGCGAGCGTCTGCGATTTCCAAATGGCAACTATGCCAACGCAAGCGTTTGTAACATGGTAAACAGGTAGCTGCGCATGGGCATCATCGCACGACAGAGTATAAAAGGCACCATCGTAACCTATTTAGGGGTTGCGGTGGGCTTTTTTACTACCTTCTTTGTCCTGACGCGCTTTCTAACGGCCGAGGAGATTGGGCTGTCACGTGTACTGATTGATGCCGCCACACTTTTTATCGGGTTGGCGCAGTTGGGAACAAACTCCTCCATCATTCGTTTCTATCCCTATTTTAAGAGTAAGGAGGAGCACGACCACGGGTTCTTCTTTTGGACATTGGTCATTCCGTTCATTGGTTTTCTGCTATTTGCCATAGTCTATTGGGCGTGCCATATCCCCTTGGGGCATTGGTTTGGCGAGAAGTCGCCCCTGTTCATGGACTATTATTATATGGTGTTGCCACTCGCATTCTTTATGCTCTATCAGTCTCTGTTTGAGACGAATGCGAATGTACTGATGCGTATTGTGGTGCCCCGTATGGTGCGCGAATTGGTCGTGCGAGTCGGATTGTTGGTGCTCTATCTGCTTTATGCCTTTCGAGTACTCTCGCTCGACGGTTTCGTGGTCGGGCTCTGCCTCAACTATGCCTTGGCGGCGCTAATTGACCTCATCTACCTGTTTGCGCTCGGACATATCTCCCTCCGCCCCGATTGGGCGTTTCTGCGTGCGAATAAGACTTTGGTGCGAAACTACTTGTTTTACACGGGATTTCTTTTTGTTTCGGCACTTGCGGGTGTGTTGGCCCCTACGCTGTCCTCGTTTTTTATCACGGCAAAAATGGGGTTGGAGCACACGGGCATATACGCCATCGCCACGTATATGGCGACCATGGTGAGCATCCCCTATCGGTCAGTTACGGCCATTGCGGCACCCCAATTGGCACACTCTATTAAAGAAAAGAACCACACGGAGTGTTCGCATTTGGTACATCAAGTGAACAACAATCTGCTGCTCGTGGGCGGACTGATATTCTTGGCAATTTGGTTCAATATAGACCTAATCTATCATATTCTGCCTAACGGGAGTACCTATTCGGTAGCGCGTACGGTGGTGCTCATCTTGAGTATTTCTCAACTATTGGCAGCGACCTTCTCTTTCTGTCTGTCGGCCATCAACTACTCCCGTTTCTATGTCTTTTCGCTCCTGCTCTCCGCCATGCTGACAGTAGGTACGATACTCCTGAATAATTATCTCATTCCCCTCTTCGGCATGGAGGGGGCGGCACTCAGCACGCTGTTGGCAAGCGCACTCTATTACGGTTTGGCGGCACTGATACTTCGCCTCACTTGTCGCGTCTCGGCCATAAACAGAAAGACCCTAATAGGCACTGTACTGCTTGTTATTCTCTTTGTCATCAATGCGTTATGGCAGCACTATCTGCCCATTTCAAATCTATGGTTGAGCGGTATCGTACGCACATTTGTTTTGCTCGGCATCGGCATATTCATTGCGTGGCGCTTGCAACTCTCCACCGAATTGAATCACCTTTTCCACACTCTCTTACACTCTAAATCCAAATAACTATGCGTTGGTTCGTCCGGTTTGCATATAAGGGAACGGCATACCATGGGTCGCAATCGCAGCCCAATGGCGGTACGGTGCAGGACATAATGGAGCGTGCCTTTGCACTCGTCCTGCGACAGCCCGTGGCACTTACCTTTGCCGGTCGTACCGATGCAGGTGTCCATGCCGAAATGATGTGGGCGCACTTTGATTTATCGTGCGAAGCAGTCACACAAGCGGGGTATAATCTGTCGTTCGCAGAGGGCAGACAAGACTTGCTTTACCGCCTGAACCGCCTGCTGCCGTCGGACATAGCACTCTATGAATTGCGTCCTGTGACGGACGAAGCCCATGCGCGTTTTGACGCCACCGCACGCACTTACCACTATCGAATAACCACCCGCAAAGACCCGTTCTCAACCACGCTGCGCACACAAGTACGGAGCGGATTGGACTTTGCCGCCATGAACGAAGCGGCGAAGTGTCTGCTCGGTCGACAGGACTTTTCTTCGTTCTGCCGTGTGCATACCGATGTGAAGACAAAATTCTGTACCATTACGCGTGCCGAGTGGATTCTAGAGAATGAAACGGACTATGTGTTTGTGATAAC
This sequence comes from Dialister sp. CAG:486, assembly GCA_963635385.1. GTDB lineage: Bacteria > Bacteroidota > Bacteroidia > Bacteroidales > Paludibacteraceae > Colicola. The sequence continues at coordinate 5,655 of CAVHGD010000029.1, read as the reverse complement.
TGCCGACCGCTTTTTGCGTAATATGGTGCGTGCCGTGGTAGGTACGCTTTTTGACGTCGGCTATGGGAAACTTTCCCCCGCAGCATTCGCTGAAGTGATTGTCCGCCAAGACCGTCAAAAGGCAGGCGAGTCGGCTCCTGCAGAAGGATTGTACTTGGTAGATATACACTATCCTACGACCATATTCCTCTCCTAATCGATTTGGACAGGAATTCAGAAAACAAGCACGAAAGAGAATCTTAGCATTCGCGGTCGTGCTTGCTTTTTCGAACGATAGGGTTCGTATCGCAATACAAATGCGCCTTTTTCGAGACAATAGGACACGGAACGAGCGCAAAAGGGAAAAATCTGTTGTGTATGTCAAGTATTTTGTATATCTTTGCAGGCTAATTTGGTGTTATGCGCACAGAAGCGAAACGAATACTCTCGAAAAGATTGCTACTCATAGGCTTAGCCTGTGGGGTATTATGCGATATAGCTGCCCAAAACGCCACGGATTCGCTCTCTGTCGCACAAGATACGACAGCGGCTCCCCAACCCGCTCCCGCTGCCAATGGGAAAAAGAAAGAGACCATCAGTGCGCCGATAACGTATGTCGCCAAAGACTCTATCGTGCTGATGGGCAATGGCATAGCGCACTTGCACGGGCAGAGCAATGTGAAATACGAGAGTATGGAGCTGACCAGCGAATACATCCGTGTCAATAGCGACAGCAGTATGATGTATGCCCAAGGCGTACTCGACACCATCGAGAACGAATGGAAAGGGAAGCCGGTATTCAAAGACGCCAACGACAGCTACGAGTCGGACCAAATCACATACAACCTGAAGACGCAAAAAGGCTATATCCGCCGCGTGGTGACGGAGCAAGGCGAAGGCTATGTGATAGCAGACCGCACCAAGAAAACCGACGACAACACAATGATGATGGGCGGCGGTATGTACACCACCTGCGACCAGCACGAGCACCCGCATTTCTACCTGAAAATGACCAAAGCCAAAGTGGTGCCGGGCGACTATATTGCCACGGGGCCCGCCTATATGGTGGTGGGGGATGTACCCCTTCCGTTAGCGATCCCATTTGGTTTTTTCCCTTTTACCAATCAGTATTCCAGCGGATTGATTATGCCGAACTTCGGCGACGATGGCACGCGCGGACTCTACCTGAGCGGCTTGGGCTACTATTTTGCCATCAACGACTATATGGACTTGCAACTGACAGGCGACATATACACACGCGGCACATGGGCAATCCGTGCCCAATCGAAGTATATCAAGCGCTATAAATTCAGCGGCAACTTCAATATCAACTACCGAACGGATGTGACAGGCGAGAAAGATATGCCGGACTACACCAAGGCAACCAACTTCAGCATCCAGTGGACGCACACCCAAGACGCCAAGGCCAATCCGTTCAGTACATTTTCCGCTAGCGTGAACTTCTCTACCAGCGGCTACAACCGCAGCAACATCAATAGTTACTACAATGCGCAGCTAAACTCGGAGAACACCAAGAGTTCAACCATCAACTATACACAGCGTTTTCCGGACAGCCCGTGGAGCCTAAGCATGACCGCTTCGGTGACGCAACGTACCAAGGACTCCACCCTATCGCTCACGCTGCCCGAACTGAGTGTAACCATGAGCCGTATCTATCCTTTCAAACGCAAAAAGCCGGTCGGGAAGGAGAAATGGTACGAGAAAATCAGTATGAGCTACACCGGCAACGGGCGTATTGCAGTCAGCAGCATCAAGGAAAATCAGTTCCTGCACTCGAACTTTTTGCGCGATTGGCAAACAGGACTAAAGCATAACATCCCTATCTCGGCCTCGTTTATGCTGTTCAAGTATTTGAGCGTAACGCCCAACCTGACTTTGACCGACCGAATGTACTTCCAGCGAGTGGACCAGTCGTGGGATGAACAACAGCAACAACTCCAACGCGACACCACCAACGGATTCTACAATGTATTCGATTTCAGCGTAGGGTTATCGCTATCGACCAAACTATACGGATTCTATACGCCAAGTAAGAAATTGTTCCCGCATAGCAAAGTGGAGAAGTTCCGCCATGTACTCACCCCCAGTCTCAGTTTCTCCTACCACCCCGATTTCGGGAAAAAGTTCTGGGGCTACTACGGCTCGTACGACCAGCCCATCTATGGCACAGAAACCGATGCAGATGGGCGAAAGATACAGAGTACAGATGAGGCAGGCAACCCACTCTATCTCCGTCAGACCTACTCACGATTCCCCAATGGTATCTATGGGAATGCAGGACAAGGCGCAGCGGCTGCATTGAGTTTCAGCCTCGGGAATAACCTTGAGATGAAAATTGTAAACAAAGAAGATACCACGGGCAAAAATCCGTTCAAAGTGGTTAGCCTGATTGATAATTTCAGCATATCAGGTGGTTACAACTTCATTGCCGACTCCATGAATTGGAGCAACTTTGCGGTCAATCTGCGTATCAAGATACCGAAAGTGAACTATACCATCAACCTGAGCGGACAGTTCGACCCATACATGTACGAGCTCAATGCAGTCGGCACCCCCATCCGCACCAACAAGCAGTATTGGCACCACGGACGCTTTCCGCACTTCCTCGGTACAAGCACCAGCCTGAGTTATACCTTTAATAACCAGACATTTAAGAAGTGGTTCAGTAAGGACAAAAAGAAAGACAATACCCCCGACGACAAGAATATGGACGACATTTCGGTCGGCGACGACGGATTGGCTCGAAACGGGAAATTGAACAAAGGAAAAGACACCAAACAGGAGGTGGACGACGGCTATGTAAAGACCGAAATTCCTTGGAGCCTGTCTATCAGTTACACCCTGCGATACGGGGCAGGCACGGAGTTCGACTACGACAAGATGTACTACAAGATGGTTTTCACCCACAACCTCTCCTTCTCCGGCAGTATCGGACTGGGCAGCGGGTGGAAAGTAAGCACCAGTACCAGTTACGACTTCAAGGCAAAGCGCTTCTCAAGTGCCACATTCAATGTCAGCCGCGACCTGCACTGTTGGAACATGACCGCCAGTTTCGTGCCGTTCGGTCCCTACAAGAGTTATACTTTCCACATCGGTGTGAATGCGTCCATGCTTGCCGACCTGAAATACGACAAGTCGAGCACACAAAGCACCAATGCGCGTGTGAATTGGTGGTGATAACGACCGCTACGCAGTTGTAAGTTAGAACGCTGCGCTGCTAAGGGTTGGACCGTACTTTGGACTATTAGAAGTTAGACTAATAATACTCAATAATATGAAAATAGAAAATCAAAAGGTGGTCAAAGCCACCTACGAGATGTATGTAAACAGTGAACAAGGAGAGGAACTCATTGAGAAAGCCACCGAGCAAGCCCCCTTGGTATACTGCCACGGCGAGGGAATGATGCTGCCAAAGTTCGAAGCCGCATTGGCAGGCAAAGAGGCCGGCGAATCGTTCGACTTCACGCTCAACCCCGAAGATGCATACGGAGACTACGACGAGACAGGGCTTCGCGAGCTCGACAAACACCTGTTCTACAACGCAGACGGTGAGTTCGATTCCGATCGTGTCTATGTGGGCAATATCATTCCTATGACCACCAGTGACGGACAGATTGTCAATGCCCAAGTAGTAAAAGTATCGCCTATGAATGTGACCATCGACCTCAACCACCCCTTGGCAGGCGAGACGCTCCATTTCAAAGGAACTATCATAGAAATCCGCGAGGCTACCGAAGCCGAACTCGATGCCATACGCCACCACGGCTGCGGCGGCTGCCACGGCAATTGCGGTGATGGCTGCGACAAATGCGACAACCATAGTTGCAGCAGTTGCGGAGAGTAACGAGCTAATCAAACCTCCCCTACCCATCCGGAGGATGGGATTTTATAGACTTTGCAGTCCCTCTATCTAATGGGATGAAGGGGGAGTCTTAAATACTAACTATTAATTACAAATTAAATTATGGCAAATATCTTAGCCATCGTAGGTCGTCCTAATGTGGGGAAATCGACCTTATTTAACCGCCTGACGGGAACAAGGCGGGCTATCGTAATGAACACCGCAGGCACAACGCGCGACCGCCAATATGGCAAGGCCGAGTGGTGCGGTAAAGAGTTTTCGGTGATTGATACCGGAGGATGGGTTGTCAATTCAGACGACACGTTCGAGAGCGAAATCAATCGCCAAGTGAGCCTTGCTATCCGCGAGGCGGATGTCGTATTGCTCGTGGTAGATGTCAACGAGGGTGTTACACAGTTCGATATGGAGGTGGCACACCTGCTCCGACAAGCGGGCAAACCGACCGTATTGGGCGTCAACAAAGTGGATACTTTCGAGATGCAATACGGTGCACCGGAGTTCTACAAATTGGGCTTGGGCGAACCGTTTATCCTCAGTGCCGAAAATGGATTAGGCACAGGCGACTTGCTCGATGAGATATGCTCTCGCTTCAAGAAAGATGACTCGGGAGAGGAGTTGGAAGACCTACCCCGTTTTGCTATTGTGGGACGCCCGAACGCCGGCAAGTCGAGTATTTTGAATGCCTTTATCGGCGAAGACCGCACCATTGTGACGGACATTCCGGGGACAACCCGTGACAGTATCTACACCCGCTACAACAAGTTCGGGAAGGATTTCTATTTGGTTGATACAGCAGGTATTCGTAAAAAAGCCAAAGTAAATGAAGACTTGGAGTACTACTCGGTGGTGCGCTCCATTCGGGCTATCGAGAATTCGGATGTGTGTATCTTGATGATTGATGCCACGCGCGGCATCGAGGCGCAAGACCTGAACATCTACTCGATTATTCAGAAGAACAAGAAAGGATTGGTGGTTTGTATCAACAAGTGGGACTTGGTAGAGAGCAAGACCAATGCGGACATCAAGGGCTATGAGCGGGCTATTCGGGAGCGTATTGCACCGTTTACCGACTTCCCCATTATATTCACTTCCGCCCTCACCAAGCAGCGTATCTTCAAGGTAATGGAGACAGCATTGCATGTCTACGAGAACAAGAACAAGAAGATACCGACGGCGCAACTCAACGAGAAGTTCTTGCCGCTGATAGAGAACTATCCGCCCCCAGCCACCAAGGGTAAGTACATCAAGATTAAGTATTGTACGCAGTTGCCCAATACGCAGATTCCGACCTTTATCTTCTTTGCCAACCTGCCACAATATGTCAAAGAGCCGTACCGCCGTTTCTTGGAGAACAAGTTGCGTGAATGGTGGGACTTCAACGGCACCCCTGTGCAGATGTTCATCCGCGCAAAATAGATATGGTATAAAAAAGACGGGAGCAGCATACCTTGTTGTTCTCGTCTTTTTGGTTTCTGTTTGTCCATTTGCTCACCCAACTACTTGTCCAATTAGGACTACATTGTTTCAATTACTCCCCACTTTATTTGCTGACAAAAGATTTCGGATTCATTTTCTTGTTATGTTATTCAATTCCATTGAGTTTGCGGTGTTTCTGCCGTTGGTGTTTCTGCTGTATTGGTTTGTGTTTGACTATGCGCTGCGGGGGTGCAAGCGGCAACTGCTGTGGCAGAACCTGTTCGTCGTCGTGGCGAGTTATGTGTTCTACGGGTGGTGGAACTGGCGGTTCCTTATCCTGATTGCCATTACTACCGTCTGCTCGTACTTGAGCGGAC
>CAVHGD010000028.1:24328-25121 GCA_963635385.1 Dialister sp. CAG:486 | reverse complement strand
CCTTTGAATATAACAGCATGAATAGCATTCATTACCGCTTTTTCTACAGCCTGCTCTTTTTTCTTTCCAATGCCGGATACCTTGATATTCTTTGTTCCACCAGTTGCCACATTGATGGAAACACAAGAATACGCTTCCGGATTTTCAAAAACCTCTGCATGTTTTGTTTTTGCCGCTATCATTGGCAATGATAATACAACTGCCAATACAAAAATGATTATCTTTTTCATATTTGTTAGAATTATGAGCGAATGACAAATCAACATTGACACCACACTCAATATTATTTTAGAAGGTCCATTTTACTCCGGCAGCAAGACCAAGTCCCATCTTACGTTCATTGCCGCAGAATTTAAGAGTATTATTCAAGTCTTTATAAGTATCGCCTTGCATTAACAACAACGAATAATCGCCTTGAACGAAAATTTGGAAAGGATATCCACAATTGAATACAAAACGAATTCCCGGATCTATAAATACACCATAATTAGTCTTCTTCTGCTCCTTTGTTAAATTCACCGTTCCATGATAAACAGGGAAATCAACACCTACGTTCACCATAGGTTGGAATTCCATGATTTGCTTAAGTTTCAGACCGCATACATAGCCGATAGACACATTCACAAATGAAACACCTTTATCCAAGTGATAATAACCAGAATTATAGGTTTCTTGCCCGTTATTGACATCAATTATGTCATAGCCAAGTGCCTCTTTAGCTTCTGTTTCTTCTATTCCAAACTGCTTTGCCAATCCTTTAGCCAACATATTTTTTGTGATAATATCGTAACCA
>CAVHGD010000028.1:0-24178 GCA_963635385.1 Dialister sp. CAG:486 | reverse complement strand
TTTTTATGCATATGGATAAGTTCATCAAAAGTAATGTCTACCATAGAGAAGGCACCGAATACATTTTGATCTTGCCAACCAAGGCCATTGTAATTGTAATCAATGCTTACACCTAGTCGAATATCATTGCTTTGCTTTATAAATTCAGTACCCTTCAATTTTCCCCCAGATATTTGATAGAAATATGACACGCCAGACTCACCATCTGCAATTGTATCGTTATCATTAATAACCGTTGCACGAGCATATCCCTTCTTCACCGTGCGAAGCGTCCCTTCATCGGCATCACCTTTGTTTCCATAAATTTTGAAACGCTGAGCATTTTTAAGTCCTTCTTTGGTTCCTATCTTGGCGGTTATGTATGGTTTAACGTCTTCAAGTGTTGCGCTAACTTCCCATGCAGAGATCTTAGTTTCAGATTTACGTAGAATCTCATCATACGAATGGGTTATAGCTGCAGCCATACTTTCTTCGGAGGAAACAGAACTGCTAACAGCAGCTACACACTTCATAGGTATATGTACATTTGCGTAAAGGCTGCGTTTGGTTGCGGTTGTTTCCGCTGTTTCATCATCATATATCCACATATTGCCCAAAATATTTCCAATTACATCTTCTGTACTATCCAATGCAAATATATACGCAGAAACATTTGCCGTATATAGCGGTCCGGTTGTTCCATTGTCCTTTTTGACTTGCTCCAACTTGGTATCTTTAGCATCATATACAATAATATAGCTATTTGCCAATAATGCAGGGCCATCACTATCCAATTGTTTTACTTGCGAAGCATTGTCCAAATGAACATCCTGATCGGTAGCATTCCAACGACTACGCTCAACCATAATATCATAATGGAAACGACCTTGATCATCAACCGCAAGTACATAATCAAATATCTGCTTACCAATATTACTATTGTTGATGTATTCTGTTATGAGTCGCTGCGTCAATGTATCAGGCTTTGCACTACCAATACTCTTGAACGAGTCCCCTATACCACTAAACATACTCTTAAAAGAATTAGACTTTTGCTCATTACTAGCAGCTGCAGCCTTTTGCTGCTCTTCGGCAGTGCGAAATGCACCGGTTAGACGCACTGTTTGGGTCTTAATTTGATTTATATCGAACTTTGCACCGGTATTAATAGCGTTAACGCCACTCACCACTTCATTATCCCAGTGATCACCGTATGTGACTACAATGTTAGAAATACTGTTCCGGGAATAATCAGAAGAAATTACTTTTGTTTTTACTTGCCCTTCTGCAAATGCAAATACAGGCATTGTTAGTAGCATTGTAACTACAATTTTTCGAAAATGTTTCATAAATTGATTTTATTATTTGTTAATTATATCATTCAAGAATACCATCTTGAATCATTTTCTCACGTAGTTTATCTCTAAACACACACACTGTCGTAACACAAGCCGTTTGGGCGTTTGTTCTTTGATAAATACTGGTCAATTCTCGTTTCTCTTTCATAGAGACATATTTTTCATATTCACCCCCATCTGCAAAAAAGGTATTGAAATAAGCTTCATTCTTTTCGTAAGAACAGCGCATACCGACAAATACAGGATGTATAGTCTTTGTCATACCATTTTTGCACGGAATAGAGGTAAAGAGAATGTCATAAACAGCTTGTTTTCCTGCATCCTTATAAGCATCCACTGCATTACGCCCTCGTCCTTCAATGCGTAGGGTAAATGAACCATCTAATTCTGTAGCTATACAACTGGTTTTAATAGAGGAATAAGCAGTTGTTCTCTTTGTACCACATGAACATAAAAAAATGGAACAAATAATACAAGCTTTGGTAATAAGTTTATTCACACAGTCTGTTTTCATAAGTTCAACTATCTATTAATGTTCTAATTTCATAATAGCAATTGCCTATACACAAAAATAATTATAAAAATAGTCGTACATGGAAATTACTCTTTACTATATTGAATCGGATTTGAAGCTCCTTTCTTCCGATAATCTTCAGGAATACGTTTTCCTATTAAATCTCGCATTATTGGGTTTGAAATAATAGGTTTCGTAATAATAGGTTCATTTTTATCATTCTTCTCAAATTTGCCGAAAAACTCAATACGTGGAGCTTCAGTTGTTGATTTTTGCCACTCCGCCTCATAAACTCCCCTCACTATACCTTTAATCACAGCAAGAACATAGCGACCTTTAACTTTACCCAAATCTGCAGTCCAACAACCTCGCACTGCAGAATAGAGGTCTCCCCCTCTTTCATCAATATTATCTCTTAATTTGATGATCATATATGGGATAATGTGTCCATCCGCATCTTTAGGTTCCTCGTATACAGGAATACTCAAGGTACTTTGTAAGTCCACGGGTGAAGTGATGCCATGCTCTACATCATAACCACTCTGGACATTAGTCAACCCGGAAAATGCATCAATCAAAGTTGATTCTATCAGAAGACTCGCTTCTTCCGTTAATCCCCAATGATAAATGACGGGAATCACCTCCTTGCCTTTTTTGATAATATTCTGGATAGTAGTTATTTTCAAAGATTGCTTATCAGCAGCATCCAAGGACTTAATAGCGTCATTCGCATGATCGAACACCCTATTTCCACAACCTTTTCCGATGTAAAAAACTTGGTAGGTGCACGGATTTATCAATCCATACACATAGTACTTTCTTGTACCATCACCATTAATGTCCATTTTGTCTAGGACGTCATTTGAGAACTTCTTCATAAATAAATAATTTTAAGATTAATAATTTATTGATTCCCCCATTTTATAGAGGACAAATATCTCACATCCAACATCTTAATCTATAAGACAGTGAATTATACTTTCAGTTTTTTTCACTCCATACATACCATTTGCATTACAAATATATCACTAAAGTATATAGAGTTTACCATTCCTATACGCTCGATTCTTACCTCACATAACGACACAAAAAAAGCATAGATATTTCTTATCTATGCCTTGAGGTCCTGAGAAAACCCGTGATTACGAAACAAGAAATACCTATGCTACAGCACAGGCATTCGATACTTGTTGACGTAATCACATGAAAGAAATTTCTCAGGTTTCAAGACATGTTACGAACAAATAGCAAATGCTACATATATTGACAAAGAAAAACTATACGCTTATAGTTCTTTCATTCTTTTCAACGGCAAAGGTAGAAAATATTTACGATATAGACAAATAAGGTGAACGATTTTTTGTATTTTATTGGTGTAATGTTCACAATTTAGCAGTCTGAATTCATTCAGGAATCCTGATTTAATAGGATGCCTACAGCAATTCCGTGCGCTTAAGTCACAAAACCGAAGGACAAAAGCGTACTAATAGTCATTTATTTACTTTGAACATACCGATGCAAAATATATGCTTATAAAGGCTCTACTAATTATTGGTAGCAGAGAAACAAAATACACAAAACAACTCAAAAAAGTGACATTCTATATAGTGCTATGCACATAAATATGATGCATCAACAAAGAACAGGAAGCACAATTTATCAGTAAGTTAGTATGCGGAGATGTGTATAGTTGGAAAATGGAAAAGCTATCTTGTATTCTGTTCTTTTTGGAGAGTAGAGAGTACTTGCACGAGATGGTTGTATTCTTCGATGGTGATATCGCCATTCCGATAGGCTTCTGCCATCGAAGGATAATGCTTCAAGCGTTCACTGAATTGAATTTGTACGGCATTCGAGCGATTATCAAACGTCGTGCAACAGAGGCTATGAAGAATGGGCCCCTCCGCTGAATAGACCGAACTCAACGAGTCGCGTAGTTGCAGAAAACGACAATTCTGATAGAACCGAGTCATTGCAAACTCACCATATTTTTCTGCGTCAGCAATGGCAAACAACCGCTCGGCTTCTGCGTCACACACACGATTCACATCCTCTATCATAGCCTCTTGTCGCTGCTGAGCCATACGGTCTTGGCTATGCTGCTGATACACAGTCCTTCCAAGAAAGACAACCGCACATGCCATACAAAAGAAAAGAACGACAATGGGAAGTACTCTACGCAACCGTTCGAGTCTGTGAATATCACGCCTCAACGCACTTATATTGCGATAGTGCGAATCTCGGCAGCGTGCAATAACCAAGCGCAGCGCAGGTAGATGAAACAGCGACAGCAATTCTGCCAAGCGCGAAATATCATCTTGCACATCATTCGATACCGACAATGCATTGTCATCCGTGTTACTCAAGCCGAAATCAATGAGCTTTAGATTGGTACCGTTATTCGTGATTAGTATATTACTCGGTTTCAAATCATGATGTACCAACTGATGCACATGCAGATAATCCAAAGCATCCAACAATTGGTCCAAGACTCGTTGGCGGTCCTTTCCGGATGGACGCTGCGACAACCACTGTGCGAGTGTCACACCATCCACCATCTCCATCACGATACATCGCTCGATAGAATCAACCGTTTCCAACGAATACGTGGCAACAATATTAGGATGAACCAACTGCACCCCTAAAAGGAACTCACGCTCCTGCTGCATCTGATAGTCCGTCAGCTGCTGCAATTCGGCAGGAATACCCTTTAGCACAAACCACCTTCCATAGCGCTTCGCACGATAGAGCGTACTATGACCGCGCTCCTGCAATAGCGTAATGTCCGTCCATTCATTCGACACACTCGCTAAATCTACGAAACCGGATTCTGAAATGTCGGAAAGGTTATTCATAGTAAGAAAATATATAATCCGCAGGTAAGTTTTCTATAACAATTGGAGCCAAAAGGATAGAAGTCCTCAATTATGATTCTTATCTTCATTAACCAAATCGGAACGCCGAACGGAAACTGCAGTTAAGCCATTACGTTTCCCTGCCACATACGATTTTATGGAATTGTCTGCCCCTTGCAACCGGTCAAGATACATCGGCTGTCCAATCAAGAAACAAGCTGCGGAGAACTGGTCACCGACATTGAGCTTGCTGTGTTCCGACTGCTCAACCACAAAACGGAAATCACCCAAATACCGAAACACACAGCGACGATTTGGCAGCCATGAGACAACCACGCAATCTCCTATTGATAGTTGCTCCGTACGGACGCCATGCCCGACAAATATTTCACTTTCCGAATCCGAGTGCTCAGCCAACCATTGGAGATATCGATCCCAATCCTCATACCCAATAAACTGAGCCAAAATACAAAGCGTACTATGACGAACCGTCTCAGCACCTGAAATATAAGACCACAGCCGCTTCAATGTTGTGGCAGAAATATATTGGTGGAGTTGCTCCCATATTGCAGTAGCAAGAAATTCAAAATCAGCAGGTGTACAAACCTTACGATTTATATGCTGCTCAATGGACTGCCGCAATGCGTTGATCTCCGGAGCATTCTTATTCACAGAATTATGAACCATAATAGTCAATTAGCAAGTACAAAGGTAATAATAGTTATGCAAATACGCAAGAAAACGCCTAAAATGAACATTTGTAAATTTACATTCCGACAAATGAATTGAGCAGAATACAAAAACAAAAAATCGGAGACAAACGCCTCCGATTTTTATGTATAGCATACAAACAAGATGGTTCTTTACTTAGAACGAGGTACGCTGCGTTGCTGCGTAACTAATTTTCAAAGCAGATACACGACGCAATTCTTGCTTGATATCCGTAATAACACCCATACGAGTTTCCTTGTCAGCCTTGATAGATACAGTCATCAAACCTTGCTCCTGCTCTTTCATAGAAGAACGCTCATTGGCTATATACTCACCAATTTCACGTGTCTCTGCAAAAGCATCGTCTAACTGTATACGAGTTTCCGCACCATACTGCTTACGAAACTCTGCTGTAGGCGTACCAACATAGATATAACGAACCAAAGACTTCTTTTCCAACTTAGTCAGCTCTGTTGCTTGAGGAACAATAAACTGAACCTTGTAAGAAACCTCCTTCATCGAAGTAACTGACATGAAGAAGAACAAAAGCATAAAGATAATATCAGGAAGCGAAGACGTGTTCAAAGCCGGCATCTCGCGCTTTTCATTTCTACGTATCTTTGCCATATTACTCTCCTCCGTAGTTTTTAGGTTCTGCCTCGGAAATCTTTTGGGGATAAACTTTCTGCACTTGCTTCTGTTGATCCTCGTTTAACTCGTTATAAGGCGTATTATTGAAATACTTACGAGCACACTCATCACGTAGTTCGTTATAAGCGGCTACCAACTCGTTCTGTACATCAAGATAAGCTTGATATTGCGTATCCACATCGTTTTGTACAGAGATTACGTGCTCTTTGGTGTAGCGTTGCACACCTATTGGAGCCCCGAAATCTTCCTCGTACAACTTAGGCAGATTCGCTTCATCATCTTCGTTCTTGATGAATCTCTTGGCTTCTTCTCTCAGCTGCTTAACATCCATCAGCTGTCCTTGTACCATCAACTGGTTTGCCGAGTTGATTTTCACAATCATCAAGTTCCGCTTATTAATATTTGTATCCTCGACCTTTTGATCGGGCGGAACAGGAGCTGGCAGACGGCGCGACAATCCCTGATTGACATCCATACTGGTCGTAACCAAAAAGAATATCAGCAGCAAGAAAGAGATATCCGCCATAGAACTAGCGTTTATCTGTGGGATTTTCTTTGCCATAATCAATTACAAATTAAAAGCACACGAATGCGCAATTACTTTTTATTACTCCGATTAAAATGAGTATACAGAATGCCAAACAGCCATGCGCATACAGTCCCTGCAATCAAAATATAGGTCAAATACAACAATGCATCAGTCATCTGTGCCATTGCACCTACATTCTCAGTTCCCTCATAGCCGATAATCTCCAATTTTTCAGGACTTCCTAAAAACCAGCAAATAACGACTAACAAGACAAAACCGATTACAGTTACAAGCGTACGAATAGCCTTAGGCTTATTGTACTTGCAGTTCTTGCAGAATTCCCAAATTACAACACCAAGAGTAACAAGACATACAATACCGACCAAGACATAAGTCCAATCCAGCAACAAGTCTGTAAAACGGGGAATATCCAAGAAATCGCCCGCAACCTCCAACGACCCGTTGGCACCACCGGCAAAGAACATAACCGTAAAGACTACGCTCACCGCCAACAACACCCAAAGGGTTATCTTCGGTATTAATTTATAGTTCTTCATAATGCAATCTGATTAAAAGATTTGTAACAAGACAAACAATTTGCTACAAAACTCGATTACTTATTATTCTGCTTAGCGTCGTATTTTACAACCATATCAAGCAGACTGATAGAACTATCTTCCATTTGGTTTACAAGACCCTCAACCAAAGTCAAAATATAGTTATAGAACAATTGAAGGATGATGGCGATGACCAAACCAAGCAAGGTAGTCAACAGAGCGACCTTAATACCACCGGCAACGACAGTAGCCGAGATATCACCCACTTGTTGAATCTTATCGAATGCCTCGATCATACCGATAATGGTTCCCAAGAATCCCAACGACGGAGAAAGAGAGATGAACAACGAAATCCAAGTCAAGTTCTTCTCCAAGAGACCAAGCTGAACGCCACCGTAGCTGGAAACGGTTTTCTCAACCACGTCAATACCCTCATCATAGTGCAACAAGCCCTGATAGAAAATACTTGCGATAGGGCCACGCGTATTACGGCAAACTTCCATAGCAGCCTCTACGCCATTTTCGTTAAGAGCCTTCTCTACCTTCTCCAACAATACTTTCGTGTTAGTTTTAGAGAGAGACAGATAAATAATACGCTCAATACAAATTGCCAAACCGAAAATCAAGCAGAGCAAAGTTGCAGCCATAAAGCCTGCACCACCCTCAATAAACTTGGTCTTCATATACTTGTGGAGTGCTACGACACCACTTTCTTCTGCAGGAGCCTCTACCCCTGATGTTTCCGGTTGAGCAGACTGCTCTGCAACTACTTCAGTTGCTGCTTCTGCAGCAGGAGCTGCAGCTTCTTCTTGCGCCATAGCAGCCGTGCCGAATGAAAGCATAGCCAATACGGTAAGGGTTGCAAATACTTTTTTCATGAGAATAGTGTTTATATAATTTATTGTTTTTCACTTTTACGCAGCGGTATTACCTGCGTCTTTTCTGCGGAGAGACGGGGATTCGAACCCCGGAAACCCTTTTGGAGTTTACACGCTTTCCAGGCGTGCCTCTTCAACCACTCGAGCATCTCTCCTTTTAGCACTTTTGCATTTACAACTACAGGCCCGGTAAATACATACTTACAAAGGTCAAAAACATATTGCTAAGCCCCCATCGGTAGCATCTATTGCCGATCCACTATGCAAAAGCGCTGCAAAATTACAAAATTTATTTGATACCACAATACGCCTACCTCGTTTTTTTTCATTTTTCATCCCAAAACAATCCGACAAACAAGGAAAACGAACGAAATATGGGCCGTATTCAAGCTCGGCAACCAAACTTTCGCAAAAAGAACTCAAGAGAACAACTTCCATTTTTTACGAAAGTCATCCTTTTAAGTTTTGAACGGAAAATTAACCCAGATAGGTTTGCAGCACCTGACTACGTTGTCCGCTATGCAGCTTGCGAATCGCCTTTTCTTTTATCTGGCGAACTCGCTCACGGGTCAAATGCAGCTCCTCGCCTATCTCCTCCAAAGTCTTTTCCGGAGTGCCGATACCGAAAAATTTACGCAATATATCCGCTTCACGTGGGGTGAGCGTATTCAACGCACGGGCAATCTCCGTTGATAACGACTCATTAATAAGACCTCGGTCCGCATTAGGCGAATCCTCATTTTGCATTACATCAATCAAGCAGTTGTCTTCTCCCTCCACGAACGGAGCATCCATACTGATATGACGCCCGGACATCTTCAGCGTATCCGCAATCTTATCTACCGGAATATCCAGTTCCTCTGCCAGCTCCTCGGCCGAAGGTTTCCGCTCATGTTCCTGTTCAAAACGCTGAAAAGCCTTATTAATTTTATTGAGCGATCCCACCTGATTCAACGGCAACCGAACAATACGAGACTGCTCGGCCAGAGCCTGCAGAATCGACTGACGAATCCACCACACAGCATACGAAATAAACTTAAAACCACGGGCTTCATCAAATTTCTCAGCCGCTTTGATAAGTCCTAAATTCCCCTCATTTATCAAGTCAGGCAAACTAAGACCTTGGTTTTGATATTGTTTTGCTACAGAAACCACAAAACGAAGATTTGAGCGGGTCAATTTCTCCAACGCAGCTCGATCCCCATTACGAATACGACCTGCCAATTCCACTTCTTCTTCCACAGAGATAAGCGGTTCACGACCTATCTCCTGCAAATACTTATCCAACGATGCCGATTCACGGCTCGTAATAGACTTGGTAATTTTTAATTGACGCATAGTAATTACAAACAAGCACACATCGAAAGCCATTAGCATGATAGCAAATGACCTCAATGTTACTCTTTAATAGTTAGTGATTCGGTCGGGATTCGAACCCGAGACCCACAGCTTAGAAGGCTGTTGCTCTATCCAACTGAGCTACCGAACCTCGTCGGAATTTGTTCCGCAGCAGAAACGCACTGCATGCGTTTTATGCTACACAAATTCCTCCTCTTCAAAATCAAATATCGAGTTTTGTCGATTCTAAGATAATTCCACGCGTGTGCATAATACACCACTTTAAGCGCTTCGCACAATGCGACAAAAAGCGTGCAAAATTACATTATATTTCCGACAAATCCAAATAAAAAATTCTATCTCGGACGTTTTTATAGCAAATCGGTAAAGTTTTTTTCCAATTCCGCTTTACGGCATGCCCCAATATGGCGATTTACCAATTCCCCGTTTTTGAAGAAAAGCATTGTCGGGATATTCATAATGCCATATTGCTCACACACTTCCGGATTGTCATCCACATTGAGTTTTCCGACACGCACACGTCCCTCATAGTCTGCTGCCAGCTCATCCACTATCGGCAACATCATCTTACAAGGACCGCACCAAGGTGCCCAAAAATCGATTACAAGGGGAGTCCCCTCTGCCAACAACTCTTTGAAGTTGGCGTCTGTTACTTCTAATGCCATAACTATCTAGTATTTAATACATTAACTTATTATCCGTTCCATATTATACTTTCTCACGGAGTTGCTTGATGGTAATACGCTTCTGAGTAGGACGGGCCAGCAAAATATCCGTCAGTGGGTCTTCCAGATAGGTCTGTATCGCCCGGCGGATGGGACGCGCCCCGTTCTGCGGGTCGTACGATCGTTCCAAGAGGGCCGTTTCCGCCTCAGGTGTGAGCACCAATTGGTGTCCGGTCTTCCGCAAACGCTCCTGCAATAGTGCCACCTCGATAGTCACAATACGAGCCAAAGCTTCACGCGACAGCGGTTGGAACGTAATCACATTATCAATACGATTGACAAACTCGGGTGGGAACGATTTCTGCAACGCCTTGAGTAACATTTGGTTACTCGTTTTTGCGTCCAACTCCGACACTCCAAATCCGATACCGGCGCCAAAATCCTTCAGCTGACGCGTACCCACATTGGAAGTCAGAATAATGATCGTATTGCGAAAATCCACCACATGTCCTTGACGGTCTGTCAGCCGTCCCTCGTCCAATACCTGCAGAAGGATATTAAATATGTCGGGGTGCGCTTTCTCTATCTCATCGAAAAGCACGATCGAATACGGTTTGCGACGCACCGCTTCGGTCAGTTTGCCGCCATCCTCGTGTGCCACATAGCCCGGAGGAGCCCCCACCAACAGCGAAACCGCATGTTTCTCCATGTATTCCGACATATCGAAACGGATAATCGCATCTCGGCTGCCAAACATCTCTTCAGCGAGGCATTGTGCCAAATATGTTTTGCCCACGCCCGTCGGCCCCAAGAAAAAGAACGTACCTATCGGCCGATGCGGGTCACGCAACCCCAAGCGGGAACGGCGAATCGCTTTCACTATTGTCTCCACCGCCTCGTCTTGCCCGATCACACGGCGGCGCAGCACCTCATCCATGGTGCGCAAGCGCTCCGTCTCGGCTTTCTGCACACGCTGCACAGGCACGCCCGACATCATCGACACCACAGCGGCAATATCATCCACCGTAATCGGATAGGCCTCTGCCGTTTCCGTATTTTTCTCATTATCAGATGCCCGCAACGCCTCTTGACGGGTATGCGCCCGAGCGCCGGCCTCATCCATTACATCGATCGCTTTGTCGGGAAAAGCTCGGTCGGTCAGGTAACGCTCCGCCAAATCGACGGCCGCCTTCAGGACCTCATCGGAATAGGTCACTTTGTGATACTCCGCATAGCGAGAACTCAGGCGTTGCAGGATGGTCAGTGTCTCCTCTTTGGTTGTCGGACGCACCACTACTTTTTGGAAACGACGCTCCAATGCGCCGTCTTTCTCTATCGAAGTGCGGTACTCATTGGTCGTCGTAGCACCAATGCACTGCACCTCCCCTCGTGCCAACGCCGGCTTCAGGATGTTGGCTGCATCCAAAGAGCCCTGCGCATTGCCGGCACCGATTATCGTATGTATCTCATCTATAAAAAGGATCACTTCGGGATGGCGTTGCAGCTCTTGCAACACACTTTTCATACGTTCCTCAAACTGACCGCGGTAGGTAGTCCCGGCCACCATCGCCGCCACATCCAGCGTGATGATACGCTTGCCCTGCAGTACTCCGGCCGTACCTTCCACAATTCGCAGCGCCAGCCCTTCCACGATAGCCGACTTCCCCACTCCGGGTTCCCCGATCAAAATCGGATTATTTTTCTTGCGACGGGAAAGAATCTGTACAACCCGCTCTATTTCCACTTCACGCCCGACCACCGGATCCAATTTGCCCAGCTGCGCTTGTTTGGTCAGGTCGTGTCCGTATTTATCGAGTGCCGTGGTCGTGCCCACCTTACTCGAGTTCGCCTGCGGGCGTTGCGGACGCCCATCCTCCACATCACTACCCTGTCCCATACCGGCAGTCGGTGCCGAAATAGTCGAATGCGGTTTAGCATACAATTCCACCATCTGCTCATACGACAGATTCCAATTCGACACCAAGTAGATAGATGCTCTATTGATACGCTGCCGCAGAATGGCGAGCAACAAGTGCGCACTCCCCACAGCCTCAGCATGATACTCACGGCTGATTCCCTCTGCGATACGCAGAATGCTCTCCACAAGGCTGCTGCGTGTCACGGGCGACACCATTTCCTGCGCCTCTTCTGCCAAAGCCGCATCTATATTTTGCTTCACCACATCGGGTTGCACTCCGGCTTTGAGCAACAAGTTATACGCATCGCCCTCTGCCAAACGCAAAATGGCGAGCAACAAGTGCTCAGGAAGTATCTGTTGATTCTGCAGCCGCTCGGCTTCATCTCGAGCGAAAATCAATATCTTATTTAATCGTATAGTTAAAGGCATATTTCTTTTCTCGCTTACGCTTGCGTTCGTGGCTCACGGCTGTCGCTTTATCGACTGCGCGTCAGTGCCCACTGCGTTCACGTAATTATATTTTTTCGTAGTTATTGTAGTTTATGTTGCTATCTTGTTTACACCCGCTTCAGCAGCTCTGCATGTTAATTGAGCCGTCTTTGCGTGTTAATTGTTAATTCCTAATTCCTAATTCTTAATTCTTAATTCCTAATTATTTATAGAAGTGCCACGCCAGTCCTGCACGGAATACATCGGGGTTCATCGGATAATTCGGCATGGCGAAATAGTTGTGGTTCGACTGCATAAACAGATGGTTGAAGTGCGTGTAATGCGCAAAGAACCGCAAGTGCAACGATCGAACATAGAAATTCGCATACAAATTCAGTATCGGGTAATTCCCCACTTTCGTCTCCGTCTGCACACAGAACTGCGCCGTGGCCGGATTCAGCACCGGTGCATAGTACGAGGTGAAATACCGCATATCCACGCCAATCTGCGCATCCAGTGCTCGAAACCAAGTGCCGTGGTAGTACAGATTGTGATAGAGCGTCACGGTCGGCAGCGGCATATAGTCCGAGCTCGAGTGTTGGTACACCACGTGATTCTCCAGATTCACCCAAGGCGTTGTTATATCGCATTGAATATCAGCCGATAGCACTTGTATGTTTCCGTCGTGCTGATAGGGCAATCCGTCCGAACCGAAATAAATATAGCGTGTCAAATTCTCAAACCCCACATTCACTTTGGGTTTCACCCACTTGGTCGGATACGCTATCTCGCCCCCCACATAGAATCGATAGGTCTTCTTAAAATCATTCTCCCACACATAATGGTTCGAGCGAAAACGATAGTAATAGTACGACGGTGTCTCGTTTTTCACAAAAGCTTTTGCGCTGATATACATCGTATCACGCCCCAACCGAAAATCCCCGTCGATATGCCCGTTCACCTTAAACTCGCCCAATTTATATCCCAACACGCACACATCACCGTCGAACCCGTAATGCACCCACTTTCCTCTGTTCTTATAGAGCGCACCGCCCACAAACGTATTGTTCAGCCACTGATACGAATAGCGGTCCGTCGGCTGCAAATCCAGCGCCGCATACTGATAGGGTGATGCAAACGCCTCATAGTCCGTATAGTCCTGCGGCGTATAGCCTCCCACGTTCAAGTAGCGTTGGCACTCATTGATGGCATATACCGTCGCACCAAATTTCAATATACGGTTAAATTCTTCCTCGAACGTAACACTCAGCGTATTGCGAATGGTCAGCACATCGGTCGAATCGTTCGTTGTGTTCGGATTTCGATAGTAGTTGGGGTAGAACCCCTGCTGCGCCGTCTGCTCCACATAGCGGCGATTGCTGTTTGTGGTCTCAAACGTGTGTGCAAACGTCGTCACGGGGATATAATTTATCCGTACTGTATCTTTCTTCACTCGCCGCCCCTCTTCGTTGACTACCTCTATCGTATCGTGGTATGGCCGCTCCACCGTAATACTATAGTAGTGGTTCAAATAGCCTGCCAAATACCGATAGCCCGACATCGCATTCAGATTCACCGGAATATCTTCCGCATTGAGTGTCCCGCCCACCTCCGATGGGTCTGTCACGCCGCCGTTTTCAAAATTGCTCCAGTTGGCAAACGTAAACGCCGCATGCAGCGAATAGTGGTTGCCGTTGTACGAGCCGAACACATTACCATTGAACACTTTCCCCGCCTGATTGGAATAATGCCCGACGGCATTCAGGTAGTTAAGTTGCGTACCAAGGTTGAGTCGCTTATTGAGATTGCCCGTGAATAGAAAATAAATCTCATTCTCCTCCCGATACGTGGTAAAACCTTTGTTGTATGCAATGCTCGAATACGGCGTTGTCGTGTTAAAATAGCGAACATCCTGCGGCGTATAAATGTACGGCTGATAAGCCGCAGCAAAAATATCGTCTATTTTTTCTTGCCGGCTGAAATAGATCCGTGACTGCAAGGGCGACACTAAACAGTTGCCGTTGTACACCGACGACAGCGAATAATCATTTTGCACGCCTCGCATGGGATAGTTCAGCCACGCGGTGTCGGCAAATTGGATGGTATCGGCAATGGCGGTTGGCGATGGCAACTGCCAAGAACGGACAACCGTCTTGACCGCTTTTTGCTTTGCCGCAGCAGCCGTTAGAGCCACCAGCAGCAGACACGCCACCACGCTTATTTTCTGTACCTTAACCACAAATAATCCCGTATAGCGACACCACATCCGCTCACTATCTACCCTGCGGTGCATAGCAAGTGGTCTGTGTATCTACCTAAACATCATTTTTCGTACAAACCTACTACAATAATTGTGCCGATACCGAGCACTGACAAAATGTCATATCCTACGAACACAGAATGAGAAAAAAGAGGGTGGCAAAAAAATTGCCACCACTCTCTATCATCTTTGTATCCGCACGAGATTCACTCAACATCCACTCATTATTCTCTGTGTATCCGCTCGGTATCCGGTCGAAGAAGTTCATGCTCCATGCAAAGCGCCCTTGCAAAACCCAATCAAGCACAAGGCAAAAATAGGGAAACCACAAGGAAAACTCCGCTTTACATATTAAAGTTACTAACAGCGACCCTGCAAGTTAATTATTAATTGTTAATTATTAATTACCACAGGGCATATTAATTTTTAATTATTAATTAGATTTCTTCTTCGCTTTGAGTTCTTTCTTCAGTTTCTGAATTTCCTTTTCTTGGTTATTGATTGTCTTGAGCAGTTCGTTCAGTTCCTCGTTTTCGATGGTTGTCGGATATTGTTCCTCCACCGACTGCAAGAAATCGGACAGCACATTCATATAATTTATAAATGCATCGTAAGCCGATTCATAATTGGTTGCGCCTTGGTCGATGTGGTTCATATAGTGGAAATTGTTCACATCTTGCAGACGCATCCAGTTGGCTTTCAGCCCCTTATCTTGGCATAGATGAACTCGCTCCGCCACGGCATAAAGTTTGTTCAGAGCCTCTTGCTGCAAGTCGTTGCCCACATAGACGCTCAAGTCCTTTGCCTCTCCGGCCCATGTCAAGGGATAGGGGGCCGAAATCGGATCTCCGGCAGTCATATTTTTAGCGGCCTCCGAGGGCGTGCAGAAGCCCATTCCACGTTCCAGCACATAGAACGGCAGCGCCTTCAAAAATTCGAACACGCCGGTGCCGGCTGCCTGACGAACGCCGAAGGTATCCGCTCCCACCCATATATTTATTAGGTCCTCGCCTTCGGGCAGCGCCTGCAGTTGGTTCGCATACTTCTCTGCATCCATCGGATAGTTATACCATCCCGGGTCCGAGAAATGGAAACTCAGCTCATCGCTCAGCCCCATGTTGCGCACTAGCATCTTCATTTTCGGTGCCCCCGCCGAGGTGTACAGATAATTCGGCGACTTCCAACTCAGCACATGCTTAGCGCCCTCGGCCAGCATTACTCGATAGCCCTGCTTGTAGAGGTTGTAGGCCAACTCATCCGTATAGAGCAGCTCGGTGTTCCAAACGGCAGACGGTTTCACGCCCAACACATCGTTCACCACCGCAGCGTGCTTCTCCAGTTGGTCGAAGAACTCATTCAGGTTGTATTCCGATGCCAAGGAGTAAGCAAACGGAGTTGCCAAGAACTCGACGCACTTGCTAGCGGCAAGGTCTTTGAGTACATCAATTATCTCCGGCGTGTACTGTTCAAACAGCTCCAACATCGTGCCGGAGATAGACAGCGCACAATGGAACTTCCCTTTCGAGAGGTTCACCATCTCGCGAAGTGTCTGACAGAGAGGCATATAGGAGGTATTCACCAGCCAAGAGATATAGTCCTCTGTCTGAATGTCATCGTAGTAGTAATGGTCTTGACCGATATCAAAGAACCGATAGCGTTTCAGCCGATACGGCGCATGCATCTGAAAGCAAAAGCATATATTTTTCATATCTGTATGGTATGTTTTTATTCGTATAGTATTGATTTACTGTTATTTACTTTATGCGGCTTTTCCGCGGGGCGCGTGCTATGCCGCCTCGCAAAAGTCCCCTATATATTATAAGGTATGGTTTATCACCCCGTCGTAGATTCGGCGCACTTTGAGCCCCGCATCGTACCAGCGGATGTTATTCACCTCACGCTGTCCCTCCTCGTGAAGCGACTTGTACATCGCCGGATATTTGACAATGGCATAGATAGCGTCCGCCATGGCGTCGATATCCCAATAGTCAGTTTTGATGGCGTGGTTCAGTATCTCAGCACACCCCGACTGTTTCGAGATAATCGCGGGACAGCCCACTTGCATGGCCTCCAGCGGCGAGATACCAAACGGCTCACTCACACTCGGCATGATATACACATCCGACTCCGCCAGCAGCTCTTGCACCTGCCGTCCCCGCATAAATCCGGGGAAGTGGAACTTGTCGGCAATGCCTCGTTGCGCCACCAGTTCGATCATTTTCGCCATCATGTCGCCGCTGCCCGCCATCACAAAACGCACCCCGTTTGTCTTTTGCAGCACACGCGCAGCCGCCTCCACAAAGTACTCGGGGCCCTTCTGCATCGTGATTCGCCCAAGGAAAGTCACCAACTTATCCTTGCGAGGGTGTTTCTTGAACTCATCGGGGTTCGCCAGCGGCTCTACGGCATTATGCACGGTCGACACCTTGCGCGGATCGATTCCGTATTTGTCAATCACGGTCTGTCGCGTCAGGTTGCTCACGCACATGATGTGGTCCGCCTCGTCCATGCCTCGTTTCTCGATGGCGTACACCGTCGGGTTCACATTGCCTCGGCTACGGTCAAAATCCGTCGCATGCACGTGGATTACCAGCGGTTTGCCCGAAATGTGTTTGGCAAAAACACCGGCGGGATAGGTCAACCAGTCGTGCGAGTGGATAATATCAAAGTCGAGCGAGTGCGCCAGCACCGATGCCACTGCCTCGTAGTTTCCTATCTCCTCTATCAGGTTGTCGGGATAGCGTCCGGAGAACCCCACACAGCCCAAATCGTCCGTGCCGATTCGCCGATAGTCGTATTTGATGCCGTCTCGGAGGTGGAAATATTCCTCGGGCGACATCTTTCCTTCCATGCGCTGACGGACGTAGTCGTAGCTGTTCTCTTTCCACACAATAGGCACGCTATTCGCTCCGATGATTCGCAGGAACGATTGGTCCTCATCGCCCCAAGGCTTGGGGATGACAAACGTGATATGCATATCGGGTTGCTGCGCCATTCCGCGCGTCAATCCGTAACTCGCCGTACCTAAACCTCCTAAGATATGGGGCGGGAATTCCCACCCGAACATAAGTGCTTTCATTGTATCGTTGTTTTCCTAATCAATAGGGAACTTCTATTTTTTTGTAGAGAGTCCGATAATTCTATTCTTAAAACGGGGAATCCGCAGAAGCCCCTCATTATTTATAAGGTATTTCCTTCTTCCGGTGCTTCTTTGTAGCGTTTCAGCGTATCCATCACCGAGATAACGGATGCCACACTCGGGGCAAAACTGATGCCGCCGTGTCCGCGGTAGGGCGGGTTGCCGTCGTATAGTTCGTTGAGCGTACCGATGCACAACTCGCTCATTTCGCGCTCGTAGCCCACCAGCAGCCGTTCCATAAAACTCAGTCCGCTGTGCTTATATACGCGCATGTATGCCCGGGCGTAAGCGGCTATCGATGCCGGCCAAATCGGGCCGTTGTGCAAGTTGCGGTCGCGTTCCAACTGCCCGCCCACATAGAAAGGACGGTAGTTCCCGCTCTTTGGCGACAAGGTACGCAGGCCTCTCGGCGCCAGCAGCTCTTTGGTGCAAATATCCACCACGGCTTTCATTTGCTTTTTGTCTAACGGCGAATAGGGCAAGCCCGCACTCCAAATCTGATTGGGTCGCACTTCCTTATCTTGGTAGTCATTCACCACATAATCATACAGATACAGTCCGTTCCAGAAGGTATGTACAAAGGAGTCGCGCACGATCTCCGCTTGGTATTCCATCAAGTCGGCTTGTGCATCTCTTCCCGCTTCACGCAGCAGTTCTTCCGTGAATTTCAGTGCGTTATACCATAGGGCATTTATCTCCACCACATAGCCGGTGCGGGGCGTTACGGGGTGTCCGTTTTCGATGGCCGACATCCATGTGGCGGGCCGTTCCGTGCCGTCCACCCATATCAAGCCGTTTTGGTGTACCCACGCACGGGGGTGATTCTGTTTTTTGTAGAAGTTCACCACCTCAAGGCATATCTCGCCGTATTTTTCCGCCGCCTCGTGTACCGTGTATTTATGCGCATATTTTTGTAGTGCGCGCACAAACCACAGTAGCGCATCGGGGTCATCCATGCCCGTCATTTTCACTTTGTCCGTCTCCCCGGCCATAAACGCCCGCACTTCTGCGATGGCGGTTTGGTCTATTATCGCCTCCCAGTATTCGGGGCGGTCAATATCGAGCGTACAACTCGGCGTCGAGAAGAAAGCTGCCCGTGCCGAGGTGTGGTACCATGGGTACCCCTCCAGCATGTAGCACTTGTCGCCTTCCCGCTTGTAGAACTGCGCTGCCGAGTTTTTCAGGCAGGCAAACATATCCGTGCGGGCATTGCGGCGTGTCAGCTCTTTAGCCCATATTGTTTTCAGTTTCTTGGTGTCCGTCTCCGTTATGCCGGCCGCAAAAATCACGCTCTCACCCTTGCGCATCGGCAGTTCGAAATAGCCCGGCACCATCAGGTCTTCCTTATATTCATAGCCCCGTTCCCGCTCTTTTTGGTACTCAATGCCTTTGTACCAAGTCGGCTCGTGGTGATATTCCACCGCCTTCGAGAACTGCATATACAGATTCGGGAATTCGGGATACATCTTGTTATACCGCCCGTTCTCGCACTCGTCCATGTTCGTGTTCGCGCGGTTGTTCTCGTGCGTCAGTTCGTTCACCGAGCGGAAAGCCAAGAACGGCTTGAATCGCAGCACCGTCGGCGACCCCGCCTCGAGCAGGGTGTAGCGAATCAGCACGCGCGGCTCGAAGCTGACCAGCATACGCTCTTTGGTCAGTATCACGCCGCCCACCCGATAGGTGGTTTTCGAAATCACCTCGCAGTCAAATTCACGGATGTATTTGTGTCCGTTGGGCGAGAACGTATTCTCTCCGTATTGGTGCAGTCCGAGGTTAAACTCGGCGCCGTGTTGAATCACCGTCTCGTCTAATGAGCTGAGCAGCACATAGTTATCATCGCTCAGTTCGGGCAGCGGCAGTACGAGTTGCCCGTGGTATTTGCGCGTATTGCAATCCACCAGCGTCGTGGCGTTGTACACCCCGGAGCGGTTGGTGCGTATCATCTCTTTCTGCAGCGAGCGCTCAAGATTAGTCAGCACCGTTTTATCAAAATTCAAGTATCCCATATTGTAATTGTATTTTCCCTGTATTATTTTTTCGGTTATTGTTTTCGACCCACCCAATGTTCAACCCCACAAGCCCTTATTCCAACTCCATTTCCTCAAAAACTCGGCAAGCGCCATTTGCATCCCTTAATTATATTTCCACTCAAATCGTTCGTTGGCGTCGTGCACCATTTGTCGGATTTGTTGCTCTTGCGCCTTGGGGCATATCAGCAGCACATTTCCCTGTTCGGCGATAATCATGTCTTGCAGACCTTGCACCACCGCTAATTTTCCCGGCTCGAGCGTGACGATATTCCCTTCGCTCTCGTAGAACGCCGAATCGCAGTGCAGCGTCACATTCCGTTGTGCGTCTTTCTCGCTCAGTTCGTAGAGCGAGCCCCATGTGCCGAGGTCGCTCCAGCCGAAGTCGGCAGGCTTCACAAACACATTCGGTGCTTTTTCCAACACGCCGTAGTCGATACTGATATTCGGGCAAGTCGGAAACTTCTCCTGTATAAAATCGTCCTCTTTGGGCGTGCCCATATACTGCTCCCCGCTTTGGAAAATATCCACCAGTTCGGGCAGGAACGAGCGGAATGCCGAGCATATCGTGCGCAAGTTCCATATAAATATGCCCGAGTTCCACAGAAACTCCCCGCTTTCGAGGAACACCTTCGCCAAATCCAGATTCGGTTTTTCGGTGAACGTCTTCACTTTGCATATCGCATCATCCGCTTGCGGGGCGTCGAGCGCTTTCTCCATTTGTATATAGCCGTAGCCGGTCTCGGGGCGGGTCGGTTTCATGCCAAGCGTCAGTATCGCATCATGCTTCTCCACAAAATCTAACCCCTCTGCCACCACCTGTCGGAATCCGTCTTCTTGCAGTATCAAGTGGTCGCTCGGTGCTACTATAATGTTTGCCGCAAACGCCTCGTTGCTCAGGTCGGTCGTCTCCCAGCGCTCCATCGTACCCGCTGCCATCGCTTTGCGGATTTGCAAGCCGCGAATATGCGCTACGGCATACGCAATACACGGAGCGGTGTTGCGCCGTGCGGGCTCGCACAGCACTTGTGCAGGTTGCAGGTCGGGTATCTGCTCGAGTACAATGTCTTTGTATTGTACATTTGTCACCACGAGAATATTCTCAATCGGTACTAACGGACGGAATCGGTCCACCGTCATCTGAATGAGGCTGCGCCCCGTGCCAAAGAAATCGAGGAATTGTTTGGGTTTGTTATTTCGGCTGTACGGCCAGAAGCGGCTTCCGACGCCGCCCGCCATTATCACGCAATAGGTATTTTCTTTCATTTTTTATGGTATTATTCGTTGTCTGACCGTCGAGCGCCTTTTCCGAAAGGTTCGATTCATTATTTTCGCCCCCCGCCCTGTTTGCGCAGATACGCCGCAAGAGCACCGTTTTCAGCCCGCTCGCTCATCGGTTTCCAGATGCTCGCAATAGCCTGTTTGGCCTTTGCTGATAGTGCTTTTGGCCCGTACGCCGACGGTCATTCTAAACTTTCGCACAAAGATAGTCTATTTTTCTTATTCTTGCAAACATTACGCATTGTTTATTTTACTTTTTATTTTTCCAAATTTTGCACACGCCTTTTCTTGTGTTTTTCAGCATTATTTCGTACCTTTGCGGCCTATTTGCGTAAGGGGATCCGAAAATGAAACCATATACAGTCTTTCTCGTATTGCCAATTCTGCTTGGAGCGTGTTCTCACGCCTCTGCTCCCAAGCCGTATGGCTATGTGCGTATTACCCCGCCCGACACGGCGTATTATTCGTTTTCGGCGCACCATCCCGACCCTATTTCCTATCCCTACGATTTTGCGCTTTCCCGCAATGCGGTGGTGCAGCCTCGTTCCGCCAAGGACGACCGCTATTGGATCAATATTCAATATCCGTCGCTCAATGCCACCATCCATTGTTCCTACAAGCCCGTGCAGGGCAACCTGCGTGAGCTGACCAACGATGCGTTAGAGTTTGTCTACAAGAACGCCTCTCACGCCACCGCCATTCCCGAACGTTCCTTTACCAACCCCGAACATAGCGTCTATGGTGTCCTTTTCAATCTCGAGGGCAACACGGCCTCAGCCTGTCAGTTTTTCCTGACCGACTCCGTTCATCACTTTTTTCGGGGCTCCGTCTATTGCAATTGTCATCCCAACGCCGATTCGTTGGCGCCTATCAATCAGTATCTCCAAACCGATGTCATCCGTTTGGTCGAGAGTTTTCGATGGCAGTACTAAGCGATATACAACTTGCCTGTAGGGCACACCGCAAGCGTTTTGCCCTTTTGTTAGACCCCGAGAAAGCCGACCTGCATCGTCTTTTCTCGCCCTCTGCCGCTTTTCCCGACCCTTCTCAGCCCGATTTATCCGTCGCAAGCCCCGCCTTGCCCGACTATATTTTTGTCGGCGGCAGCACGGGCGGCCGGTGCGATGCCTTTGTGCGCACGCTCCGTACGCTCACCCGCCTGCCCATTATTCTTTTTCCGGGTTCTGCCGCACAATTCACGCCCGCTGCCGATGCGCTGCTGTTTTTGTCTTTGCTTTCCGGCAGCAATCCCGACTACCTGAACGGCCAGCAGATCCGTTCGGCTCGAGCCGTGCAGCAATCGGGCATCGAGACCATCCCCATGGGCTATATTTTGGTCGATGGCGGGGTCGAGACCTCCGTCATGCGCGTCACCCGCACGCTCCCCATTCCGCAAACCGATATTTCCCGCATTGTCGATACCGCCATCGCCGCTCGGCTCATGGGCAAGTCGTTGGTCTATCTCGAGGCGGGCAGCGGAGCCCACACGCCGGTCAGCGAAGAGATCATCCGAGCGGTCCGTGCCGCCATACCCATCCCGCTCATCGTGGGGGGCGGTATCCGCACCGCCGAGCAGATGCAGTCGGCCTATCGGGCGGGTGCCGACATCGTTGTCATCGGCAACCATTTCGAGTCCCACCCCGAGCAGCTTTCCCTGTTCTGTCAGGCTCGCGACTCCTTTCTTTCGTAGCCCTGCCGCTACCACTCCCGAACCATCTTTCGAATAAACCCTTTTTGATAACTTATCAAACCAAACAATATGGGATTGTTACATTCTACCACCCAACCTGCCACCGAGCAGAACTCGTCGTTTCAAATGATTGCCAAGACCTTCAAGGGTCTTGAGGACGTATTGGCTCAAGAGCTCACCGAGTTGGGCGCCAACGACATCCAGAAGGAGCGCCGAGCCGTCTCCTTCACGGGCGACCGCTCCATTCTCTATCGTGCCAATTTCTGCCTCCGCACCGCTTCTCGTATTTTGGTGCCTATCGCCGTTTTCCGTGCCTCCAATGCCGATGAGGTCTACGAGCAGGCCAAGAACATCGATTGGTCGCTTTTTATGGATGTCCATACCACATTCTCCATCGATACCACCGCTTTCTCCGACACGTTCCGCAATTCGCTTTACGTCACCTATCGTGTCAAAGACGCCATCGCCGATTTTTGGATGGAGCGGGAACAGAAGCGCCCGAGCATCAAAATCACTTCACCGGATTTGTATCTCAATGTGCATATCGCCAACGAGACCGTTACCCTTTCGCTCGATAGTTCGGGCGAGAGTCTTCACAAGCGCGGCTATCGTGCGGCGAATACCGAGGCGCCTATCAACGAGGCTTTGGCCGCAGGCATGCTCCTGTTGGCGGGATGGCACGGCCAGTCCAATTTCTTCGACCCCATGTGCGGTTCGGGCACGCTCCTAATTGAGGCGGCGCTCATTGCCCAAAACATCGCTCCGGGCATATTCCGCAAGGAGTTTGCGTTCGAGAAATGGGCGGATTTTGATAAAGACCTGTTCGAGTCCATCTACAACGACGATTCCCACGAGCGCGTCTTTGCCCACAAGATTTACGGTTCCGATGCGGGCTACTACGCCGTGCAGACGGCGCTCAAGAATATCAAGAGTGCGGGTATGCAGAACCTCATCGAGGTGCGTCAAATCCGCCTCGAGGAGCTACACCTGCAGGGTGTGGCCGATGCACCCTCCACCGAAGGCGCCTTGGTTATGATCAACCCGCCGTACGGTGAGCGTTTGGCGCACGACAAAGACATTGAGCACCTGTATGCCGAGATGGGCAAGGCGCTCAAATTCCAGTTCACCGGTGCCACGGCATGGATCATCTCCTCCAACGAGGATGCGCTGCGTTGCTTATCGCTCAAGCCGACCCAAAAGATTCGCTTGCTCAATGGCGATCTCGACTGCCAATTCAATCGCTACGACCTCTTTGCCGGCGAGCATAAAGAGTGGAAGAAGGACCATCCCAAGGAGAAGCACGAGGAGGCCGCTCCCGCTCGTTCCAAGAAGTCCGGCACTGACCGCAAGCCGTTCCACAAATCCGACAACTACAAGT
>CAVHGD010000027.1:0-25140 GCA_963635385.1 Dialister sp. CAG:486 | reverse complement strand
TTCGGATTGGTTGACGAGAAGGGATGTCCGATTGATACTGATGGTGACGGAGTGCCTGATTATAGAGACCTATGCCCACATACACCGGAAGCCTCTTATGGTATGGTAGATGAGAATGGGTGTCCGCTTGACACTGACGGAGATGGCGTGCCGGATTATCTTGATGAGTGTCCAGAAACGCCTTCTGCTGCGAATGGTTATGTAGATGAGAAAGGTTGCCTATTAGACACAGACAATGACGGTGTTCCTGACTATTTAGATGAGTGTCCCAACACTCCCAAAGAGGCAATCGGTTTCCTTAGCAAGACTGGCTGTCCTCTTGACACAGATGAAGACGGGGTTCCCGATTATCTTGACCAATGCAATGATACCAAAGTAGAAGAGCGAGCGCATGTGAATGCACAAGGCTGCGTTGATGATACCGACGGAGATGGTGTTCCTGACTATTGCGACAAGTGTCCAACTGTGGCAGGCTCCAAACAGAATAACGGTTGCCCTATCATTAAGAAAGAAATCCGTAGCCTACTGAAAAAGGCAATGCAGGGTATCCAGTTCGAAACAGGTAAGGCCAACATCAAAAAGGCTTCTTATCCTCTGTTGGACCAGATAGCACAAACCTTTATTGATAATCCGGAGTATCAAGTGGAGATTCAGGGACATACTGACAATGTCGGTGATTCCAAGTCTAATCAGGCTCTCTCGGAACATCGTGCGGCTGCCGTAAAAGACTACTTGGTGAATGCAGGCGTTGAGCAAAACAGGCTAACCTCAAAAGGATATGGCGACACAAAGCCTATTGAGAGCAATGCTACAGCCAACGGACGCAAACTCAATCGGCGTGTGGAGTTTGTCATTTCCTATGAGGAAGTAACAACACAGGAAATCGCAACCGATTCGGATTCTTCTGCCATCGAAGCCCTACAGAATGACTCTGTACAATAACGCAGAATAACAGCATCTACACATGAATATCAAATATATCCTCTATCTCCCCCTTTTGCTAAGCCTTTGCGCGTGCAATAAGAGTTCGGACTCTCTCACAACCTTGCAGAAGGTTATGGTGTCCGACCCCATACAGCCTATCCATCTGACAGGCGACTCTACGCATATCTTTTTAGCAGACTATCTACCTACCCTCTCTTCCAAAGACTGGGACATTGCATACTTCGATATATGGGAAATGTGCGACATAGACAAAGAGGCCGATTTAATACTGATGAAAGACGACGGGAACTATGTACCGACCTTTACCCTGGGTAAAGACTACAAGGATTTCCTCAGCATCGTCGCATTGCTCGACTTGCCACAAAAGAACGGTCTGGTCCTCAATGGCTGCACCGAACATACCATCTCATTTACTTTCGAAGAAGAACCTCAGAACCCGCATTTCACAATCCTTTGGCAGAATATCCTCTTACAACTTCCTGACTTAAAGCAAACTGCAAAGGAGTATGTTCTTACCCTGCCTACCGACCTTTCGAAAGAAGGGGACAGTTTTATCCGTATCTATGCCGCAGACGACGACTATCTCTACAATACCTTGCTCATACCCTTGCACGATATGAAGCCATCCATTGGACAGACCACAACAAGAAATTAACACATAAATACCACCGCAATGGGATTATTCTCCATATTCTCTAAAGAAAAGAAACAAACGCTTGACAATGGATTAGCCAAGACCAAAGAATCCGTTCTGCAAAAACTGTCACGCTCTATCGTTGGCAAATCCACTGTGGACGACGATGTCCTCGATAACTTGGAAGAAGTTCTTGTAACCTCCGATGTAGGCGTCGACACTACACTGCGTATTATCGAACGAATACAAAAGAGAGTGGCTAAAGACAAATATGTTGGTACCAACGAACTCAACAGAATACTCCAAGAAGAGATTACGGCACTTTTGCAAGAGAACAATAACGATAACACGCTTGATTTTTCCTCACCACTACCATGCAAACCCTATGTCATTATGGTCGTCGGAGTAAATGGCGTGGGAAAAACTACCACCATCGGCAAGTTGGCTTACCAATACAAAAACGCAGGGAAAAAGGTCTTCTTGGGTGCTGCCGACACCTTTCGTGCCGCCGCCGTCGAACAACTTTCCATCTGGGGTGAACGCATCGGTGTGCCTGTTATCAAACAAAGTATGGGCAGTGACCCTGCTTCTGTTGCATACGATACTTTGCAGTCCGCACAAGCCAACAATGCCGATGTTGTTCTCATCGATACGGCTGGACGACTGCACAATAAGGTCAACCTTATGAACGAATTGACCAAAATAAAGAATGTCATGCAGAAAGTAGTACCCGACGCACCACACGATGTAATGCTTGTCTTGGACGGTAGTACCGGGCAGAATGCTTTTGAACAGGCAAAACAATTCACACAGGCTACACAAGTAACCTCTTTGGCTATCACCAAATTAGACGGAACGGCTAAAGGTGGGGTCGTCATCGGCATCTCCGACCAGTTCAAAATACCCGTTAAGTATATCGGATTAGGAGAGCGTATGACCGATTTGCAACTCTTTCAAAAAGAAGAGTTTGTCGCCTCACTGCTCGGAAACATACTCGATAAATAGAACATAAATAATGAACCGATACTCATCTCTTGTCGTATCGGTTCAACCTAATCAAAAAAACCACTACAATCCATTCCTCTTGAGCCACTGGGCGGACTCGAACCGCCGACCCACGCATTACGAATGCGTTGCTCTACCAACTGAGCCACAGTGGCAATTGAGGTAATTAGGAATGATGAATTAGGAATTAGGAATTATTTCCTTGTTCTTTTCTGCCCTTGCGTTTGGCTGCGCTTTTCTGCAGCGGTGAGCAATCAAGCACTCTCTTCCATTGCTCGTTCTTTTCTGCCCTTGCGCTTGGCTGCGCTTTTCTGCAGCGGTGAGCAATCGGCACTCAAAACACATCCCCATTTCTCAAAAGCGGGTGCAAAGGTACGGCATTTTTGTGAAATACACAAATTTTATCGGTATTTTTTTGCAGATATGGAACTATTTTTGTAATTTTGTGGAGTAAAATGCGGTTATTTTATTCGCAGAACGACTCAAAAACAGCTCCACTGCACAACAGACGCGAATCCGTTGCTGTATGTGCGGGGCGCTACCAAACAAAAAAGTCCATAAACAAAAGGCGCATATACGGGAGGCGCTACAAAACAAAGTCCATTACGAAATGGCACATACCCAACGAGCCGCTATACACAAATATGAATAGATTGCGTACGACACAGGTTTTGATGCTGCTCGCCATGCTTTGCGTGGCGGGGGCGGTCTATCCGCAATATCGGACCCAAATAGCCGACCCGCATATTCATACGCTGCGCGTGCAATACGCTTCGGAAGAGGATGCGAACGGGCAAGTGGAGCGACCGTTCCTCGTGCTGACAGACGGTGTGGTGGACGGTTCGGACTCGGGCAACACGTTAGAAGTATCGTTCGACGAGATGAGCCACGACGTGCATCACTACACCTACACCATTCGCCACCTCAATCACGACGGGCGCGAGAGTTCGCTCACGAGCGGGGAATTTGTACACGGATTCACCACGCAAGACATCACCGACTACGAGCACTCGCTCAACACGCAACGCTCCTACACGCACTATCGGTTTCTGTTCCCCAACGAGGACATGCAGCTGACCGCAAGCGGCAACTATGCGCTGCAAATCTACGAAGACGGCGATACGGACAAGACGGTGGCGTGGGTGTGTTTTTCGGTGGCGGAGCCGCTCGCGGGGATAAGCCTCGACGTACGTCCGAACACGGACATTGAACTGAGCGGGCGCTATCAACAGATTGACTTGGAGGTAAATACGAGTGCGCTCACCGTGAACAGCCCCGATGAGATAAAGGTGTTGGTTCGGCAAAACGGGCGTATAGACAATCAAGTGGTACTCACCCGCCCCACCTACATGGAACACAATCGATTCCGGTATCGAGAGAAGGCGTTGATTTTTGAAGGCGGCAACGAGTATCGGCACTTCGACGCCTACTCGGTGTATTTTGCCGGGACAGGGATTGATCAGATTCGATACGACAATCGGGATTACCATGCGCTGCTCTTTGCCGACGAGTTGCGAGGAACGGGCGCTGTATATGCAGGCGATGTGGTGTCGGACAAATGCGGCACACCCTACATGCACGAATACGACGTGGACGGACAATACCGCGTGAATGCAGAGCGGACCGACGATAGCGACACGGAGGCGGAATATATGTGGGTACACTGGACCCTGCCGCGACAAGAGCCGTGGTTCGACGGCGTGATCTACATCGGAGGGGACTTGTTCCTCAACGCATTAGGGATGGCGAATCGAATGCAGTACGACAACGAGAACCACTGCTACTATCTTACGGCGTTGGTAAAGCAGGGCGGTTACGATTATCAGTATTGGTTTGTGCCAAAAGCGGGGAGCGTTGTGGGAAGAAATGAGCCGAGAGGAGGCACCGTGACGCTGCAACGAACGGAGGGGAGCCACTGGCAGACGGAGAATGAATACAGCGTCTATGTGTATTACAGGCCGTTTGGCGCACGATACGACAGGTTGGTCGGGGTACTGGTACAGAAATCAGCGGAATGAGATAAGGCTCGACTACGGGCGTGGTTAGACGAAAAAAGCACCAAGTTGGTGCTTTTTTTAGGTAGATATAAGGGAGTGGTTCGGACTTTCTTCGGAGATGGTTCGGTGATTCTTCGGAGATGGTTCGGGAGTGGTTCGGGAATTCTTCGAAGTTGGGTCAGGGAATTTTTATGGGAAGGATTAGGGTAGTACAACGGTGCCGAAGGGGATGCGGGTGTGGGGAGGAATGGTGACGCCGGGGAGGAGCGTGCAAGAGCCCTCGATGACACAATGGTCACCAATCGTAATGGGGCGCGTCCATACATGGAAGGTGTTGCGCTCGGCGGGAATCGTGCTATGGCACGCCGTATAGAGCGATACATTCGGACCTATATAGACATCATCACCGATACGCACCTCGCCCTCGTCCAAAATGGTGAGATACGGCCCCGCCACGAAATTACGCCCGACATGTATCTGGCTCCCGTAATCGCAATAGAACGGCTGCGCAATACGCGTCTCGGGCGGACACGTACCCAAAACGGATTGCAAGACGGCTCGGCGCGCGGCAACATCCGCAACGGGCAACGCATTATACTGTTGGCAAAGCGTCTTGCAGCGAAAGACATCCACCAACAACGAAGGGTCGTTGGCGAAATAGTCCTCGCCCGCAATCATTTTCTCTTTAACCGTCATTTTTATATGCCTTTTGACCGATAATTACCCATTCGGCATCGTTGCAGCTGTCTTTCTGCGGCCTTTTGGAGCGTTATCAGCACTCGATGGTTTTGATGACGTGGCACGGATTGCCCACGGCAATGCTATTGGCCGGGATGTCGTGCGTGACGACGGAACCCGCACCGATGGTGCAATTGTCGCCGATGGTAACGCCCGGAACGACCGTAACCGAACCGCCTAACCAACAGTTGTTGCCGATAGTAATGGGCTTCGCCCACTCTTGGCGGGTGTTGCGCTCGGCGGGAATGGTGCTATGGCAAGCCGTATAGAGCGACACATTCGGGCC
The DNA here is from genome assembly GCA_963635385.1 of Dialister sp. CAG:486. Lineage (GTDB taxonomy): Bacteria > Bacteroidota > Bacteroidia > Bacteroidales > Paludibacteraceae > Colicola. The sequence continues at coordinate 19,535 of CAVHGD010000027.1, read as the reverse complement.
GATGAAGACATCGTCGCCGATGGTGACGGGCGCCTCGTCCAAAACGGTGAAGTGGAAATTGGCAAAGAAACGCTTGCCGACATGAATCTGCTTGCCATAATCGCAAAAGAAAGGCGGATTGATATAGGTGTCGTCGTGGCACGTACCCAACATCTCTTTGAGCTTGGCACGCTGAGCGACGATATCGGAAGCGGGCAGGTTGTTGTACTGTTGGCACAGGTCTTTGCAGTGAAAGACCTCGGCAAGCAATTCGGCATCGTTGGCATCGTAAACGAAACCTGCCAACATCTTTTCTTTTTCGGTCATAAACGATTTTATTAAAATCCGTAATTTGATGAAGATAACATCCGTGCAGCAACAAAAAGTGTGCAAAAAATTGAAATCGGAGAACGGATTTGGATATGACGGGAAAAAGTCGTATCTTTGCAGGCTGCAATGAAACTATGCGGAGCATATATATGGCGCAATATACCTATCTCGACAAAATAAATTATCCCGCAGACCTGAAAAAACTGCCCTTGGAGGAACTGCCCGCCGTGTGCGCGGAACTCCGCCAATTCATCATAGAAGAACTGAGCCACAACCCCGGACACCTTGCCTCGTCGCTCGGCACCGTGGAACTGACCGTGGCGCTGCACTATGTATTCAACACGCCCGAAGACCGGCTGGTATGGGACGTGGGGCATCAGGCATACGCCCACAAGATACTGACGGGACGGCGGGAGCGTTTCCACACAAACCGACAATTCAAAGGACTGGCGCCCTTCCCGCTGCCCGCCGAGAGCGAATACGATGCCTTTGTGGCCGGACATGCGAGCAACTCGATTTCGGCAGCACTCGGCATGGAGATAGCCGATGAGCTACAAGACCAACGCACGAGAAACGTGGTGGCCATAATAGGCGACGGCGCCATGACGGGCGGACTGGCCTTCGAGGGACTGAACAATACCTCGATGAACAAAAACAACCTGCTCATCATACTGAACGACAACAACATGGCCATCGACCCGCTGCACGGCGGATTTACGGAATATCTGCTGAATCTGACCACGGGCGAGCGATACAACCGATGGCGGTGGAAACTATACAAATTAGCCGTGCGGCTGCACCTGATCGACGATGCGAAAAAGCAACAAGTGCTGCGCAAATCGAACAGTCTGAAAGCCATACTGACGCACCAAACGAGCAATATATTTCAGGGGCTGAACATACGCTATTTCGGGCCCGCTGACGGGCATAACGTGATCCAATTAGTACGCATCCTAAAAGAGATAAAGAACCATCGAGGACCGAAAGTGCTACACATAGTGACCACCAAAGGAAAAGGCTATGCGCCCGCCGAGAACGACCCGACGACATGGCACGCACCGGGAGAATTCAACGTACAGACCGAGGAGCGTACCTGCACGCAAAAAGCCGCGCAACCGCTATGGCAAGACGTGTTCGGCGAGCAACTGCTGGCCATGGCTCGGGAGAACAAAAAGATAGTGGGCGTGACGCCCGCCATGCCTTCCGGCTGCTCGATGTCGATTATGCAAAAAGAGCTGCCCGACCGAGTGTTTGACGTCGGAATAGCCGAGGGACACGCTGTGACCTTCTCCGCCGGCATGGCCAAAGAGGGACTGCTGCCCTACTGCAACATATACTCGACCTTCTTGCAGCGAGCCTACGACAACATTATCCACGACGTGGCGCTGCCCAACCTGCACGTGGTGCTCTGTGTGGACCGAGCCGGAATAGTGGGCAACGACGGAGCGACCCACCACGGGCTATTGGACTTGGCCTATCTGCGTCCGATACCGAATCTGTCGATCTGCGCGCCTCGTGATGCGGAAGACCTGCGAGAGATGATGAAACTGGCCGAGAGCCTGACGGGCCCCGTTGCCATACGCTACCCGCGCGGGCGGAGCCTCAGCCACTCTGAACGAAAGACGGTGGAATACGGCAAAGGCGTATGTCTGCAACAGGGAAAGAAGACCGCCGTGCTATCGATAGGCGCTATAGGCAACACCGTGCAAGATGCTTTGGCGTTGGTTCGGGACGGACAGGCAATAGGGCACTACGACATGCGGTGGCTCAAGCCGCTCGACGACGAGCTGCTGCACGAAGTGGGCCGACACTACGAGCGCATCGTGACCGTGGAAGACGGCATGACAAACGGCGGATTAGGCTCGGCCGTGCTGGAATGGATGGCCGACCACGGCTATCAGCCGCGCGTGGTGCGATTAGGCGTGAACGACCAATTTGTGGAACACGGAAGCACCGCTGAGCTATACAAGATGTTAGGATTAGACGCCGAAGGGCTCGCCCGCTCGATAGAAAAGGCCGACCAAGAGGCCTGAAAAAGCAAGAGCAAACAACACGCAAACGAAAGGAACGATATGCGAGTAATCATAGCCGGAGCCGGAGAAGTGGGTACCCACTTGGCCAAATTGCTATCCCAAGAGGACATGGAAATCAGCCTGATGGACGAGAGTCAGGAACGGCTGGGGTTCTTGGATTCGGACTACGATATGCTGACCAAAGTGGGTAGCCCGACCTCGATACACGACCTGCGCGACATCGGCGTGAAAAACGTCGATCTGTTTATCGCCGTGACGCCCATCGAGACGGAGAACATCACTTCGTGCCTGATAGCCAATCAATTAGGCGCAAAGCGTACGCTCGCCCGCATAGACAACTACGAATACCTGCTGCCCGAAAACAGAGGCCTGTTCGAGGAGATGGGACTCAACCACCTGATCTACCCCGAAGTGCTCGCCGCCAACGAGATAGAGGAATCGCTGCGCACCAACTGGATGCGATTCCACCTATCGCTCTGCAACGGCGCATTGGAGCTGTGCGTGGTGAAAGTGCGAGAAGGAGCGGCCGTGGTGAATAAGGCGTTCTGCTCGGGCATATACAGCCACGGACGCTTCCGAATCGTGGCCATAAAGCGGGACAGCGAGACCATTATTCCGCGCGGAAACGACCAAGTGCTGGCGGGCGACGTGGTGTATGTGGTGTGCAACAAGGAAGAGATGGAGTTCCTTCGGGAGCAGTTAGGCAAACACAAGGGAGAGATACACAATATCATTTTCTTCGGCGGCTCACGCATCACCCGCAAAGCCGCTCTGTCGCTGCCCGACGACCTCGACATAAAGATATTGGAGACCGACCGAAAAATCTGCACACAGCTATCCGAGAAACTGCCGCACGCACTGATAATCAACGCAGACGGCTCGGACATGTCGGTGCTCAAAGAAGAAGGCATACAAGACGCCGACGCGTTTGTGGCCGTGACGGACAGCTCGGAGGCGAACATATTCGCCTGCCTCGCCGCCAAACGGTTCGGCGTGGGAAAGACCATCGCCGAAGTGGAAAATATCGATTACATCCCCATGGCGGAGGCATTGGATATCGGCACCGTGCTCAACAAAAAGACCATTGCCGCCTCGTACATCTATCAGATGCTGCTCGACGCCAACGTGCTGAATGTGCATAACCTGACGAGCGCCGACGCAGAGATCGTGGTATTCGTGGCCAAAGAGGGCAGCCGAATCACGCGCGGGAAAGTGCGGAACATGGAGCTGCCGGAAGACACCAACATCGGCGCCATTGTGCGTGCCGGCGAGGGAATACTCGTGAACGGCGAGACCGAGATTGTGGCCAACGACCAAGTGGTGGTATTCTGCAAACGACACGTGCTGCGCTACTTGGAGCATTTTTTCAAATAGGCGACTGATTTTTTGGGGGGACTTTCCGAAACGATGAGCGCCCGACAAGGAAACGAAAATAAAAAGAAAATAGAATAGACCCGAACGATGACACGGACATTCAACTGGAAACTGGTATTCAAGACGATGGGAGTGCTGCTCTGCTTGGAGGCGCTCTTTATGCTGGTGCCGTCCTTTGCGTCGTGGGCCTACAACGAGCCGGACACGGGCGCCTTCCTCGTATCGACGGCGCTGACGCTGCTGGGCGGACTGCTTGCTTTCTGGATTGGGCGGAAAGCTGCCCGACGCGTGGGCGAACGAGAGGGATACTTCATTGTGGCGACGGTGTGGATTGTGTATTCGGTATTCGGCATGCTGCCCTACTGGCTGAGCGGAGCGATCACGACGCTGACGGACTGCTGGTTTGAGACTATGTCGGGATTTACGACCACGGGAGCGACGGTGATTCCCGACGTGGAGGCCATGACGCACGGCATCCTGCTATGGCGGGCGCTGAGCCAATGGATAGGCGGCATGGGAATCATTGTGCTGAGCGTGGCCATACTGCCGATGTTCGGACTGGGCGGAATGCAGCTATACGCCGCCGAAGTGACGGGCGTGAGCTACGAGAAGCTGTCGCCCCGAATTGCCGACACGGCAAAACACCTGTGGGTGACCTATATTGCACTGACGGCATTGGAGACGATCCTTCTATGGTGCTTCGGGATGACGGGATTTGACGCCGTGTGCCACTCGCTCTCGACCATATCGACCGGCGGATTCTCGACCCGCAACCTGAGCGTGATAAACGACGGAGCGGCGATACACTACACGATAGCCGTGTTTATGTTTCTGTCGGGTATCAACTTCACGCAGCTGATATACGCCTTCCGCGGAAGACCCACGCGGCTGCTACACGACGAGGAGACACGATGGTACGCCATGGCGGTGGCCGTGGGGACCGCTATGCTGACGATAGGACTGCTGCTATACTACACGCTGCACGAGCCGCTGCTCGCCATAGACAGCGTGGCGGACTTCTTTGGCGCATTAGAAAGAGCGTTCCGAAAAGGGTTCTTCATGGTGACCTCGGCGATGACAAGCTCCGGATTTGCGGCAAGCGACTACATGGCTTGGCCGCCCGTGCTATGGGCTATGGTGTTCTTTATGCTATTCACGGGGGCTTCCTCCGGCAGTACTTCGGGAGGTATCAAATGGGTACGAATCGGGATATTTGCCAAAAGCGCCATGGTGGAGCTGAAACGACGCATCCATCCGAACGCCGTCGTGCCCGTGCGATTCAACGGACGCACCGTATCGGAACAGACCGTGAGCAACGTGATGGCGTTTATGTTCTTCTACATACTCATTACGGCGGTGACCGTACTCATCTTTACCGCCACGGGCGTGAATTTTGAGGAAGCCATCGGGACTGCCGTGTCGGGCATAGGCAACGTGGGCGTGAGCATCGGGCAATACGGACCCGTCGGCACCTACGCACACTTCCCCACCCTTGCGAAATGGACCATGACGGCCGTGATGCTGATTGGCCGTCTGGAGATATTCACCGTGCTGCTGCTATTCACCAAAGCACTGTGGCACAAATAGAAACGATAGTTAGGTATTAATCTGTATAGACAAAAAAGTATGCGCCCTCGCAAGATTGCTCTGTTTTTCGGGTTGTGCATCGCTCTGCTGGGCGTGCTGTGCGTGGTATTCCCCAAACGACCGATACAGATAGGTCCGCTCCAACTGAGATGGACCACGTTAGCATCGGTATTGGACCTCGAAAAGCCCACCCAAAAAACGAGCCAGCAGGAAGCGGAGGAAAAGGATTTTGCGGCAGAGGAAGAGTTTGCGGCAGCAGAGAATTCGCTTGCGACGGGGGATTTTACTTCGGCGGAAGAGCTCGGTGAGGTGGAGCCTTTTGCGGCGGACACGACGGCCGACACGAGAAACGGAGAAAGCTACACCGACGAGGAGCCGGCAACGGACACGACGACGGACACACGCATCTATCTATCTAAATTCTACGCGGCATTAGAGACCACGCACAGCCAAGCGGTGCGGGTGGTGCATTACGGCGACTCGCAGATAGAGGAAGACCGCATGACGCTGTCCGTACGGCGCGCGCTGCAAGAACGATACGGCGGCGGAGGCGTGGGACTCATTCCGCTGCAGCAGACCATTCCGACCCGCACGCTACACCAAACGCTGACCGTGGGCGGGCGCACGGCAACAGGCCAACAGGGCGTTGTGCGCAATCTGGTATATGGGCCGAAAACCATGCGGCGGAAGGACGGACTATACGGCGCCATGGGGCAAGTGGCGATACTAAACGATTCGCTGCAAAAAGGCTCGGAGCAGGTGACGCTCCGTGTAGAGCCTGCCGGCCGAGAACGACACACGGAAAGCTACTTCAACCGCATTCGGGTGTGGGCAGACGGAACGATTCGGATGGTGACACCCGCCGGCGACACGCTCACGACCACCGAGACGATACGACTCAAAGACAGCACGACCACCTACACACTGTCACTCTGCGGGCGAGGACAAGTATATGGCATCTCGCTCGAGAACGAGAAGGGAATCACAATGGATAACATTCCGATGCGGGGATGTTTGGGAACGGTATTCCGCAGCATGGACCGCGGACAGCTGACAGAATTCTATCGGCAGACGCATACGCGACTGATAATCTTACAATTCGGCGGAAACGCCATCCCGTTCAACGAACAGCCGTCGACCATAAAAGGCATTGTCAATCAGCTGGCGCAACAGGTGCGCTACGTGCGCTCGTGCGCTCCCGAGGCGAGCATTCTGTTTGTGGGCCCCGGCGACATGATAACGCTGCAAGACGGCGAGCAGGCGACCTATCCGCTGCTGCCGTACATGGACCGACTGCTCCACGAGATGGCGCTGCAAGAACACATCGCTTACTATAGTCTTTATAAGGCAATGGGAGGGCGAAACAGCATGGTGGAATGGCAGCGACACGGTTGGGCCGGCTCGGACGGCGTGCATTTCACCCGCAAAGGCGCTGAGATAGCGGGACAGAAGCTGGCGGAATGGCTGCTGGAAAGACCTGCGGCCCCGACAAGCACTGCGAGCGACACGCTGCAACACGCCGAAAACGCAACGGCGCCGACCTCGGGCACGGCACTCCCCACCCATTCGGACACGATAGCCACGGAATAACGATATGCAGTTTCTACATCATATATTCGCCTTTGACAGCAACAGCCCGCTGCTATTCACGCAATTCTATTTTTGGGCGTTCTTTGCGATTGTCTATGCCGTATTTGCGCTGATTATGGAAGCGTGCCCCCGCTACAAAGGAAACGGGCGGCTCCACCTGCGCAACCTGTTCCTGATGTTCGTATCGTGGTTCTTCTACTACAAGACCTGCGGTATATTTCTGCTGATACTGGCCTTCGTGACGCTATCGGACTGGCTGATAGCAAAACAAATCTATCGATGCCAAAACGACGGGCGGAAGACACGAGTTGATAGGGCGATGCTATGGCTCGTGCTATCGGTGACGATCGATTTGGGACTGCTCGCCTACTTCAAATACGCCTACTTCTTTACGAACATGCTGAACGATATGTTCGGCTGCCACCTGCGGGTGTTCGATATATTTGCATACATCGGCAACGGATTCTCGGAGAAAGGGCGATTCATGGTGGATCGGATTGTGCTGCCGGTGGGAATCAGCTTCTACATATTTCAGGTGATTTCATACACGGCGGATGTGTACAAAAAACGCATTCGGCCCGTGGAGAAGCTGTTGGACTTCGGATTCTACGTGTCATTCTTCCCGCAATTAGTGGCCGGGCCGATTGTGCGGGCGGAAGAATTCATACCGCAACTATACAAACCGTTCTTCTTGAGTCGGCGTTGGTTCGGGATGGCCGTATTTTGGATACTGAACGGACTGGCTAAAAAAATCATCCTGAGCGACTACTTGGCCGTGAACTTTATCGACCGAGTGTTTGATAACCCGCTGCTATTCAGCGGATTCGAGAATCTGTTTGCCCTATTCGCCTACTCGCTGCAAGTATATGCCGATTTCTCGGGCTACACCGACATTGCGATAGGCGTGGCGATGCTGATGGGATTCTATCTGCCCAAAAACTTCGACTCGCCCTACAAAGCGGAAAATCCGCAGCAATTCTGGCGGCGGTGGCACATCTCGCTGAGCCGATGGCTCAAGACCTATCTGTACATTCCGTTGGGAGGCAATCGAAACGCCACCTTCGGGACCTATTTCTGGATAGCGCTCATCGCATTAGTGGCGTTAGTGCTGACCGGGTCGTGGGTGGCGACGGCCGTGATTATAGCGATTGCCGTGGTGGTGCTGCTCGTGGCGGTGTTCCGACCCGAACACAGAAAACTGCTGTACGCCAACCTGAACTCGTTTATCACGATGCTGCTGGGCGGACTCTGGCACGGGGCGAGCTGGAACTTCATGATTTGGGGCGGACTGAACGGCGTGGGCATGATAGCCAATAAATTTTGGCGAATCATGAACTGGCACGTACGCATGGGTCTGATGACGATAGCCTGCGCAGGGATGATCGGATTAGATTATGCGCTGGCGCTGCCTTCGATCAAGCTGTTTGCAGTTTGGGTGGCCATACTCTGGGTAGGCACTGCCATACGATATGTATTCCACCTGCTCACGCAAGGGAAGCCGCTCGCTTGGGCGCCGCTGAACCGACTCAACACGGGACTGGGGCGAGCATGGGCGATTGCACAAACCTTTACCTTCATCACCTTCACGCGACTGTTCTTCCGCTCCGGGTCGAATCTTGACCCCGCTACCGCCAACCAAGAGGCGTGGGAGACCGCCACAAATATTGTCAATCAGATTGGCGGGGCATGGAACTCGGCCATCATTCCGCAATTCTTGTGGGAATATAGGATGGTGGTCGGACTATTCATACTGGGCATGTTAGTGCACTGGCTGCCTGCCAAATGGAAGCAATGGTACCGCTTGCGGTTTGCCTCGCTGCCGCTATGGCTGATCATGGCGTGCATCATAGGAGCGGTATTCGTGATCTATCAGTTTGTGACGGCCGATATGCAGCCGTTTATCTACTTCCAATTTTAGATTCTAAGGGAGAGCGTACGGAGCTCGATGGGATTCCGAACGGGACTCGAAGGGGTTCCGATGGGAATGGTATGGGGTTTCGTGGGGAATGCTATGGGGTTTCGTAGGGGATTCTTGCGGGTTTCTTCGGAGTTGGTTCGGGAGTGGTTCGGGAATTTGCCTATTTTTCCGTTAGGTTACAGGTCGGTTTAGCGAGAAGGTTACAGGTCGGTTTAGCGAGAGGTTACAAGTCGGTTTAGCGAGAGGTTATAGTATTTTTTTGTATCCCTAAAAGTAGGGATTTTGAGGGATACGGGGAACGGATACTTGTGTATCTGTTCCGTTCTCACTAACTTTGCAAGGAATTTCGAGAGTGTAGTTCTTGCTAACTTTGCAATGAATTTCGAAAAATGAGAAGACCCTGTTGAGAATTCAAAATGGATGACTGATTCAATCATAGACAAGTTGGAGAACCCGAATCAAAGTCTGTAATCACCAAACGATACTAAAATTAAACAGAATTAAAACGATAAACAACATGAATAAAAATGTACTTCTTTTGGGGGCGGGGATGATGCTGATGGGCACCACCGCACCGATGCAAAGACTCTATGCACACGAATTGGTGGGAGCCGACGCGATTGAATTGAACAACGAAAACACCTCCGGCACCTCGACGGTCGACCACATCTACACCAACGCCGCCGGCGAGATATTCTTTATCGGCAACGCCGCATCGGTGGGAGCAGATCCGACCGCCACATTCGGCGAGATTACAACCGCAACCGCTCCTTTCCGAGCTAAAATGAGTCAGTCCAACAATAATTTTGCCTTCGGTATGTATAACGCCGACGGCGAGCTGCAAGGGTTCGGCACAAGCGACCGAGGCAACCTGAAAAGCTCCGCCGCCGTGGCTACGGACAAAGGCCTCTACATGGCCATTACCACTTGCCACTCGGACAGCAACTATCAAGCAGACGACCAATTTATCCGCCTCAACTACAGCGCCGCCAACGACAAGAAATCGACCTTGGGGCTGAGCGGAGCATACACGGCGGGCAAGGCCGTGGAATACGGCGCCATATTCCAACTGAGCGCAGACACATTAGAAAGCCGCTGCCAATTCGGGCAGATAAACGGGCAGACAGCCGGATTCAGCTTTCTGGATTTGACCACCGACGGGACCCACTTCTACCTGCTCACCCTGCTGACCAAAGGCATAGCAATCGGAAAAGACACCCTAAAAGCAACCAATGCAAGTAGCCTCGCCATACTGAAATTTGATGCCGACTGGCACTATGTCGGCAGCGTAATCAGCGAGGGCACGGTAGCCCAAAAAACCGGAAAACTGCAATACGCCAACCAAAAGCTATACTACACGGGAAACTTCACGGCACAAGCCAACGGTACGTTCTCGTTCGGCGGGAAGACGCTGACGACCACCAACGCACTCAGCGGTATTCTGCTCGCCACGATAGGCACCGACCTGAGCTGCGAGAGCCTCTCGTTTACGGAAGCCTACAAGAATGCAGAAGGCAAGGGCGGGACTGTGACCGTCTATGACGAGCTCATCCACAACGACACGGCCTACCTGACGGGATTCTTCAACGGGAAATTTGCGTACGGCACTGCCGATACGATTGCCTGCACCGCTAATCGTGCATTCTTGCTGAAAATAGACCTGACGACCGGCAAGACCACGCGGGCGGCCATGCTTGCGTCGAGCGGCATTACGCAAGGCAAAAATGTGCTGGCATACCACGACAGCATCTATCTATACGCTTACGATTGGGGAGCCAATGAACGTATCTCGCTCTATCAGTTTGACCAAAATCTGCAAGCGGGCGACACGCTGAAACTCATCCGCTCGAATGCGACGACGGCCACCTTCGGCGCCGCTATCACGACCAAAGGGCTGCTGGCATACGGATTCCGCACCAACCAAGAGATTACCTACTTGGCAGACCAAAGCACCTACACACCCGCTGACGGGAAGTTCCGTGGGATAGTTGCCATCGAGCGGCTGGCCCCCAAAGAGGATACCGCCAACGAGCAAGTAACGGCACCCGAACGCAAAGCCGTCAAGCTGCTGCGCAACGGACTGCTCTACATCCAAAAGGGCGAACAACTCTACAACGCACAAGGACAAGCCCTATAAGGAAACAACCTATTGGCACAATAATTGCGGCGGTCTCGAAGGGGGCTGCCGCAATTTTGAGTTAGACCGAGGGGGCTTGGAGGGTCCTTTGCCGCCAAGGCGGCAAGAAAAATGGAAGAAAATTTATTTCCTGTGCGCAAGCGCACGAAAAATAGAAGAAAACAGGAAGAAAACAAAGCTGCGCTAAAAGGGTCCTGCTCGCGGAGCTCGCGAGAAATGAAAGAAACTAAAGAAATAAATCTCCTATGCCGCTAAAGCGGCAAGAGAAATAAAAGAAATTAAGGAAAAATACATTAGAACTTGATATTTATTACATTCACTACATTTATATTCAATTTATGAAGAAGACACTATTTTTGGCGGGGATGGCGGCAGTGGTACTGCTGGCCGCTTGCTCCAAACAAACCGCACAAGACGAAAAAATCTACTCAATCGATGAAGTATACAGCCAAGCCGAGGCTCTGGTGGGCGACACCATCTCACTGGAAGGCATCTGCGCTCACCTCTGCAAACACGGCGGACGCAAAGCATTCCTGATGGGCAACGAATCAGATACCCTCTATACCGAAAACGACACCATCATCCGCCCGCGCATCCTGCGCGTGGAAGGCGCCAAGATGGGCAATTTTGATGCCGCCTGCATCAATAACCTTGTGCGCGTACGAGGCGTGGTACAAGCCTTTGAGTACGTTCCCGAACCCATAGAAAACCCCGCCGAGAAGCACGGAGAGGGCAACCAAGGCTGCGCCACCGAGCAACAAGCCATACGAGGCTACTACGCCGAGGCCATCAGCTACGAGATAATCAACACCGAAAAATAAGACTCCCCCTGTCCGAATGGAACGAGGGGAAGCGACAAAGCGTCTATGGAAAACCAAAAACTACCAATCGGCGCCAAACTGCGCAAGTGGTTTCGGCTGATTCACCGCGACCTGAGCTACGTCTTTGCGGGCATGCTGCTGGTATATGCCATTTCGGGCATCGCCCTCAACCACAAAGACACCTTCAACAGCCAATACGCCATTCACCGCACGGAGCGAACGCTGACACCGACGACCCGCAATGCGGTGACACAAGCCACGATCGACCAATGGCTGCAAGAATTCGGTGTGGCGGGAAAAGAGCTGCAACACTATTTCCCCGACGACCAAACGCTGAAGGTGTTTCTGCGCGGCAATAGCAGCCTGACGGTGCAACTCGGACAAGGAAAAGGCACACTGGAGGAAGTGCGCAAACGCCCCGTGTTAGGCAGCCTGAGCAAGCTGCACTACAACCCCGGCAAGGCATGGACCGTGTTCTCGGACCTGTTTGCGGGAGCGATGGTGGTCGTGGTGCTGACGGGAATACTGATGCTTCGGGGTAGGCACGGGCTGATAGGGATAGGCGGAATCGAATTTATCATCGGACTGCTGATCCCCCTGCTATTTATTCTGCTGTAAAACAGATTGGCGGGGCTATATTTTTTGAGATTGGAAAGCCGATTGCACAATTCGATTTTTTTTGCACCGAAATATAGGATGTATGCACAAAACTTTGTAACTTTGCAGCGTAAAATTAACATCCTACTCGGATATACATAACCTCTAATACAAAAAAGAATTATGACCATGCAAAAGAGTCCTCTTCAGATTGCGCGTCAATCGTACAAGCCCAAAATGCCGGTCGCACTGCAAGGTGCCGTGCGTCTGTGCGAAGGCGAGAAAACAGAATCCGTAGCTGACCACGCTGAGATTAAGGAACTATTCCCCAACACGTACGGACTGCCCGTCATCACGATGGAGCCGACCACCGGCAAGAACACCGTGGAGGAGCCGTTCAACGTGGGTGTGATCCTGTCGGGCGGACAAGCCCCCGGCGGACACAACGTGATAAGCGGTATCTACGACGGACTGAAAGCGCTGAACCCCGACAACAAGCTGTACGGCTTCTTGGGCGGACCGAGCGGACTGATTGAAGGCAAATACACCATTCTGACCGGCGACGTGATAGACGACTACCGCAACACCGGCGGATTCGACATCATCGGCTCGGGGCGCACCAAACTCGAAGAGCCGTGGCAATTTGACAAAGGTATCGAGATCTGCAAGCAGCTCCACATCAAAGCCATTGTCATCATCGGCGGCGACGACTCGAACACCAACGCCTGCGTGCTGGCGGAATACTATCTGCAGAAGCAATGCGGCATTCAAGTGATCGGCTGCCCGAAGACCATCGACGGCGACCTGAAAAACGAGATGATTGAGACCTCGTTCGGTTTCGACACCGCCTGCAAAGTATATAGCGAGCTGATAGGTAACATCCAACGCGACGCCAACTCGGCCAAGAAGTACTGGCACTTTATCCGACTCATGGGCCGCTCGGCAAGCCACATCGCACTGGAATGCGCGCTGCAGAGCCAACCGAATGTGTGCCTCATCTCGGAAGAAGTGGAGGCTAAGAGCCTGACGCTGAACGACATCGTGGAACTGATTGTGGAAGTGGTGGTGGACCGCGCCAACGCAGGACTGAACTTCGGTACGGTGCTCATTCCGGAAGGACTGATTGAGTTTATCCCCGCCATGCGCGTGCTGATTCAGGAGCTGAACGACCTGCTGGCACAGAACGAGGAATTCACGCAGTTAGAAGGCGACGACGCAAAACGCGAATACGTAAAGTCGATGCTCACCCCCGCCTCGTGCGAACTCTACCGCTCGCTGCCGAAGGCTATCGCACGTCAGCTGACGCTGGACCGCGACCCGCACGGAAACGTGATGGTAAGCCAAATCGAGACCGAGAAACTGCTGATAGAAATGGTAAGCAAGCGACTCGCTCAACTGAAGGCAAACGGCACCTACAAAGGCAAATTCTCGGCGCTGAACCACTTCTTCGGCTACGAGGGACGCTGCGCCATTCCATCGAACTTCGACGCAGACTACTGCTACTCGTTAGGTATGACGGCCGTACATCTGATTGCAGCCGGCAAGACGGGCTACATGGCACTGGTACGCAACCTGACAAAACCCGCACAAGAGTGGATTGCCGGCGGTTGCCCGATTACGATGATGATGAATATGGAGAAACGCAACGGAAAGATGAAACCCGTGATCCAAAAAGCATTGGTGGACCTCAACGGCGCTCCGTATCTGTACTTCAAAGCACACCGTGCCGAGTGGGCTGACGCCAACACGAGCTACATCTACCCGGGACCGATTCAATACTACGGCCCGACGGAGGTGTGCGACCTGCCGACCCACACGCTGCGTCTGGAAAAAGGAGAATAAGAACGTAAAATTTATAAATAGGTCAGAAAGGGGCTGCCACGATAGGCGGCTCCTTTTTGTGTGCGTATTCGAAGAGAGAAACCACGCAGGTCGGCCTAAGTAGCTAATTTTGGGGATTGTGCCTATAAAAATAAATTCGTAACTTTGCCGTCGAAAAAAAATACCATAACCCACTGAACGAATCTAAATATGAAAAAAGAAATTGACCTTTCGCGGACAGTCTATCAACTGACCGAACAATACCCCGAACTGATTGAGCTACTCCGAGATTTAGGATTCACCGAGATTATCAAGCCTGCCATGCGGCAATCGGCCGGGAGAATTATGACCATTCCCAAAGGCGCTAAGATGAAAGAAATAGCGATGGAACGGATTGTGGCCAAACTGCAAGAAGCCGGTTTTAGCCTAATCGGCGAACAGGCTCCGCAGGCGACAGACAAAAAGATACCACAGATAGTGGGATTGGCACCGGAACGCACTCCGGCGGCTCAACGCACCGAGCAGCTGAAAGACCTGCTGCGCCGATTGGGAGCCGGAGAGGATTTGGAATCGGTACGAGCCGATTTCAAACGAGATTTCAGCGACGTGGAGGCTGCTGAGATAATGAAAGCCGAGCAAGAACTGATGAAAGAAGGCACGCCGATAGAAGAAGTGCAACGGCTCTGCGATATACACTCCGCCCTATTCCATGGGGCAACCCGAGAGGAGCGCATCGCCAACACGGAAAAAGAAGTGAGTGCCTCGCTGCAACGCCAACACCAAAGCGAACAACTTCACTCGATGGCGGCACAAAACCAAGACACCGCCAACCGACTGACCACCATCGTGGGGCATCCGCTCTACACCTTTACGCGGGAAAACGAAGCACTTGCTCCGTTGATAGAAGAGGCTCAAAAACAATTGGCAGCGGGAGAGATACCTATCGACACGCTGCAAAAAATTCGAGAAGTGGGTATTCACTACGCCAAGAAAGGCGACCTGCTCTATCCGCTGCTATACACACGCTACGACATCAGCGGGCCGCAAAATGTGATGTGGACCGTGGATGACGAGATACGCGACACACTCGGACGACTGCTAAAAACGGACCAACACGACACACAGTGGATAGCGGACGCACAGGCCGTACTCAAGCGTGCCGCAGAGATGATTTATAAAGAACAAAACATTCTGTTCCCGATTTGCGCCGCCAACTTCAAAGCTGAGGAATGGTACGGCATCTATCGGGACTCGCAGCCCTACGCCATATCTCTTGGCGTCGCACACGAGACATGGGAGGAAGCCGAGAATGCCACCCAAAGCGAACACACGACCGCCACTGCAGGCGAAGTATATTTCCCCAACGGCAGCCATCTCACGCCGGCACAACTGAACGCCATGCTCAACACAATGCCCTACGAGATTTCGTTTGTAGACACGGCGGACATAAATCGCTATTTCAATGAAGGCGAGAAAGTGTTTATGCGCCCGCAAATGGCACTCGACCGAGAAGTATTCTCGTGCCATCCGCCCAAGATAGAACCGATGGTGCGAGCCATAATCCAAGAATTCCGCAACGGGACACGCAGCCAAGTGCCCGTATGGACAGAGAAGAACGGACGCACCATGCTCGTAACCTACATGGCCGTGCGAGATGCACAAGGCGAATACGTTGGTACGATGGAGTTGGTTCGGGACATGGAAGACGCAAAGGCACATTTCTGCGGGAAAGCGTAAAGAATTTCCGCGGGGAAAGCGTAAAGATTTTCTGCGGGAAAGCTGAAAGATTTTCCGCGGGGAAGCGTAAAAATAGACAAAAGAGCAAAGCGCAAATAGAAGTACGATGGAGAAAGACCGATTCTCCATCGTACTTTTTGTATAAGCCTTTTTGGCACAAAAGAAAACAGGTGTATTGTGTATCTCAAGAAAAAGAAGTAATTTTGCAAGCGTTACGGCAGAAAGGATGAAGCGTCACCCTATTTTAAGCTGCCACAAAATATTTTACAGACGAAAGGCGTTTGCTTGTCGTTAGATTTCTGACCGCTCGAACTTAGCAACTTCAAAAAGGAACAGAATGAAAACCGGTAAATGCCTACGAGATGTATATATCTCGCCCATATCGTAGCAAGTTTTGCTACGATATGTTGGTGCATATATATGTCAGCGTGGGCTACTAATACTTGGTTCTCTTTCCTGTGGGTATTGCTAAGACCTGAGCGGTGGAGAATAATTTTCAAGTATTGTTCCCACGCTTTTTTTGTATATATCCGTCAGGGAACAGCGGGAATATACGCATACCTAATGAGATATTTAGGCAATAAAACATCTATTATTCAGCATATAACTGATTTACTTGAAAGACACTCGCTTTTGAATCAGCGCTATACATTCTTTGATGCGTTTTGCGGCACCGGTACTGTCGCTCATGCCGTTCACAATCAATACAATATAATTCTAAACGACAATCTTCTTTTCGCTACCATTTACGCCAAAGGTCGTATCGTACAAGATAGATGTACTTTCGACACATTAGGATACAACCCCATAGACTACTTTAACCGGTCGGAGGATCTGTTGCAGGGATTTGTATATAGCAACTATTCGCCTGCAGGGGGCAGAATGTACTTTTCGGAATTCAATGCACAAAGGATTGATTATTTTCGTAACACAATAGAAAACTGGCATTGCACAAACCTTATCAACGATGATGAGTATTGTTATTTATTGTGTTGCCTAATGGAATCCATAAGCAAAGTTGCCAACGTCGCCGGTGTTTATGGGGCATTCTTAAAGACTTGGGACACAAGAGCCAAGAAGAACATTCAATTTGTTGAGCCGGAGCCGTCAAACGAGCAGGCACAAGACACTCCATTGTATGTTAGGACTCATAATGGTAATATCGAAGAAATAATCGATACCATAGACTGTGATATTCTGTACCTTGACCCTCCCTATACCCACAATTCATATTCTGTACAGTATCATATTCTTGAAACAATTATTCGCAACGACAATCCTCCACTCACCGGTATTACAGGCGCACGAAAATATAGCAATATCTTTAATCGTTGGTCGAAAAAATACGAGGTGGAGGTCGCATTGGAACGAGTAATAGCCAAAACAAAAGCAAAGTATATCGTTATGAGTTATAGTTCCGCTGGCATCATGTCTAAAGACTATATACTGAATGTGCTTAAACGCTATTGCTATACAAAAACGATTGAGGCAATAGACATACCCTACAAGCAATATCTAAATTCGAGAGCACAAGAAAAAGAAGAACATTACGAGTATCTATTTTATGCAGAAAAGAAACCAATTGAGGGAGTTGAGTATTATTGTCCGCTAAATTATATGGGCGGCAAGACCAATGTAATATCGCAAATACGCCCGTATCTAACCGGCAAAAGCAAATTTCTTGATGTAATGGGCGGTGGCTTTAATGTGGGTATCAATGTAACGGAATGCAAGGAAATACAATACAACGATATAAACTATATGGTCGGTGGGCTTTTGCAGATGTTCAAAAATATGCCAACAGCAGACATTTTGAAACACATTGATAAGACCATCAAACGATATGGATTGCAAAGCCAAGCACAAGAACCTTATTTACAATTACGAAAAGACTATAACGAGAAATATAGATACACACCACAGGGTAACTTGTACTTATACACCGCCATTCTCTACGGCTTTCAGCAACAAATACGCTTTAACTCTCACTATGAATTCAATAACCCTGTGGGAATGAGTGGCTACAACGACTCCATCAAGGAGAAGATTGTATCTTTTTCAAGGCGAATCAAAGAACTGTTGCCCAAATTTACCACTCTTGATTTTGAGGAAACATTACCATTGGTTGATGCAAACACTTTGATCTATATAGACCCACCCTATTTGATTACACTAGGAAGTTACAACGACGGCAAAAGGGGCTTTAACGGATGGGATGAAAATGAAGAAGAACGGCTACTACACTTTATTGACCAATGCCACGAACGAGGTGCAAAAGTAGTACTATCGAACATTTTGGAATATAAGGGACTGAGCAACGATTTATTAAAGAAATGGTTACAAACAAATAAAGTGGGCATAATAAATATACTCATCCGAGGTAGAAATGAAATACTTGCAATACTATGAAACCAAACTTTACAATACAACGAAAAGGAGCACAAGAAGAACGCTCTGTGCCTTTTGACAAGATTCTTACTCCAGAGATTTTAGAAGATATTTGCTTCCACCTAACACAACAACGAGAATATACAATCAAATGGGAGGAAAAACGAAATGTGGGGCGATTAGTTATTCTTGAAACCGACAACAAAGAGTATTACATTACTCTATCGCCTTATGGAAGAGTAGGCTCTAGGAACTCCTATTTTCAAAGTGTTCCCACTGCATTTTCTAAATACTTAGACGACTCTTTTGTTTTACCAAAAAGTAGACATTTCTGTTTTTACTTTTTGCCCTGTAAGGGGAATAATAAAACTCGCTATATGCGTTTCTTCTACCGTGTATTATCTACCGTTGGAGTTCAATTCATAAATCCTGATAAAGGTTTGGAAGGAGTTATATATTCTCCATTTCAAACAGTCAAAGAGATAATATTGGTACGAAACACAAATAGAGAGAAAAATCGAGCAAACCATTCCACTTATATAACAGACGAGGGGAAAAAATATCATATATACGGCAAGACTTTTGGTGCAAACCAAAAAGAAACAGCGATGCTATGTATGGCTATTTGCAAAGTGTCGGATAAACCTGTCATTCTTTTCCAAATTACAGATAATAACAGCAAACAATTAAGCCAAAACGATATATCGACCATAGAAAAATATACTCAAATAGAACAAACTCAACCGATAAACATATTAGATGATTGCTACGAATTTATCGAGCAAGAGGATGACACCATCACACCTATTCAACAAGAGGAATCGTTAAGAGACCCACGCTTTATCTACAATCTACTCGAAAAAAGTGATGGTCATAAAAGATGTGCATTATGCTCGTGTGAGATTGAAAGTATTATTCAGGGTGCGCATATATATCCGGTTGCAGCAATAAAGAAACTCAAAAAGTTAACCTACCAAGCTCGCCTTCAGTTAGCGACAGATAAAGATAATGGGTTGTGGCTGTGCGAGAATCATCATAAACTATTTGACAGAGCATTGATCTATTTCAAAGATGGCAAAGTCTTGTATAACAAGGCTTTGGATGACAGCAGTATTGCATTTATCCGTAAAATAACAACGGAATCAACATTAAGCGAAGAAATTTATAATGCTCATATGCAAGAGTTCTTTTCTTTACGTGAGGAGGTGTATGCGGATTTATAC
>CAVHGD010000026.1:0-25505 GCA_963635385.1 Dialister sp. CAG:486 | reverse complement strand
GCTCAGACCTCCCCTTGCCCCTCCAAGGGAGGGGAATGAATATCTCCTTTGCCGCAAGCGGCAAGAAAAATGGAAGAAAACAGGAAAAAAACAAAGCTGCGACAAAAAAAGGTCCTATGCCGCAAGCGGCAAGAGAAATAAAAGAAATAAAGGAAAAATAACAGCCTCCTTTGCGAAGGCGGCTCTGCGAGCCGTTCGGGCGGGATACTATCCCGCGCTAAGAAACCGCTATCGGGGCGCAAAAAAACGGAGGGGGCTACGCTCAATTAATAGTTAACAATTAACATGCATATGCTCTGACCCTCGGCAACAGGGTCCTGCTCGCTGCGCTCACGAGAAATAAAAGAAATAAAGGAAAAGACCTCCCCTAACCCCTCCAAGAGCACCACACTGCGCAAGCTTGTGGGGGCCCCGCAGCGGGAGGGGAATGAAAATAGAATTCGTAATTTATAATTAGTAATAATTCATAATTCGTAATTCTTAATTCTTAATTAGAAACAATTCTTAATTCATAATTAGATATCATGCAAGCGATTATTATTACGGGCGGGGCCGGGTTTATCGGCAGCCATGTGGTTCGACTCTTTGTCAACAAATACCCACAATACCGCATCATCAATGTCGATAAACTGACCTACGCCGGCAACCTCGCCAACCTGAAAGATATTGAAAAGAAACCTAACTACCGTTTTGTGCGAGCCGACATCTGCGACTTCGACACCATCTACGCCCTCATGCAAGAAGAACACGTGACCGGCGTGATACACCTCGCCGCCGAGAGCCACGTAGACCGCTCGATAAAAGACCCATTCACCTTCGCACGCACCAATGTGCTCGGTACGCTCTCTATGCTCCAAGCCGCCAAACTCTACTGGGAGTCGCTGCCCGAGAAATACGAAGGAAAACGATTCTACCACATCTCGACCGATGAGGTGTATGGCGCACTCGAGCTGACCCATCCCGAAGGACTGCCTTCGCCCTTCTCGACCAAGGCGTCCTCGATAGACCACGCCACCTACGGCGAGGAGTTCTTTACAGAATCCACCAAATACAATCCGCATAGCCCCTACTCGGCCTCAAAAGCCTCGTCCGACCATTTCGTGCGCGCCTTCCACGACACCTACGGCATGCCGACCATCGTGACCAACTGCTCGAACAACTACGGCCCCTATCAGTTCCCCGAGAAACTGATTCCGCTCTTTATCAATAACATACGACACCGCAAGCCGCTGCCTGTATACGGCAAAGGCGAGAACGTGCGCGACTGGCTGTACGTGGAAGACCACGCACGCGCCATAGACCTGATATTCCACAAAGGAAAAGTGGCCGAGACCTATAACATAGGCGGATTCAATGAGTGGAAAAATATAGATATCATCAAAGTGGTGATCAACACCGTGGACCGACTGCTCGGCCGAAAAGAAGGGGAAGACATGGACCTGATCACCTTCGTGACCGACCGCGCCGGACACGACCTGCGCTACGCCATAGACTCACGCAAGCTGCAACGAGAACTGGGCTGGGAACCCTCGCTGCAATTCGAAGAAGGAATAGAGAAAACCGTGCGCTGGTATCTCGACAACCAAGAATGGCTCGACCAAATCACCTCCGGAGAATACGAGAAATACTACGAGGAGATGTATAAGACCTCCCCTAACCCCTCCAAGGGAGGGGAATAAGTTTCCTGCTCGGGACCTCCCCTTGCCCCTCCAAAGGAGGGGAATTAGATTCCTGCTCGCTGCGACACCCCACTGCGCAAGCTTGTGGGGACCCTGTTTCCGCTCACGAGAAATAAAAGAAATAAAGGAGAGGAAAATTATCAGAAATTACTTCTCTATAGAACTAATAATTCGTAATTCTTAATTCGTAATTCTTAATTAGAAGGAGAGGGAATATAGGTTTTGTAGGTGTGGAGGAATTTTTCGACCGCCTCCGCCAACGGACCATAGTACTCGCCGCCGGCCGCATTGGCATGGCCACCCCCATTAAACACCTCGTGCGCAAAGATATTGACGGGACGATCGCCCTGCGAACGGAACGAGATCTTGATCTTAGACTTAGCCCCATTCGCCTCGTGCTGCTCGGTGGCCGCCACCTTGTCCTCACGCATGAAACACGAATAATGGATGTCGCCAATCTGCAACGGCAGATTGACAATGCCCTCGGCATCACCCGACTGGAAATTGAAACGATATAACTCCTTGCGACTCAGGTAGATAAGCGCCAAATGGTGCTCCGGGAAAATACGCATCTTCTGATACAGACAGTAACCCATCAGCCGCATACGGTCCGCACTGTAGTTGTTGAAAACGGAGTTATAAACCGCATCCTTATTAACCCCAGCGGCCACTAATTCGGCGATGATCTCGTACATCTCGGCATGATTGGAGTTGTACGAGAAATTGCCCGTATCGGTCATCATGCCCGTATAGATACACGTGGCCACCTCGAGCGGCAGAGGACGGAAACCCAACTCGGAAAGAAGGAAATAGACCAACTCGCTCGCCGACGGGCTTTCGGGGAACGACATGACGACATCCGCAAAGTCCGACGGGTGGAGATGGTGGTCGATCAAAATTTTAGGACAAGACGCCGCCACCATCCGTTCGCCCACAATGCCGATCCGCTTCGGCTCGTTGAAATCGGTGCACAGAATAAGGTCCGCCGCCGCAATGCGCTCGTCGCACACTTGGGCTGTACTCTCGTAGATGAGAATCCGGTCCGCAGCGGGCATCCAACGCAGAAAAGCGGGGAAAGCCGTCGGGACAATGACCGTGACATCCGACTTGCCGATGGCACGGAGATAGTGGAACAGGCTCAAGCTGCTGCCCATGGCGTCGCCATCGGGAGAAGTGTGGGTGAGAATGACTATATGCTCGGCGGCGGCAATCAGGCGGCGCGTCGGCTCGACTTGCTCAGGAGTCAGTTTGGACGGTATCATATCGTAACGTATTGCTAATTTGCAGCTTATCGGTTCGCGGTTTTTCGAACGCTTGTGCAAAGGTACAATTTTATTTGTATAATACAAAAAAAATCTGTAACTTTGCGCCCGTTATAGTGTGCCGTACCGCGCCTGAACGCTCCGAAAACAATCGAAGAGAGGGGGCATGAAAGGGAGAGGCGTTTTGCGGGGAGAGATGTTTTGGGAGAGGTGTTTGGGTGGTGGATGGATTAGCGGGGAGAGTGGTTGTGTGGGGCAATGTTGCGGGAAAAATAGGAAAATGGAAATAAAAACTACAAAAACAGATATGAAAAAGAACTTTTTTGTATTGGCAGGCTTGCTGACAGCCGCTATGGCGCAAGCGCAAGACCCTGTGCTGATGACCATCAACGGCGAACCGATTCCCGTGTCGGAATTTACGTACATCTATGAGAAAAACAATAAAGAGGCGCTGACGGACCCCAAGAGCATTGACGAATATCTGGACCTGTTCGTGAACTTCAAACTGAAAGTGGCGGAGGCCAAAGCACAAGGCATTGATACCACCGCTGAGTTTAAGAAAGAGCTCGCCGGATACCGTGCGCAGGCCACCCCGAAATATATGCAAAGCGAACACGCCATAGACAGTCTGGTACGGATGAGCTATGACCACCTGTCGCGTGACCGTCGGGCGGCCCACATCGCCATTCAATGCCCGATGAATGCGGACAGCGCACAGACCGCTGAGGCTTACGCAAAGATAAGCGACGCTCGGCTGCGGGTGACGGAAGGTCGATTGGT
This sequence comes from Dialister sp. CAG:486, assembly GCA_963635385.1. GTDB lineage: Bacteria > Bacteroidota > Bacteroidia > Bacteroidales > Paludibacteraceae > Colicola. The sequence goes on along the minus strand of CAVHGD010000026.1, from coordinate 21,784 downwards.
GGGCTCACGCCGCAAAGCAAAACGCGTGGTGGAGGATTTCTACACCGTGGCGCGTGAGGTGTCGAACGACCCTGCCGTGGCGGAGACCGGCGGCGAGATAGGATGGATAACACCGTTCCGCTATGTCTATCCGTTAGAGCAAGCCGTGTATGCGACCGAAGTGGGCGCCGTGAGCGAGATTTTCCGCACACCGTACGGGTTCCACATCGTACTGGTGGAGGAGGAGTTGCCCCACGAGGAAGTGCATGCCTCGCACATCATGAAAATGGTGCCGCGCGGCAATGACTCGATTCGGGTCGTGGCAAAGAGCATTATCGATTCGATTGCCGGCGTGGTGACGGTGGAGAACTTTGCCGATGAGGCACGCAAGCTGTCCGACGACAAAGGTTCGGCCGTTCGTGGCGGCGACCTCGGCTGGTTTGGCAAAGGACTGATGGTGGCTCCGTTCGAGAAACAAGCGTTCTCGATGGAAAAAGGGACTATCTCGGAGCCGTTTGAGAGCAACTTCGGCTGGCACATCATCTATCTGCAAGGGCGTCGGGGTATGCAACCGTTAGACACGGTGTATGATCAGTTGCTGCAACAAGTGAAACGTGACGAGCGATTCAAAGAGGCAGACCGTGCGTTCCTCAACGAGACACGCGCTGAATACAACCTGCCCGAAGGGATGTCTGACGCCGAAGTGCGTCAGTATGCCGACGAGCACTTGGAGGAGAAATATGCCGACCTGCGCCACTTGGTACAGGAATACCACGACGGAATCCTGCTATTCGACGTGTCGCTGACAGAGGTATGGGACAAGGCCGGGAAAGATACTGCGGGGCTGACGGAGTTCTTTGCGAAGAACAAGAAAAACTATACATGGGAGAAGCCGCACTTCAAAGGTTACTTGGTTTATTGCAAGAATAAAAACACCGCAAAAGCTGCTCGCTCGATTATCAAAAATGCGAATCCCGACTCGATAGACAGCTATCTGAATCACCGCCTGAATATCGACAGCGTGACCTACGTGAAGTTCTCGCACGGACTGTGGGAGCAGGGACAGAATGCCGCCGTGGATAAGTACGGATTCAAACAGAAAAAAACGGAATGCGCCGTGGATGAGGAGTTCCCGATTGTGTTCTGCGTGGGAAAAGTGCTGAAAGCACCCGAAGCGTATGAAGACGAGCGCGGCAAAGTGGTAACCGACTATCAGGACTATCTGGAGAAAGAATGGGTGCGCTCGCTTAGAGAGAAATATGAGGTGAAGATAGACCAAGAAGTTCTGAAGACAATTAAGAATTAAGACCTCCCCTTACCCCTCCAGAGGAGGGGAAATTGGGTTGGACCTCTCCTTACCCCTCCAGTGGTGGGGAAAAAAATAAGCAACTAATAATTCATAATTCGTAATTCTTAATTCATAATTAGAAATAATTCCTAATTCCTAATTAGAAACAGTGCGTCGGTATTGGTGGATCATAGCGATTGGAGGAGTGGTGCTGCTGAATGTGGCACTGCACTTCAGCGTGCTCCGTATAGATATGACGGATGACAAACGCTATAGTCTGTCGGAGCCCACTCGCCAACTGCTGAAGTCGACCGATGGGCCCATAGACGTGACACTCTACCTGACAGGCGACCTGAACAGCGGATTTAAGCGGCTGCGCAACGCCACGCTGGAGCTGACCGAGGAAATGGGCGTGTATGCCGATGTGCATACACATACCTACACAGAAGACGACGGAGAGCGCCCTAAGAGCCTGCAACCGATTGTGATTCACGAACGACAGAAGGACGGAAAGACCGCTCAGACGCCTGTCTATCCGTATGCTCGAGTTTGCTTCGGGGATCGTTCGGCAATGGTAGGGCTGCTGAAAAATAATCGAGGCATGTCGGGCGAGGAAAACCTGAACATCAGCATCGAGAATTTGGAATACGCCTTTGCGGAAGCCATTCACGGCCTGCTGCAGACCGAAACGCCTGCGATTGCCTTCTTAGAAGGACACGGCGAGCTGCCCGAACAAAATGTGTATGACATAAGCACGGCACTAAATCGCTATTTTCGGATAGACCGAGGCGTGCTTGGAACGGATCCGCATGCATTGGATGCCTACAAAGTGGTGATCGTGGCCGACCCGCAACGGCCGTTCTCGGACTCGGACAAATATATTGTGGATCAGTATATTATGCGGGGAGGACGGGTGCTGTGGCTGCTAAACGGCGTGCAGTTCTCGGACCAAGTGTTGGCCAAAGAGGGTTTTACGCCCGCGCTGCCGCTGGACTTGCACCTGACGGATATGTTGTTTCGCTACGGCGTGCGTATCAATCCCGCCCTGCTGCAAGATGTACAGTGTCTGCCCATTGCGGTGAACGTGTCCGCCGACCCGACACAGACCAATCTGCAGCCCATGCCGTGGTACTATGCCCCGCTGCTGCTGACCTCGCAAGTGTCGCCTATCACGCGCAACGTGGCGCAGGTAAGCTCGGTATTTGCCTCGCCGGTGGATGTAGTGGGCGGAGAAGACGGAATACGCAAAGAGGTGCTGCTCGCTACCTCATCGGCAAGCCGGCTGATAGCGACGCCCGCCGAAGTGGATCTGAGCGACCTGAATCCGGACATGGCGACTTTTCGATACCAATTCATCCCTGTGGCCTACGCATTAGAAGGGGAATTCCCGTCGGTGTTTGAACACCGAATGGTGCCGGAGGGAATCGATGGTTCGGGACTGGTTCGGGCTCGGAGCGTGGCGACACGACAAGTGGTGGTCGGCTCGGGAAGCATCATTCGTAACGAAACGGAAAAAGGACAGCCGCTGCCCGTGGGCTATGACCGCTACACGGGTATGCAATTCGGAAACCGCGATTTCTTGGTGAATGCGGTGCTGTACCTCGCCGACGACGAAGGACTGATTGCGCTGCGGGAGAAAACGGTGGCGCTGCGGCTGCTCAACGACAAGCGGGCGCACGACCGAAGAACGGAAATCCAACTAATAAGCACTATACTGCCCCTCGTACTGCTCGCATTAGTGGGCGGCGGCGTGTGGATAGTGCGCAAAAAGAAATATACACGATGAAAAACACACACAAGATTTGGTTGACGGCCGGACTGGTATTGAGCATTGCGGGCTGCGGAAACACGCAAAACGACACGCCGAGAATGGATTATCTGGCTTGCGCCACGACGATTGCGCAATCGGAGATGAAACACAATCCCGAACTGTGGATGGCGGATTTCCTGACCCAACCGAAATGGGATTACACGCAAGGATTAGTGGCCAAAGCGATGTTGGAAACCTATTTAGCCACGGGCGACAGTACCTATTTGGACTACGTGCAGGCGTTTGCGGACTATTTTCTGCTGCCCGACGGCACGATTCGCACGTACGACTTGGGCAAATACAATCTGGACCGAGTGAACGGCGGAAACTTTATCTATCTGCTGGACTCGATTCGTCCGCACAAAGAATATAAAGAAGCTATCGAGCTGCTGCGGTCGCAATTGGCCACGCAGCCCCGCACGAGCGAAGGCGGCTTTTGGCATAAGCAAATCTATCCTTCGCAAATGTGGCTCGACGGGCTGTACATGGCAGAGCCGTTCTATGCGCACTATGCGGTGTGGAAGCGGGAACAGACCCACTCGGCCGTGGAGGATACGATATTTGATGATGTGGTGCGGCAATTCCGGGTGGTGGATAGCCATACGCTGAATGCGGCCACGGGGCTCAACTACCACGGCTGGGACGAGAGCCGGGCGCAAGCTTGGGCCGACAGCCTGACGGGGTGCAGCCCGCACGCATGGGGGCGTGCCGAGGGATGGTATGTGATGGCGATCTGCGACGTGCTGGACTACCTGCCCCAAGACCATTCGGGGCGGGAAGAACTGATACGGATTCTGCGGCGGGTGTGCGATGCGCTGCTGATCTATCAAGACAAGGAGAGCCGTATGTGGTATCAGGTGCTCGACATGCCGAGAGAGGAAGGGAACTACACGGAATCGACCTGCTCGGCGATGTTCTGCTACGCCATGGCAAAAGGGGCACGTATGGGGTACCTTCGGTCGAGCTTCGGGGATGAGGCGAAAAAAGCATTCGCCGGACTATGGCAAAACGCCGTGGTGACGAATGAAGACGGAACGGTGAGCCTGACACGCTGCTGCGCTGTGGCCGGGTTAGGCGGGAAACCCTATCGGAGCGGCACATACGACTATTACATCCACGAAAAAGTGCGCGACAACGACCCGAAAGGAATCGGCCCGCTGATACTCGCGGCGATAGAACTGAACAAATTGCAATAAGAAATGAATGCGCCCATTTTTTGGGGGCGATAAAAATAATTAGTAACGACAAAAACGAAAAGAAGTAGAAAAAAAGTAGCGGATGAGAAAAATTAGACTATCGATACTGTTGGGACTCCTCGCGGCGGCGGGCATGGCGCATGCCGAGCTGTTGCCCTATCCCGTGGACACGATAAATGAACAGCCCGTGTATCGCTACACGGTGGAGAAAAGCATCGGACTCTATCGAATCAGCGTGAATTTTGGGGTGACGCAGGAGGAAATTCTGCGTTGGAACCCCTCGTTGCAAGAAAGAGGATTGCACTACGGAGAGGTGCTGCTGATTCCGGTTTCGGACAAAGCCATTCCGCTGACGGAACAAGTGAAGACGGTGAGCGGCACGACTGCCGTACCCTCGACACAGAACCAAACGACCCAAGCGGAAGCAGACAAGGCGGAAATAACCAAAGCGGAAGCGACCAAGGCGGAGCCGGCGGCGGCAAAAGCTTTCTCGAAAGAGGAAGCAAAAGCGCTCGTGCAGGACAAAGCTGTCGAGCCGATGCGAATAGAGCCCGCAGCGGAGAAGGCTGTGGCCGTGGCCGAGGTGATAACCGTATCGGTGGATTCGCTGCTGCAAGGAGCGATGGACACGGCGCTGATCGAGACGCAACTTGCGGCAGAGGACACGACGGCGATTCGTATTGCGCTGATGTTGCCCTTCCAAGCAAAAAACATGAAGCGGGACCGCAACATGGACCGATTTGTGGATTTCTACGAAGGCGCACTGCTGGCACTATACGACCTGCAACAAGACGGAACGCATTTTGTATTAGATGTGTTTGACACTGAAAAATCGGCTTCGAGAGTGCGGGCACTGCTCGACTCGGGACGGCTCGACCACGCGGATGTGATTATCGGGTTGCCCTATCCGATGCAGCTGCTGCAGGTCAGCGAATGGACTCGGGAACATCACGTGCCGGTGCTGGCGCCCTTTACGGACCGAATAGACGGAATAGAATCGAATCCGTATCTGTTCCAATTCAATCCGTCGGCGGACACGGAAAGCCGCGTGATGGTGGAATGGCTGAAACAGCAGGGACAGGGCGTGAACTGCGTGCTGGTGGAGGCCAAGGATGCGGACATCCCCGCCGGCATACGCCAACTGCGCAAAGATATTATGGAGTCGGGCGTGCCCTACACGACCACCACGATTCGTGCCATCCTGCAAGACTCGTTAGGAGCGGCGCTGAAAGACAGCGTGGAGAATATACTGATATTCAACACCGAAAAATATGCGAACATTCAGGTGCTGATGCCGCGCGTGCTGCAAGCCAAAGGCGACCGACGGCTGACGCTGATGACCCGCTACTCGTGGGCGCAAGAGGCCATTCGCCTGCCGCAAGTATATACCTCGCTGTTTGTGAACGAGGAAAGCCCCGAACGGGCTGCCTACGATGCGCTGTACGCCCGCTATTTCGGACACGAACACAGCGGCGACTCGCCCCGATTTGACCTGCTGGGGTACGACATGGTGCGCGAAATGGTGGCCTACCTGCAGCATTGGTCCAAAGGCGTTGGTTCGGAATACAAAGGCATCCAATCGCATGCCGTGTTTGAACGCATAAGCGACGAGGGCGGCTATGTGAATATGCATATCACCGTGCAACATACCGAAAATTGAGAATAAAAAGCATACATAGAATCGTTTTGCTCGGCGGCGCGCTGCTGCTGGCGGGAGTTGGTTCGGCGCAGCCTCGGCTGCGGCAACCGGAAATCTACTTCGGCGTGCAGGCGGGCGCCATTGCCTCGACGGTGCATTTCTCGCCCAAGGTGGAAAATATGACGCCGCTGACCAAAACCGCTCTCTTGGGCGCCAACGGAGGATTCGTTTTCCGATACAGCGGGCAGAAGTGCTGCGCCGTGCAGGTGGAGCTGAACTATATGCAGCGAGGCTGGCGAGAGAAAAACGAGGAGGGCTACTACACGCGCGCGTTACATTATATAGAAGTGCCTTTCTTGATGCACATCTATTTCGGCAGCCCGCAATGGCGAGGGTTCTTCAACTTAGGGCCGCAAATCGGGTACTGCGTGTATGACAACAAAGGACAGGGCCCGGAGCAGACGGTGAACACCTATCAATACAACGCCATCGAGCGACCCTTCGACTGGGGCGTGGCCGGCGGATTAGGCGGCTACTATCGGTCGCGAAATGCCGGAACGTATCAACTGGAGGTGCGATTTAATTACAGCTTGGGTTCGCTATTTGCCGATTCGGCGGAAGACTATTTTTCCGCTTCGAGCTCGATGAATCTGAGCCTGAATCTGGCTTGGCTCTGGGAATTCAAGCCCCGCAAAAAGGCGCAAGCCAAGTAAGCGGGCGGCGAGCCTTGGACGATGTGGCAGCTGTTTGGGGCGATTCTGCGGAAGCATGGGCGGCCGGGAAAACGGATGCAATAAAAAAGAAACATACAACAACTAAAATATTTATACGATGAAAACAAATTATGAAATTCGCTATGCGGCGAATCCGACGGACGCAAAAAGCTACGACACCGAGCGGCTGCGCAAAGACTTCTTGATTGAAAAGGTATTCACTCCCAACGAGGTGAATATGGTATATTCGATGTACGACCGCATGGTGGTGGGCGGTGCAATGCCCGTAGGCGAAGTGCTTACATTAGAGGCTATTGACCCGCTGAAGGCACCGTTCTTCCTGACCCGCCGTGAGATAGGTATCTATAATGTAGGTAAGGGAAAAGGTCTGGTGCATGTGGATGGCGAGACCTTTGAGCTGGACTACAAGGAGGCGCTCTATCTCGGCCGTGGCGACCGAAAAGTAACCTTCGAATCGGTGAATGCAGAGGAGCCGGCACTGTTCTATTTCTTGTCGGCAACGGCACACACGACCTATCCCGACAAGAAGGTGACGAAAAAAGATGCCGTGGTAGCGCATCTCGGCAGCCTCGATATGTCCAACGAGCGAGATATTAACAAAATGATTGTCAATCAGGTACTGCCGACCTGCCAACTGCAGATGGGTATGACCGAGTTGGCAGTGGGCAGCGTTTGGAACACCATGCCGGCACACGTGCATTCGCGCCGTATGGAGGCCTACTTCTACTTCGAGCTGCCGGAGGACCAAGCAATTTGCCATTTCATGGGCGAAGTGAACGAGACACGACATATCTGGATGCACAACAATCAGGCAGTGCTGTCGCCCGAATGGTCGATTCACAGTGCGGCTGCCACACACAACTACACCTTTATTTGGGGTATGGGCGGCGAGAATCTTGACTACGGCGACCAAGACTTCAGCCTGATAACCGACTTGAAATAGTTCGGGAGTGGTAAGGCAATGGCCTTAGGCCGGACACAAAAAAAGAAGGATAATGACCTTAAAAAAATAACACAACTAAATTACAAACAGTATGAAAAATTTATTTTCATTGGAAGGTAAAAATGCGTGGATTACAGGCGCATCGTACGGAATTGGTTTCAACATTGCAAAAGCTTTTGTTGAGGCAGGTATCAAAACCATCATCTTCAACGACATCAACGAGGCTGCGTTGGAGCGTGGACTGAACAACTATGCGGAGGCAGGTATCAAGAACGTGAAAGGCTATGTCTGCGACGTGACCAAAGAGGACGACGTGAAGGCGCTGGTAGAGAAAATACATCAAGAGGTGGGTCAAATCGACATCCTCGTAAATAACGCCGGTATCATTAAGCGTATTCCGATGCACGAAATGAAGCGTCAGGAGTTCCAACAGGTGATCGACGTGGATCTGGTGGCTCCGTTCATTGTAAGTTCGGCCGTGCTTCCGGAAATGATGGAACGCAAAGAGGGTAAGATTATCAATATCTGCTCGATGATGTCGGAACTCGGCCGCGAGACCGTGAGCGCTTATGCGGCTGCCAAGGGCGGTCTGAAAATGCTGACCCGCAACATCTGCTCGGAATACGGCGCATACAACATTCAGTGCAACGGCATCGGCCCGGGCTACATCGCTACCCCGCAAACCGCTCCGCTGCGTGAGATTCAACCCGACGGCAGCCGTCATCCGTTCGACAAATTTATCTGCGCAAAGACGCCGGCAGGTCGTTGGCTCGACCCGAGCGAGCTGGGTGGCCCCGCTGTATTCTTGGCTTCGCACGCTTCGGACGCAGTGAACGGACACATCCTGTACGTGGATGGCGGTATCTTGGCTTACATCGGAAAACAACCGGAGTAAAATAATTAGGAATTAGGAGTTAGGAATTAGGAATTCTAATGAAAAAAGCACTTTATTTTGTGGCGTGTCTGTGCGTGTTGGCTGCTTGTCAGCCAACCGAGCAGGCTCGCGTATACGGACGCTACGTGCCGGAACGCAAAGATGATTTTGCGTGGGAAAATGAGTATGCGGCTTTCCGCCTCTACGGACCCGCCCTGCTGCCGGAATATCCGTCGAACGGCGTGGATCTGTGGCTGAAGGCTACCCCCGAATTAGTGGTGGACAGCTTCTACTACAGAGAACATAAACTCGGGCTGCCGTATCATATCAACTACGGAAAGGGATTGGACTGCTACAAGGTGGCACACACCGTCGGCTGCGGCGGGTTGGCTGTGATGGCCGACAGCGTGCTGTACGTGGGCGGACCCTATTCGAGCTGGAAAATACTGGAGCAAACACCCACTAAGTTTGTGTTCTGCTTGACCTACGACAGCCTGCTCGTGTGCGACCAAATAATGAACGCCACGTACACCGTTACCGCTGAGGCCGGGAAACTATTCAACAAAGCGGAAGTGGTAATAAACTGCCCGACCAAGATACGGTTGCCGCAACTCTACGTGGGCGGAGGTATCTACATGCACGACACGGTGGACAACGTGATGCAGTGCGAAAAGTGCGGTGCCATTGCGTATTGCGAGGATGCGCTGTCGGATAAGTATGCGGCAAAACTGAACTACGAGTACAATGGTTCGGTGTCGCAAGGGCGCGACTACGTGGCTGTGGTAACGCCGGGAGCTACCTATCAGGGTGTGCTCGACGGCAGCTTGCTTTCGCTGAAAGAATATCACGTGGGCGACACGCTGACCTACTACTTCGGCGCTTGCTGGAGCGAGTGGAGCAACGGAGAGCTGAGCATGCCGACCGACAACGATTGGTTCGGGGCTGTTCGGGCGGAAGCAAAGAAGCTCTAAGTTTTTTGGTAGTGAATACGGACACGAAAAGATATCGATTGTGACCTATTTGATACTACGACTATCGACGCTGGGGAATGTGGCGATGACCGTTCCGGTCATCGCCACCGCCGGCCGACTACAACCCCAAGACCGATTCATCGTAGTAGCCAAAAAAAAATTAGGCGCCATGTTTTATGGCATGGAAAATGTGCAGTTCCACGAAGTGACGTACATGGGCGTGGGCCGCATATTGAAGCTGTGGCGAGAGCTGCAGGCATACAAGCCCGATTGCGTGATAGACCTGCAAGACGTGCCGCAGACGCAGCTGCTGAGAGCGCTGTTTCGGCTGCAGGGTAAGCGAGTGGTGGCGGTGCAATACGGCCGCTGGCTGAAAAGAAGGATGCTGTGGCGGGGCGGAAAAAGGAGCGATGCGCTGCCCACAGAGTTTGACCGCTACCGATGGACGATGCTGCGAGCGGGTATCCAAACGGATCGGAGCTTTGAGGCTCTGCCTATCAACGAGGAAGCGATGGGGAAGGTAGTGAGTAGGTTCGGCGTTGGTTCGGGAAAACGGGTAGGAATCGCCCCGTTTGCGAAATCGAAATCGAACATGTTGCCCTATCGGGTGACGAAAGAAGTAATCGAGAAACTTTCCGCCCAACCGAATACTGAAATTTTTCTGTTCGGGGCGGGGAAAATAGAATGCGAGATGCTGCGCCAATGGGCGAGCGTGTTTCCGCACACGCACAGCGTGGCCGGCGTGCTGCCGTTAGAGCAGGAATTAGAGCTGATGCGAGGGTTAGACGTGATGATATGCATGGATTCCGCCAACCAACACCTGAGTTCATTGGTCGGCCTGCGGGCGGTGAGCGTATGGTGCGCCACACACCCGAAAATGGGATTCATGGGCTGGAAACAGAAAGAAAAAGATATTATTCAACGCAATGATTTGGCGTGCCGACCCTGCACCTGCCACGGTACGGATGGGTGCCGATACCGAAACTTTGCGTGCAAGGAGATAACCGCTGAGCAGATTTTGGAGAGGATAGGGGAGTGAGTTGAGGGTTGATAGAAGTTGGAAGTTGAGGAGTTGAGAGTAGAATGAAGGAAAAAATATAGAAGGCTATAAGGTACTAAAAAAAGATATTGAATTAAAAAATATCGTGTCAAAAGATATAGAATCGTAAGATACAAAAGATATAGAACAGAAAATATACAGAATCGATTAAAAATCAACAGAATATGAGTAAAATAATTTCGTTGGCAAATCAAAAGGGTGGAGTAGGAAAAACCACAACGGCTATCAACTTGGCATCTGCCTTAGCTATGCAGAAAAAAAAGGTGCTACTGGTGGATGCCGACCCGCAAGCCAATGCCTCGTCGGGACTCGGCGTGGAGATACAAGAGCAAGAAAATACAATATACGAGTGCTTGGTGAACGGCATTGACCCGCACACCGCCGTGGTGGAAACCTCGGTGAAGAACTTGTCGCTCATTCCGAGCCACATCGACTTGGTGGGCGCGGAGATTGAGATGCTAAGCATTGACAATCACGAGACCCTGCTGAAAGGAATTTTGGGTCAAGTGCGTGCCGAATATGATTACATCCTAATTGACTGCTCGCCTTCGCTCGGTCTGATTACCATCAATGCCCTAACGGCAAGCGACAGCGTGATTATTCCCGTGCAGTGCGAGTTCTTTGCGCTGGAAGGAATTGCAAAGCTGCTCAACACGATAAAAATTATCAAGTCGCAGCTCAATCCCGCTTTGCAGATAGAGGGATTCCTGCTGACGATGTACGACAACCGTTTGCGTCTGAGCAATCAGGTGTATGAGGAAGTGAAACGACACTTCGGCGACTTGGTATTCAATGCGGTGATAACCCGTAACGTGCGACTCAGCGAGGCGCCGAGCCATGGTATGTCGGTGCTGGAATACGACCCGCAGAGCAAGGGGGCACAGAACTATATGGCGCTTGCCAAAGAGTTGATTCGGCGAAACAAAGCCTAAACTTTTAACTATCAACTCATAACTTTCAACTCTCAACTGCTCTCAACGCTAAACACTCAACTACTATCAAATGCACGCACACTAAACGCTAAACACTCAACAAAAAATGAAGAAAATGACCGGACTGGGGCGAGGATTAGACGCCCTGATAGATACCACGCATGTGGACACCAACGGCGGCAGCAGCATCAGCGAAGTGGAACTGAACAAGATTGTTGCCAATCCCGATCAGCCACGACGCAACTTTGACGAAGAGGCGCTGGCTGAACTGGCCGACTCGATACGCGAACACGGCGTCATCTCGCCCATCACGCTCCGCAAAAACGACGACGGAACGTATATGATTATTGCGGGCGAGCGTCGTTACAGGGCTTCGAAAATGGCCGGGCTGAATTCGATTCCCGCCTACATCCGCACCGCGAAAGATGAGCAGGTGATGGAATGGGCGCTGATAGAGAATATTCAGCGGGAAGACCTCGACGCGATAGAGATTGCGCTCGCCTACCAACGACTGATGGACGACTACGAGCTGACGCAAGAGAAGATGTCGGAGCGCGTGGGCAAGAAGCGTGCAACGGTGGCAAACTACCTGCGACTGCTGAAATTGCCCGCTGAGATACAAATGGGTATCAAAGAAAAGAAGATAGACATGGGGCATGCTCGGGCTATCTTGGGTTCTCCTTCGGCGGAACAACAACTCGACCTCTATCAGCGAATCCTGAAAGAAGGGCTGTCGGTGCACAAAGTGGAAGAATTAGTGAGCGCCGGGAAGACGGAAACGAAAAAGACTCGCAAGACCGCCGATAAGGGCGAACCATACAAGGACTTGGAGAAAAGTCTGGGCGAGGCGCTGAACAAAAAGGTGAAAATCGCCGACGGAAAACTGACTATCTACTTCACGGGCGAAGAGGAACTGCAAGCCCTCATAAGCAAACTGAGTTGAAACGCCGAGCATACATACTGATAGGACTACTCTGCGGGGTGGTGGCGTCCGGATGGGCGGCACCCAATGATTCGATATACCACATACCCGACACCACACAAGCGGTGGCGGACGGAGATGCCTATAAATACTATATCGACCTGAAACGGAAACCCGATGCGCTGAAAGCCGTGTGGCTCGGAGCCATCCTGCCCGGAGCGGGACAGATATACAACGGGAGCTACTGGAAACTGCCGATTGTGTATGGCGGATTTATGGGCTGCGGCTACGCCATCTCGTTCAACCAATCGCGCTACGAAAGCTATAAGCAGGCCTACCGAGACCTCTATAACGATGTGCAAAAAGGCGTGGTGAATTCGGCCGATGCGTCCAAGACCTACAACGCCATCCTGCCCGAGGGCTACACGATAGAGCGAATGGGCGGGGCGACCAAATATACCTCGACGCTGCAGACGTGGCAAAGCACCTATCGGCGCTATCGGGACATCAGCATCGTGGTGACGATTGCGGTTTATGCGCTGTCGTTAGTGGATGCATACGTGGATGCGCAACTGTTTGACTTTGATATCTCGCCCGACCTGACGCTGAACGTGGAGCCGTGTATCTACTACGACGAATGGCGCAATCAACGGACAACGGAACTAAAATTGGCTGTAACATTTTGAAAAACAAGATAATATATATAATAGGACTGCTCTGCGGGGTGCTGTTGGTACCCGCGCGAGGCGTGGCGGACACGAACGACGGCGACGCAAACCGTGCGGCAACGGAGGCCGTGGCGGTGGATACGATAGAGATATTGGAGGCCGATACGCTGGCTATGGACTCGATAGAACAAATCATCGAGGCGATGGAGGATACGCTGACGGCCGCTGCGGTTTTTCCGCAACACTGGGACAAAGACAGTCTGTCGGATATCGATTTTCGCATGATGGATTGGGCCATGGGATGGCTCGACACGACGAATTGCACGGGAATGGTGGTGACCGAAGTGCTGCCCGACTCTGTCTACAAAGCACGCTTGCAAGCGCTGCCGTGCGTGGTGGAGCTGCCCTTCAACGAGGTGGTGCGCAGCTTTATCTTGCGATACATGCAGCGAAACTACAAACAGGTGGCTCGCATGAAGCGCATGTCGGAATACTATTTCCCGATATTCGAGGAAGCGCTAGACCGCTACGGGCTCCCCTACGAGCTGGAGATAATGCCGATAATAGAATCGGCGCTCAATCCGCAAGCGCATTCGCATGCAGGGGCAGCCGGGCTGTGGCAGTTTATGCCCTACACGGGAAAACGATACGGACTGGAGATAAACTCGCTGGTGGATGAACGCATGGACCCGCTGAAGGCCACCGACGCCGCGTGCCGTTTTCTGAAAGCCATGTACGAGGTATTCGGCGATTGGAATCTGGTGATAGCCGCCTACAACTGCGGGTCGGGGAATGTTAGTAAGGCAATCCATCGGGCCGGCGGGAAACGAGACTTCTGGAGCATCTATCCGTACCTGCCGCGCGAGACACGCAGCTATCTGCCGATATTTATTGCGGCAAACTATGCGATGAACTACAACGAGGCGCACGGAATCTGCCCCGCACCGCCCGACAAGGTGATGCTGACGGACACGATAGTGATAACCAAACGGCTGCACCTGACGCAAGTGGCCGAAAAATTGGATATAGACATTCAGGAACTGCGGCGACTCAATCCGCAATACATCCGAGATATACTGCCGGGCGGGTCGCCCTACACGCTCTGCCTGCCGATGGAGAAAGCGGGCGCGTTTATCGACCGACAAGACAGCATCTATGCGCACAAAGCGGATCAGCTGATAAACAATCGGCGAGCCGAGATAGACCTCGCCAAAACGACCGATATTTCGGGCGCTTATCGGGTGAACGGGGTGACCTATTACACGATAAAAAACGGGGACACCTTAGGAAGTATTGCCAAAAAATTCCACTGCTCGGTGAAGCAACTGCGGGCGTGGAACGGACTGAAAAACGACAATATCCGTGCCGGCAGAAAACTGAAAATATGCAAGTAACGAGTTGCGTTTGATAGTGTTTCTAACAATACGGTATGCCTGCAAAAGATTACACAACGATGACGCCGCTCACGGAACTCAAGGAACGGTATTACTCGATGAGCGAGGCGACGGCGCTGACGGGATTGCCCATATCGACGATTCGGTACTGGGAGAGTCAGTTTGACCAACTCGACCCGCGAAAAGACGGACATGGGAACCGATACTTCTCAAAAGAGGATTTGCAACTGCTGCGACAGATAAAACACATTCGAGATGTGCTCAAGATAACCCGCATAGATGCCATTCGGCGTGAGCTGGAGAGCAACGGGAAACAGACGGACAGCAAGCAAAAAGCCATCGAGATACTGGAACGACTGCGAAACGAGTTAGTCGGAATACGAAAATATCTATAGGGACTGCGAGAGCTCCCCACTAAAATAATTGAGAGAAACAATACAATGAACGAGTTTCTACAAACAGAAGAAGAAATACTGCGTATGCTAAAGACGGTATTTGACCCTGAAATACCGGTGAATATTTACGATTTGGGGCTGATATACAACATCGACCTAAATGAGGAGGGCGTATGCAAAATAGACATGACACTCACCGCCCCGAGTTGCCCCGCCGGCGATTTTCTGGTGGAAGACATCAAACAAAAAGTGGGCAGCGTTGAGGGCGTGAAAGACGTGCAAGTGAACATCGTTTTTGAACCCGAATGGAACAAAGACATGATGAGCGAAGAAGCCAAACTGGAACTGGGGATGATGTGATAGATTTCAAAAGACTCCCCCAACCCCCTCAAAGAGGGGGCTACCGGAGTGACTGACATTCGATTGACACACACTGACTTACTATATTGACACACTCTGTAAACCCCTCCTATGGAGGGGGTTGGGAGGTCGGATTATACAATGGTTTATTTCTTGAGTGATGCACATATCGGCTCGCGGGCGATGGCGGATCGTGCGGCGCACCAACGGCAAGTGGTGCGGCTGCTGGAGAGTTGCTTCGGGGATGCTTCGGCAATCTACCTGCTCGGGGATATGTTTGACTACTGGTACGAATATGTGTGGCGGGATGAAGCGAAGGAGGAGTATGAGCCGTTTATTCAGACTATTCGGTCGGCCACACAGCGAGGCATACAGGTGTATTACTTTTTAGGAAATCACGACCTATGGACCTTCGGCGAATTAGAAAAGCGGATGGGCGTGACGGTGGTCAAAGAGCCGTGCGAGATGGTGATAAACGGGAAAAAAGTGTATCTCGGGCATGGCGACGGAGTGATGCCGAGCGACTGGGAACAGCATTATCCCAAAGAGGTGCAGAAAAAAATACGGCAGTTTATCGCACTGCGCCGATTCTTTCATAATCGGTTGATACAGAGGCTGTTTCGGATAGTGCCGCCGCGGTGGGGAAATAAGTTGGGCTATGGGTGGGCCGCCAAGAGTCGGCTGAAAGAGCTGGCAAAGCCCTGTCCGTACAAAGGCGAGGCCAACGAGGAATTAGTGCTGTACGCCAAAGAGCAGGAACGGAAAGGCAATCACCACGACTATTACATCTTCGGGCATCGGCATATCGAACTCGATCTGCAAATAGCGCACGACAGCCGAGTGCTGATTCTGGGAGATTGCTTTCAGCAATGGACCTACGCTCGCATGGATGAGCAGGGGCAGGTGGAACTGATGAATGTAGAATAAAAAAACAAAACCAAAAATGATACACACAAGAGAAGAACAATTGGCGGCGTTCGACCGGCTTCTGACCGTGATGGATGACCTCCGCGAGAAGTGTCCGTGGGACCGGAAACAGACCTTCGAGAGCCTGCGGCAGAACACGATAGAGGAAGTCTATGAATTAGCTTCGGCGATTGTTCGGGAAGACAAGACGGAGATAAGCAAAGAGTTAGGCGATGTGCTGCTGCACGTGGTGTTCTACGCAAAGCTCGGCAGCGAGACGGGCGATTTTGACATCGCCGACGTGTGCAATCGACTGTGTGACAAGCTGATATTCCGCCATCCGCATGTGTATGGCGAAGTGGCGGCAAAGAACGCCGAGGAGGTGAGCCATCTCTGGGAGCAGGTGAAACTGAAAGAAAAAGGCGGCAACAAGACCGTGTTAGAAGGGGTGCCCGAGGCGTTGCCCGCCCTCGTGAAAGCGTATCGCATTCAGGACAAAGCCGCTAATGCGGGATTCGACTGGGAAAAAGCCGATGACGTGTGGGCAAAGGTGAAAGAAGAGATTGCCGAGTTTGAGGCGGAAATGAAAGGGCGAGATGCGTCGGCTCCAGACAAAGACAGCGACAAAGCGACCCGAGAATTCGGTGACGTGCTGTTCTCGCTCGTGAATGCCGCTCGACTCTACAAAATACGCCCCGACAATGCGTTGGAGATGACCAATCAGAAATTTATTCGCCGATTCAACTACATCGAGCAACGCGCAACCGAGCAAGGCCGAAAACTACAAGACCTGACACTCGACGAAATGGAGGCACTGTGGCAGGAGGCAAAACAATTAACAGTTAACAATTAGCCCGAACCGACTCCCCCAACCCCCTCAATGAGGGGGCTATCAGACAATTGACAGTCCCTCTCTGTGGCTACGAAAGATACTTTCTGTTATAAAACCCCACCATGCTGCAGACATCCCCTCCTTTGGAGGGGCTTGGAGAGGTCTTACTCGACGGTTTGACGGAGTGTGTAGGAAACGGGCGAATACTTGGAATCGCTGGTGACCGTGAGCTTGAAATCGTACGTTCCCGTCTTGCGCGCTACATAATGCACCGGGAACACCGCTACCACATAGCCCGGAACAAATTTCAACTGACACTGCGACGGCACAGAGGTGCTATCGAGCGCGTGCTGAATAGCCTGCACGGAATCGATGGTGAAAGCAAGCGCCGCACTATCGTAATCGATGGTGAATCCCGTCAAGTTGTTGGTGTAGCTGCGCAACAAAATAGAAAAATGCACCGTGTCGCGGGTGTGAATGGTGTCAAGCACATAGTTTTCATCCTTCAAGCGAACCGACATCGTATCCAACGGCAGCAACGCACCGGAAGCCGTGGTGTCCGCATGGTGGCAGATGAGATAGGAAGGCGTGATGGAGGGCGTATATTGCGACTCTTGATCCCATGAACAGGAGGCCAAGCAGGCGATAGCGGCAAGTGCAAAGAAAAGATTGCGTTTCATATTGTATGGTTTTTGTTATTTTTTCGGCATTTATGACGCTTTTTGCCATACAAAAAGCGAGCCAAAGCAAAATAATGCGCTGAAGACGGTAAGAAAACGCATCGGCGAAAAAATACGCATTGTATATATAGGAGTGGCGAAAGGGAATGAATAGGAGGTGCGGAATGCGGTAAACAAAAAAACGAGCCCGAAAGCTCGTCTGTGCGGCATAAAGGACTCGAACCTTCACTCTGTTAGGAACTAGATCCTAAGTCTAGCGCGTCTACCAATTCCGCCAATGCCGCAAATCTCGCGTCCGCAGAGCCTGCACGGTGCAGAACTCTACCGAAACGGACCGCAAAGGTACGACAAATAATTGATTTACACAAATAAAGAATAGAAATGGCTGAAACTTTTTATCATATTCTGCCCAATGACATACGCGTGGTGCATCGAAAAACCGATTCGGATGTGGTGTATCTGGGGGTGATGGTAGGCACCGGCACGCGCGATGAGCTACCCGAGGAGAACGGAATGGCGCACTACATAGAGCACTGCGTTTTCAAAGGAACGCAACACCACACTTCGCGACAGATAATCAATAGTATAGAAGGAGTGGGCGGCGAAATAAATGCGTACACGACCAAAGAGGAAACCACTTTCTATGCGGCCACGATGGCGGAGCATGTGGCCTGCACGCTGCACCTGATTGCCGAAATGGTGTCGGAGCCGACCTTCCCGAAAGAGGAGACGGACAAGGAATGCACGGTGATTTATGATGAGATAGAGAGCTACAACGATTCGCCGAGCGAGTTGATTTATGACGATTTTGAGAATCTGCTGTTCCGAAATTACTCGCTGGCGATGCCTATCCTCGGCACGAAAAAGACGCTGCGACACATCAGCAGCAAGCCGGAGTTGGCCATCGACTGGATGCGGAAACACTATCGGCCGAAACGGATGGTGGTGTTCTTTCAGGGAAACATAGCGACGGACAAGGTGTTCCGGTTGGCGGAGAAAGAATTCGCATCCTATCCCGCCGCAGAGGGGCACATGTTGCGCACTCTCGTGCAGGACAACCCCGCGGCGACGGTGACCTACAAAAAACATACGCACCAACAGCACGTAATGATTGGCGGGCCGGCGTATCCGTTGGGCGATGAGCTGCAGCTGCCGCTGTACTTGCTGAACAACATCATGGGCGGGGGAAGCTTGAATTCGCGGCTGAACATGAGCCTCCGAGAGAAAAAAGGATGGGTGTATACGATTGAATCGACCTACACGCCGCTATCGGATACGGGCTACTGGTGCACCTATTTTGCGTGCGAGCCGGAAGAGTGCGAGCCGTGCCTGTCGCTGGTGCGCAAAGAGCTGGCCGCCATGGCGGAGCACACGCTGTCGGAAGCGGCGCTGCACAAAGCACTCGTGCAGCTGCGCGGGCAGATGGCCATAGCCGCTGAGAATCAGGAGAATAATGCACTGGCGATGGCAAAGGCGGTGCTCTATTTTGATACGGCACCGGTATGGGAAGAGACCTACGCAAAAATTGCTCGCACAACGCCCAAAATTTTGCAAAAAGTGGCGCAAGAGATTTTTGACGAGAGCAACCTGTCGGTGCTGGTGTATCAATAATGATTTTCGGCTCCCGAAGGGCGGTGTCTTTTTGTAAAAACGGGTGTGCATAAAGTGTATATTTATCACATTAGCGAACCAAAAGTTTGAAAAATGGGCATTTTGCTGCTTTTTAACATAAAAAATCGGCAAAATGTTTGGTGGTATCAAATAATTGGCGTAACTTTGCACGCTTTTATTCGGTATGCTGTCTGTAAATTGTATGCATAAAGTGCATATTTGCCCGAAAAACGGGCGTTTCGAGGGGATAAAAAGAGGAGGTGCGAATGGGCAACGGGGACGATAGGAGGGGCGTGAAGAATGCTGTGATAGCAAAAAGAACAAAATAGGATATTTATAAACAAATAGGTATGAAGAAAGTTTTTACATTCCTAATGCTCGGCCTTGTTAGCCTTGCCGTGATGGCAGAGCAGCCGGTGAGCGGTGTGGTTGTAGACGAAAAAGGCGAACCGGTGATAGGCGCCAGCATCCAAGTGAAGGGTGGCTCGGTGGGTACTATCTCCGATTTCGACGGTGAGTTTACACTGACTGCACCCGATGACGCCACTACCCTCGTGGTTAGTTTCGTGGGTATGCAATCGCAAGAAGTGGCTATTAAGAAAAATGTACGCGTGACCCTCCACGAATCGACCGAGGTGGTGCAAGAGATTGTCGTAACGGGTTACGGCAATGTGTCGAAGGGTAGTTTCGCAGGTTCGGCACAAGCCGTGAACGCTGACGCTATCGAGAAGAAGAGTCCTTCGGAAATCTCGAAAGCTCTGGCAGGTGAGGTGGCCGGCGTACAAGTGGTTACGACCAGCGGTCAGCCGGGCTCGAGCGCAAGTATTCGTATTCGTGGTATCGGCTCTATCAATAGTTCTACCTCGCCGCTTTATGTGGTGGACGGTGTGCCCTACGAGGGCGACGTGTCGGCTATCGACCCGGGCGATATTGCTTCGACGACTATTCTGAAAGACGCAACCGCTACATCGCTGTACGGTAGCCGCGGTGCGAACGGCGTTATCTTGATTACCACCAAGCGTGGTACGTCGGGCGAGAACGGCAAGATAGATGTGGATGTGAAGTATGGTGCCAATATGCACTTGCTGCCGCTGTACTCCGTTATCAGCGACCCGAAAGAGTATGTGGAGATGTCGTGGATGTCAATCTACAATAGCTATAAGGGATTGTACTCGAATGATGCGCGTTGGTTGGCTGCTACAAATAGTACTCTCTATGGAGCTGACGGAAAGGGACTTCCTTCTTCTTATAACTTATGGAATGCGTCCGGTGCGGCTTTGATTGGTTCGGATGGTAAATTCTATAGTGATGTGGAGTACAAGCCGGGCTACGAGAATATGACCTCGTGGAAGGATGAGATTTTCCGTATCGGACAGAAAGCAGAGGCGTCGGTGAAGATATCGGGCGGTACGGATAAGACAACCTACTATACTTCGCTCGGCTACTTGAAAGATGAGGGTTACTACATCGGTTCGGACTACGACCGTTTCACGCTGCGTAGCAATGTGACCCACCAAGCCAAGAAATGGCTGAAGGGTAGCTTGAATATGGCATATACCTATTCGAGCCAGAATGCGGTAGGCCAAGGAAGCAATATGAACAACGGTTTCAACTATGTGAATAGTATTCCGCCGATTTATCCTGTGTTCTTGTATAATGAAGATGGAACGATAAAGCAAGACGCGAAGACGGGTGGTAATGCATACGACTATGGTATGAACGAGGGTTCGGGCCGTTGGTTCGGTGCCGGTATCAACCCCGCCGGTTCGTTGCGCTACGACCGCGACAACACGGTGCAACACCAATTCTCGGGTACGGGTATGCTGGAAGTGAAATTCTACAAGGACCTGAAACTGACGGTGAATGCCGGTGTGCAATATGTGGGCGCTACCAATTCGGAGTATACCAACGCATACTACGGCGATGCGGCCGGAATCGGGCGTGTGTATAAGACGCAACAGAGCTACCTCTACTTTATGGCAAACCAATTGCTCGAGTATAATAAGGTAATCGGCGACCATACGATTCGTGCGATGATCGGTCACGAGACACAGTTCACTCGCAACGCACAGACCTACGGTGGTAAGAACTATGTGGCAGCTAAGACGGGTGAGAGCGTGCTGGAATGGGGTAATGCCGTTCAGATGGCGGCTCTGACTTCGGCTACGGCTAACTCGGCACTGGAATCGTATCTGGCAACTGTTTCGTATACCTATGGCGAGCGTTATGGTATTACGGCTAACTACCGTGCCGACGGTTCGTCAAAGTTTGCAAAAGGACACCGTTGGGGACATTTCGGATCGGTAGGTGCGATGTGGACCTTTACGAATGAGCCGTTTATGGAGCCTGCCAAAGAATGGGTTAAGAACGGTAAGTTGCGTCTCAGCTGGGGTGTGCTCGGTAGCCAAGACGGTATCAGCTCGAACCTGTTCCAAGACCAATACTCGATTGAGTACGTAGACGGAAATGTGGCTTATGTATGGAACTACAAAGGCAATCCGGATTTGACTTGGGAGCGCAGCCAGATTGTGGACCTCGGTTTGGAATTTGACATCTCGAAATACTTGAGCGCAGAAATTGACTACTTCTA
>CAVHGD010000025.1:0-25724 GCA_963635385.1 Dialister sp. CAG:486 | reverse complement strand
TATAGTTACTTATGCACGATTCGTGGCCACATATATGCGCACTGATACCGACCTATAACAACGGGAAAACCATTGCCGATGTAGTACGGCGTACGCACCACTACCTGAAAGATATTATTGTCGTGGTGGACGGGTGTACGGATGATACGGAAGAACAATTGGAAAAATCGGGAGTTGGTTCGGTAGTGGTTCGGGATTTTCCGAATAAAGGGAAAGGACATGCGCTCAAAATCGGATTCGAAAAAGCCATGGAATTGGGGTTCGATTATGCCCTGACCATTGACTCCGACGGACAGCATTTCCCCGAAGACATTCCCGCCCTGCTCAAAGCCCTGTCGCTCCACCCCGGCGCCCTCATCGTGGGCAGCCGCAACCTGCAAGCCGACAACATGCCCGGCAAGAATCAGTTTGCCAATCGGTTCTCGAATTTCTGGTTCCGACTACAGACCCATGTCGCCCTGCCCGACACGCAGACCGGCATGCGCATCTATCCGCTCCGCCGACTGCGAGGGCTAAATCTGCTCACCGCTCGATACGAAGCCGAGCTGGAGCTATTAGTGTTAGCGGCATGGCACAACATCCCGCTCGTGCCCGTGCCGATACGCGTCTATTACCCGCCCCGAGAGGAACGGGTGTCGCACTTCCGACCCGCTCGGGACTTCACGCGAATCAGCCTGCTCAACACCGTGCTTTGCGTGGGAGCCATCGTGTACGGCTACCCGATGATGTATTGGCGCACCGTGGTGAGCTTCGGGGTATGGGTGCCCGCCATGCTGATTATCAATGTGTTGTCGTTGGTGTATTTTCTGCTTTTGGGTTGGAGCCAAACGGCACGGACCCTGTACAGACGCTGCTTGAACAAGATAGCCGAATGGTTTACGAATCACATCCCCGGATTGGATTTTCAGCTAATCAATCCGAACGGACACGTATTCGGAGAAAAGCCGATGCTCTACGTCTGCAACCATCAATCGGTATTGGAAGTGGTGCCGCTGTTCGCACTGACGGAGAAATTGGTGATCCTGACCAAAGGCTGGGTATGGTACAACCCGCTATTAGGCGTGGTGCTACGGCTCTGCCACTGTCTGCCCGTGACGAAAGACAACGAGCAAAACATAGCAAAGCTGGCGAAATTGGTGGAGCAAGGGTACTCGATTGTGGTGTTCCCCGAAGGCACTCGGAGCCGCACGGGCGACATCGGGCGATTCCACCGAGGGGCGTGCTACATGGCCGAGCGGTTAGAATTGGACATCTGCCCGCTGCTATTGGAGGGGATGATTGACGTGCTATCGAAAAATGAGTTTCGGATACGGCCGGGCAAGGTGACACTGACGGTGCTACCTTCGGTAGTGGTTCGGGATTCGAGCTTCGGAGAAGGGTATCGGCAACGGACCAAATCACTGGAAATGTATTACAAAAACAGCATAGGAAAACCATTCGAGAAGACGGTATGCGTCCTCGGCGCGGGCGTGGGCGGGCTCTTTACCGCCGCCCTACTCGCCGAGCAAGGCTACAGCGTAACCGTACTCGAGCAGCTGCCCGTGGCGGGCGGCGGAATGTACTCGTACCAACGGCTCGGCTACACATGGCAGACCGGCACACACGTGGTGTGCGGCATGGGCGAGGGCGAACTCATAGGCGACACGCTGCGGCGACTCGGCATAGACGTGCCCTACGAGCGCACGGCATTCGACCACGACCCGTCGGAGCTGATTGGCGCCAAAGAGTTTGAACACTTTGCCGACGGCGCGTATCGGCTGACAGACGGCGCAGCGCCGATCGTGCAAGGGCTCAGCCTCTACATCACACGACACGGCGGGCGCATACTGACCGAAGAGAAAGTGACGCACCTGACCTGCGGCGAGCGAGGCGTTACGGCCGTGGAGACCGAACACCACCGCTACGAATGCGCCACCGTGGTATCGACCCTGCACCCGAAACAACTGCTGCGGCTGACGGACACACCGCTTTTCCGACCCATCACGACGGAACGGATTGAGAAAACGCCCGAAACGAAAGGCGTCTATAAGCTGCATATCGTACTGAAAGACAAAACGATAGCGTACGACACGGTGACGCATTACCTGCCCGAGGAAAAGATACTCTGCTACACGAGCAGCCGAAACGAGGCAGGCTATGCGAGAACCATGGAGTGCATTCAGCTCTGCGACTACTCGGAACTGGCGGCATGGCAAGCCGACCGCAAAGCGGATTACGAGGCCTACGAGGCGTTCAAAGCGCAAAAGGGGCAAGGCGTGCTGGCTGCCCTCGAACCGCTCTACCCCGCCCTGCGGGAGGCCGTGGAGGACTCCTTCTCCGCCACCTCGCTGACCTATCGAGACGACTACCTGAGCCCCGAAGGCGCCATGTACGGACTCGCCGAACCCGTCGGGCGCGTAACGACCCGCATCAAGAATCTGTATCTCGGCGGGCAGAACTGCTATCTGCACGGAATATACGGCACGGTATTTACCGCCACCGAAACCGTTAAAGCCGTTTTGGAGGGGACGGCAATACATTCCTCCGCAACACGAAATGTACCGAATGACAAACGCTAAACGCATACTTTTCATACCGCTACTGCTCGCGGCCACATGGCTCACGGCAGCCAAACAGCCGCTGCTCACGCCCTATCCGGCCGACTCGGCAAAGAACACGGGCGTGGCCGTGATAATCTGCCCGGGCGGGAGCTACCACTGGTTGGACATGAAAAATGAGGGCATGGCCACGGCGGAATGGCTGCAGAGCGAAGGCATCAACGCCTTTGTGCTGAAATACCGCGTGGCGTCGATCAGCGCATGGTGCCTCTGGTATCGGCTATTCGGCATCGGACACAAATATCCCGACATGCTCGACGACGTGGAAGAGGCACTCGCCACGGTCTATCGACAAGCGGACTCGTTGGGCGTGGACACCACCCGAATCGGCGTACTCGGATTCTCGGCGGGCGGACACCTGTCGATGATGTCGTACGCCTACAACGACACGCCCTACAAGCCGAAATTCCTCGGCATGATATACCCCGTGGTGACGATGTCGGACAAGACGCTGACCCACAAACGCTCCCGCCGAGGCGCATTAGGCGTATGGCGGCAATTCAACCACACGATGCGGGACTCGCTGTCGCTCGAGAAACACGTGCCCGACGACTGCCCGCCCGTATTCCTGCTGAACTGCAAAGATGACCCGACCGTGCGCTACGGCAACTCGGTGCTGCTCGACTCGGCACTGACAGC
Source organism: Dialister sp. CAG:486 (assembly GCA_963635385.1). GTDB lineage: Bacteria > Bacteroidota > Bacteroidia > Bacteroidales > Paludibacteraceae > Colicola. The sequence continues at coordinate 22,488 of CAVHGD010000025.1, read as the reverse complement.
CCGACACATCCCGCACGAATATATTTGGTACGAGACGGGCGGACACGGATTCGGCGCCTCCGAGACCAAAGGAACGGAAGAATCAAGACAATGGAAAAAAGCATTTTTACAATGGATATCGAATATCAATCGGTAGAGGCCATTCAGTCCTACCAAGAAGAACTGCTGCGCAAGCAACTCGCCTACCTGAACGAACACTCGCCCTACTATCGGCGCATGTTCGAGTCGTTCGGCATCGACACGGCATCGATACGCACCATAGACGACCTCGTGCGCATCCCCTTCACCGAAAAGAAAGACCTGCAACTATACAACGAGGACTTCCTCTGCGTGCCGCGCGAAGAGATAATCGACTACATCACGACCTCCGGCACATTGGGCGACCCCGTGACCTTCGGCTGCACGGAACACGACCTGCAGCGACTCGCCTACAACGAACACAAATCGTTCGCCTGCGCCGGCATCAAAAAAGGCGATATCGTGCAACTGATGACCACCATAGACAAACGATTCATGGCCGGACTCGCCTACTGGATGGGCATTCGAGATATGGGCGCAAGCGTGATTCGCGTGGGCAACGGCATCCCCGAACTGCAATGGGACACGATAACCCGCATCCGACCCAACGCCATCATGTGCGTGCCGTCGTTCATCCTGCGGCTGATAGAATACGCCGAACAGCACGAGATAGACTATCGGCACTCGTCGATACGCAAGATAATCGGCATCGGCGAGGGACTGCGTGACCAACAATTCCACCTCAACCTGCTGGGACAAAAAATCCACGACAAATGGCCGGAAGTGGAGCTATACGCCACCTACTCGTCGACGGAGATGTCCGCCACCTTCTCGGAATGCGAACACGGCTGCGGCGGACACGTACATCCGGAACTGATCATCGTGGAGATAATCGGCGAAGACGACCTGCCCGTGCCCGACGGCGAGAGCGGCGAAGTGGTGGTGACGACCCTCGGCGTGGAAGGCATGCCGCTGCTGCGCTTCCGCACGGGCGACATAGCGGCGAAGATAGTGGCCCCCTGCGCCTGCGGGCGGAACTCGTACCGACTCACGCCCCTCATAGGCCGCAAAAACAACATGATAAAACTGAAAGGCACGACCATCTATCCGCCCGCCATAAACGACGTATTAGACAACACGGAATATGTGGCGAACTATGTGGTGCGCGTCGGCTCGACCGAGGCCGGAACAGACGAGGTAATCGTGCAAATCGGCACCCGCTCCGACCTGCCGGAAGAGGCGCTGATAAAAGACCTGAAAGACCGTTTCCGCTCGCGGCTGCGGGTGGCACCACGGGTGGAGATACTGCCCATAGACACCATTCAACACATCAATTTCCCCGCCAAGGCCCGCAAGCCGGTAAAGTTTATTGACGAACGATAATGCGTTTTCTCCTATCCCTATACGACTATCTGAACCGCCACCGACTCGCCCTGTGGGGGAGCCTCGCGGTGGTGTGCGTGGCGCTGGTGGCGGCATCGCTGACGCTGAACTTCAGCGAAGACATTGCCGACTTCTTGCCGCTCGACCGAGAAAATCAGCGGGCGATGCAATGCTACCAAGAGTTTGCCGACGCCGACCGCATCATGGTGCTGTTTGAGGACACGACGGCCGACCTGTCGCGGCTGCTCGACGCCGTGGATGCGTATCAGGCGTGCTACGAGGCGGACACGACGCTGCCCGAGCTGACGACGCAAGTGGATATGGAGCGATACATAGACGGAATAGACCGGATATACCGAAACGCACCGTATTTTCTGACCGAGGCGGATTATGCCCGCATGGACAGCCTGCTCGGACAGCCCGGCTACATAGACAGCCAACTGCGGGCCGACCGACAACAACTGCTGCTGCCCATGTCGTCGTTTGTGGCAAGCCGAATACAAGCCGACCCGCTGAACCTGTTCGGGCCCGTGGTGGAACGGCTGCGGGCGTACCTGCCCCAATCGGAACATTTCGGCTCGACCGACGGATACATGGTGTCCGCCGACCAACGATGGGCGTTCGCCTATCTGACCACGCCGTACGGATCGTCGGAGACACGGCGCAATGCGCAACTCGTAGCAACGCTGAACCGCATCGGCGAGGAGGTGATGCAAAGCCAAGAGGGCGTGCAGATACGGCTGCTGGGCGCGCCCGTGATAGCCGTGGGCAATGCGCGACAGATAAAGACGGACAGCATAGTCGCCATCGGACTGGCCGTGGTGCTGATACTGCTACTCCTGCTCGGCACCTTCCGCCACCCCAAAGAGATAGGCTACATCCTGCTGACCGTGGCGTTCGGCATGCTGTGCGGAATGGCAACCATGGCGGTGGTGTGCCGCACGGTGTCGCTGATAGTAATCGGAATCGGGACCATCATCATCGGCATAGCGGTGAACTACCCGCTGCACGTGGTGGTGCACCGACACTACACGGCCGACACACGCACCAACCTGCAAGAAGTGCTTTCGCCCCTGATAATCGGAAACATAACGACCGTGGCGGCCTTTCTGACGCTGATACCGCTGCGGGCGGTGGCACTGCGGGACCTCGGCATATTTGCGGCGGCGATGCTGGTGGGGACCATCCTGTTCTCGGTGGTCTATCTGCCGCACCTGCTGCCCAAAAAGATAGCCACTGAGCCTCAGCAAGAGACGATATTCCCCCGACTGAGCCGATTCGCCCTGCACAAGAGCCGTCTTGCAATGGGGCTGCTCGGGGGGCTGACCGTGGTGTTGGCATTTTTCAGCACCTCGGTGGAGTTCGACGCCGACCTGTCGCACATCAACTATATGACGCCTCAGCAGCGGAAAGATATGGCGTACTTCGCGTCGCTCGTGGGCGAAAAGGCATCGACCCACACGGCCTACGTGGTGTTTTCGGGCGAAGAGTGGTCGGACATAGCGCAACAAAGCGAGGCGCAGCAAGGACTGTACGATTCGCTGCTCGCGGCACAGTGCATTGCGGGCAGACACTCAGCGGTGAGCTACCTGCCCTCGAAGGCGATGCAACAAGAGCGGCTCGAGAGATGGGCGGCATTCCGCAAGCAATGGAGCGGGATTGGTTCGGAGATGGTTCGGGAAGGGCGGCAATACGGGTTCGCCGAACAAGCGTTCGCGCCGTTCCTGACGACCCTGCAGACAGATTTTGCACCGCAAGAGGCGGAATTCTTTTTGCCCACGGCGGAGCTGTTTTTCCACGGCTACTATCGCGCGGCCGACACGACCCGACACACACCGTGGATGCTGGTAGATAAGCTGAATGTGCCGATTGCCAACGAAGAGACCGTGCTGGCACGGCTGAAAGAGGGGGCTGCGGGAGGAGAGTCGGGAGCGGAGAGTAGTTTGCGTACGGAAAATGCTTCAAGGACGGAAAATATTTCGAATACGGAGACGGTGGTTTTCACCATTGAGCGGGTGAATGCGCAGATAACGGAGTCGCTATCGGAAAACTTTAACTACATCGGGGCCGTCTGCTCGGCGATAGTGTTTATCTTTCTATGGCTCAGCTTCCGAAATCTTTGGCTCGCCGTGGTGGCGTTCCTGCCGATGGTGGTGTCGTGGATATGGATATTCGGACTGATGCATCTGTTTGGTATTCAGTTCAATATAATCAATATCATATTAGCGGCATTTGTATTCGGGCAAGGCGATGACTACACGATTTTTATGGTGGAAGGGCTTGACTACGAGCGGCGAACCGGGAAATCGATACTGCCGCAATTCCGCAGCGAGGTGCTGCTGTCGGCACTGATACTGCTCATCGGCATCGGCGTTCTCGTGGTGTCGAAACATCCCGCGATGTTCTCGCTCGGCGCCGTGACGCTGATTGGCATGACAAGCGTGGTGCTGATGGCATTCACGCTGCCCGCACTGCTATTTAAGATGAAAGATTTTATAAAGAGAAAATGGGGGCAATTAACAATTAAAAATTAACAATTAATATGCAGGGCGGCTTTCCTTGGTTTTTCCTTGGTTTTACCTTGTGGTTGAGCCTATCGCGTATCAACTAAAAATTAACAGTTAACAATTAATATGCATGCCCTCTGACCCTATTAAACGAATATAACAGAAATGGCGGCGGGGAATCAGCGAGAGCGGAAAGGATGGCGGACGGCACGATGGGCGGCACGCTGCGTCTGACGCTGTTGGCAGGCGGTCATACCCGCATTGCGATAGAGGTTGCCCACACAACTGCGACCCGTCAAGACCTCGAGCCACACACACGACGCCGTATAGCGGCCATAGACATAATTGAGATGGTAGCCGTCGCGGCAAAGGACATCGCCCATCGCATGGCGAGCGTTCTGCACCGCCGTGCCGCACGGAATGAGCAATAAGTCGGGATAGGTTCGGAGCACGTTGCGGGTACAAGACAGAATCGACTGATACATAGCGGATTGGCTATGGTCGTAACGGACAAAATCGGGGTGCTTCGAGTCCGACGCATACGCCCACGTCATCAACCAACAGAATTGCGCCAGCGGCTGGTAGGCCCGCACGCTGTCCATCAACGCGCCGAGATACGGCTCATACGACTCCGGAATGCCACTGTCACCGCTCGCCTGCTGGAAAGAGATATAATCCCACCGGCGCAGACGCAACGCCTGACGCAACGAATACGGCTCGTCGAGGCGGCGGACCCCCTGCTCGATAATGCGGAACGAATACGCCGCCGTGTCCCGCAACAGGAAATCGTAATGCTGCTGCAACGAACAGCCGCCGTAATAGAGGTTGCCAATCAGAATAGGCTGACCCGCCGCCTGACACAACGGCGCCAACTCCTGCTCGACCGCATCCCACGAGAAACTGTTGCCGATACACAAGACACGAATGGTGTCCGACGGCGTGCTCCGAGCGAAAAGCGGGCAGGAAACAAACAGCCACAAAAGGCTGAAAATGAGATGCTTGCGGGAAAGAGAAAGAGATTTCATTTTTTGGGGAGAGTTTTTAGTTAATTTTTTTTGGGGGGAAGGTGCAGGGGCTATGGGGCGTTGTGGTGTGTTTGCGGGACGGTTGCGAGGATTCTACTTGCGGATTGAGAAGGGCTTTTTCAGGCTTTCGATACCCATTCCCGTCAAAAAACCGTCAAAATTGCGGCATTTTTTATGTTTGCGAGCAATCACCATTGAGCGAGGTTCGGCGACAATGCCCTTTTAGAAAACAGAAAAGCCGCTGAAACTCAGCGGCTTTCGTTTGTTTGCTTGTGACCCATGCATTTGCTTATTTGGGACCCATGCATTGGTTTGCTTGTGATCCATGCAGGATTCAAACCTGCAACCCCCACATCCGTAGTGTGGTACTCTATTCAGTTGAGCTAATGGACCATTCCCTGCGGCGAATAGTTTCAACGCTTGAAACTATACCTTCGGGACAACATTTCAACAAAAAGAGAGGCGAACCTCTACTTTCTATTTGTCGGCTGAGAGCGGTGCGGACGAGACTCGAACTCGCGACCTACGGCGTGACAGGCCGGTATTCTAACCAACTGAACTACCGCACCATTCTTGTGCATTCGTTCAACCGACAAGGCTTCTTTCTCAAAAGCGGGTGCAAAGGTACTGCCTTTTTTTGATATGTGCAAATATTTCTGCACTTTTTCTGCATTTTTCTGACTTTTCCGGAGGATTTATGGGGATTACTGACCGGTATTGACGGGATTGTGGAAGTCGGATAGGCCAAATAGCGGGCATTTTCGGCTTTCACAGCACGCACATCAAGCGGCCGACGAGTCAATCAATATTGAAGCGGGGGAAGATGGTGGGGGACTGCCAAGAGCGAAGCGAGAGGCGCAAAGGGCAGACGTAATGGTAGGCTCGGGCAGTCCAAGGCAACTCCGAGGGCGATGGGTCGGGAACGATACGCTGCTGCAATAGGGAATAGTCGGTGGCGGATACGGCATAATAAAGAGTTGCTTCGGCAGTGGTAAGGCGAATCGTCCAATCGTGCGAGTTCCCCATGATCAAAATCGGGTGCTCCAAAGGGTTGTATTCGGGGATGTCGATACGGTGCAAAGAAAGGTCCGAACAAGCAATGGTATACAACTGATTGGAATCCGAAACCACAAAACCGAGATTGCGGCGATTGTCAAACTCGGTGACAAAGAGCGTTTGCAGCCGCAGCCCCTCCGGCAAAGGAATGGCACGCACCTGAGGCGCATTGCGAATCATGCGCAGGTTGAACAGGTGCCCCTCGCTATCGTACAACAAATAGCCGTTGTCGTACGACTTGCGCGTGGTGGGGTTGCCCGCAATGAGGCGAATGGGAAAGACACAGCCGTGCGCCCGCAAGACGGAATTGAACATGGCCGACTTGGCGGCATCGACCGCATTGGTCTCCGCCGTGAGGAACTCCAACCCGCTCGCGGTGAGCCGAAAAGCATCGGCCGGCAACTGCAAATCGACCCGCCCCGACTCGGCATCGAGCAACTCGTAGAGCGGCACACGCGGCTTGGTGATCTGCGCGGGGCTCGTCTTGAACGTGAAAGACTCACGGCGCATCAGCTTGGTATCGGTAGGGCAGCCGAACAAGGTGTCGGGCAGGCGCTTATCGGCATCGAGCTGGCGATAGAAGAAATACGGCAGCAGCGAATCCGCCTCCGCATCGGTATAGCACCGGCCGCAAAAATCGCAGAAGCCTTGCGCATTGCGGGTAATGAAATCGTTGGTATAAGGACTGTAATAGACAAAGCCATCGCTCCGCTGCGCCGGAATGAGCAACGAATAGAGCCACGGTGCCACCCACAGCACGAGAACGACGGCCGTGGCGAGAATGAGCGCCTTATAGATACGAAGAGGAGTCAGTTTCATAACGATTCGAAAAAACGGCTATAAAAAATATAGGGGGATTTTTGAAAAATATGTTTTGCGGGGAGGGGAATGCAAAAATTAAAGTCCCTTGCCCTCTTGGAAGCGGGCGATGCTGAGCATCGGGAGCGCACAGAAAAGAAGGGTGAATGCCCCCAAAATCGGCAAAAAAGCGTTGTAGGTCTCCGGCATGATGCTCACAAAGAACATGCGCAGGCAGACCCCCGCAAACAGTAAATTGAGAATGCGGCGCCCCCACGTAGGCTCCAACACGATCCAAACGGCGAAAAGATAGGCCTGCACGCCCGCCACATACCAAACCAAGACGGTCAGAAAGATATGGCGCAGAATCTCACGCGGAAACCACACGGCCATAACGCCTGCGCAAAGACCTAAATTGGTCGCCGCCAACAAAAGCATGAACAGCACCCCATAGAGCGTCATGGCGCCCACCGACTGCCAAGCGGGAATGGGCAAATGGAGCGTCAGCTTGATACGCTTCTGCAGCATTTCGGGAATCATTTGCGCACAGCCCAACACAACGCCCACCAAGACGGGGACATACTCGAGCCACTCCAAAAGAAGGGTGTCGCGGCTAAGCAGCGTGTCCCAAACCGGCATCATGCCGTGCGTGGCAATCAGGCGGTGGGCGTCTATCAACAAATAGCCGCACAGACACAACGAAAACAAGAGCGACAACACGACGACGATACGCGTCTTGAGCCACTCCTTAAAAAAAATACTGCGAATCATAGCAGAATGATTAGGGGAATTCAAAAAAAGCGGATTAGTACTTGCCCGTAAGCTCGATAAAGGTGTCCTCGAGCGTCATGGTGGGCGTAATTAACTCACTGACAGGGCATTGGCGAATGATATGGCCGTAATCCATAATGATACAATCATCCACCAAACGCTCCAAATCCTGAATGATATGCGACGTAAGGAAGACCGTCTTGCCGCGCGACTTGCAGAAATCGCGCAAATACTCGACAAACAGACGGCGGTAGCCCGGATCGAGCCCCAACGAGAAATCATCCAAAATAAGCAGCTCCGGGTCTTGCGCCATCAGCAGACCCAACGCCACCTGCGAACGCTGGCCGTTGGACATCTGGCTAAGATGCTGATAATCACGGACTTTCAAGAGGCGCATCAGCTCGTAGTAGGCGTCCTTGTTCCAATGGGGATAGAACGGCGCATAGAAACGCTCGATCTGCGAAATGGTCATGAACGGATACTGCACATGCCCCTCGAGCAGCAAGCCGATACGCTGACGCACCGACGCCGGCATGGTGCGCGTGTCGTAACCCAACAGGCGACACGAACCGGCTGCGGGGCGGATAAATCCGCTCAGGATATTGATGGTAGTGGTCTTGCCCGTACCATTCTTGCCCAATAAACCGAGAATACGACCCCGCGGCACAGAAAAAGATAAGTCCTTGTAGATAAGGCGCTTACCATAATAGTGCGTCACGTGGTCGTACTCTATAACGGGACGATCGTCATTCATAAAAGAAAAAGATTAGAGGACATTGAGCACCTGCTCTTTGATTTGCTCGAGGATGTCCTTCATCTTAACGACGATGATTTGCATCTCGCTCTGGTTGCTCTTGCTGCCGAGGGTGTTGATCTCACGGCCCATCTCCTGCGAGATGAAACCTAATTTCTTGCCGACACCCGTGCCGTCGCCGCCCATCGTCTCGCGAAAATAGCGAATATGGTTGGTCAGGCGAACCTTCTCCTCGGTGACGTCAAGCTTCTCTAAATAGTAAATCATTTCCTGCTCGAGGCGATTCATATCGATCTTCTGCTTGGTCTCCTCCGCCAACTTATCGAGGTTGGAGAGCAGGTGGAGGCGAATCTTGCCGACACGGCCCTTCTCGAACGGCTCGATTTCGGTCAAGAGGGCGGAGATACCGTCCAACTTCTCGGTGAACATACGCTCCAAAGCGGCGCCCTCCTGCGTACGGAAAGCCACAAAGGCATCGATGGCGGCATTGAGCGTGGAGAGAACGACTTGCCACTCGGTGTCGTCGGCCTCAGCCGTATCGTCGTTCGGCTTCAACACATCGGGCAGACGGAGAATGGTGCCGACCAAATCGGGACAGAGCAGGTTGTTCTCCTTCTCCAACGCACGCAAAGTGGTGAGATAGTAGCGGAATGCTTCGGTGTTGATAGGGGAAAAAGAGGAAACAACGGCATCGGGATTGGCCGTGTCCTGATAGGAAACGGACAAATCGACTTTGCCACGCTCGACCCGACGCGCAATGAGATTGCGAATATCAATCTCGCGCCCACGCACCTGCGAGCAAAGACGCATACTCAAATCGAGCGTCTTGGAATTGAGGCTGCGTATCTCGACAACGACCTTCTTGTGGTCGCGAAGCTGGCTTTCGGCTTTGCCATAACCTGTCATGGATAATATCATAGGGAAAAACTATTTGCGGATTTGAATATCGGAGCGAATCGGTTTGGCCGTGGAGCTGAAACCTTTGGAATCCTCCCACTCGACGGCTTTCCGGACAGAATCGGACTGCGCCGTGGCGGGATCGGTGGCCACCACATTGAGCGTATCGCAAGGCCAAGCCTCGATAGCGGCGGAATAGCGGCCCTTGGAATCGGTCGTGAGCGTATCAACGGGCAAATTTTTGTAGCCCTTGACTACCACCTGCGCCCCCGAAACGGGATTGCGCTGCGCATCACGAACCACACCGCTGACCCGATAGGACGCCACCGGAATGCCGTACATCGCCATAATTTGATCCTCGGCGGAAGAAGCTGATTTCTTAACGCCGCAACCCGTCAGCACACTGACGGCGGCACCTAACCACAAATTGAATCGAAGAAGAAAACGAGAACGAATCGACATACGCAACAGCTATTAAAATTATTCAACATCCGAATACAATCGGAGCAGCGCAAAATGCGTGCCAATCAAGCCGATAGGGATGATTTACACAGACGAGGCGGGCAAGAACTACTTGCCAATGCAAAAATGTTTGAAAATATTGTGCAGGACCTCATCGGAAGTGATTTGGCCCGTGATTTCGCCCAACGCATTGAGGCAATCGTGCAAATCCATGCTCAAGAACTCGCCCGACACGCAGTTGCGCAAGCCCAACCGCACCTGCTCGATGGCCGCCAAAGCTCGGCAGAGCGCCTCGTAATGGCGGGCGTTGCTGATCGTAACGGCATCGGTGTGCAGCAGCGAAGCGGCCTCAGCAGCCAACGCACGGCGAAGCGGCTCGACCTCACCGGAACGAGCCGAGAGGACAAGACAATGGGCCGCCACGGGCGGAACGACGGCGGCGATATCGGATTTGTTATAGACACGGATAAGCGTCTTGCCCGACACATCGAACGGAAACGAAACAGGTTGCGGGGCCGTGGAATCGATGACCTCGATAATGATTTGCGCCTGCTCCACCGCCTGCAGGCTGCGCTCGATGCCCATCGACTCGAGGCGGTCAGACGTACGGCGGATGCCTGCGGTATCGATCAGGCGAAACAGTACGCCCTCGATGAGCAGCGTGTCCTCGATGGTATCGCGCGTGGTGCCCTGTATGTCGCTCACGATAGCTCGCTCCTCGCCCAAAAGGGCATTGAGCAGCGTGGATTTGCCCGCATTGGGCGCTCCGACAATCGCCACGGGGATGCCATGGCGAATGGCGTTGCCGGTACGGAAGGAGTTGGTAAGGCGTTGGATCGAGAAAGCGACCTCATCGGCGAGGGCGGACAAGGCGCTGCGGTCGGCAAACTCCAACTCCTCGTGGTCGGCAAAATCGAGCTCCAACTCGACAAGCGACGTAAAATGGAGCAACTTATCTCGCAAACGGCTCAGCTCGGTCGATACGCTGCCGCGCAACTGACGCAAAGCGAGATCCTTCTCCGCCTTGGACTGCGAAGCGATGAGATCGGCCACCGCCTCCGCCTCGGCGAGATCCATCTTGCCGTTGAGGAACGCGCGCTGCGTGAATTCGCCCGCACGCGCCATGCGGCAACCCGCATCGACAAGCCAACGCAATAGCTCCTGCTGGATATAGAGGCTGCCGTGACAACTGATCTCGACCACATCCTCGCCCGTGAACGAATGGGGCGCACGAAACGGCGTGGCCAAGACCTCGTCCAAGACCTCCGCCCCCCGCACGATTTCGCCAAAACAGGCCGTACGAGGCGCTGCGGCTGACAAAGGATGCGAACCCGAAAAAAGAGAATCGACGACGGGAATGGCTTGCGGGCCGCTCACACGAACGACGGCAATTCCCCCACAGCCATACGCTGTGGAAACGGCACAGATGGTGTCCGAACAGATAGAATTTGCTTGCATAGACGCACAAAGGTACTGCTTTTTCGCGAGCCGTGCAATTTTCGGGTTGCACAATCGAAGAAAAGGTACTAACTTTGCACACTTTTTGACTATATTCCACCCCAAAGGGGCCGGACTGTTCCGCCCGCACAAAACGAAAGACAAAACCGCAATATGAAACAAACCAAAGCGACAGGCTACCTGATGGGTATACTGGGAGCGGCATTCTACGGACTCAATCCGCTATTCGCCCTCCCGCTGCTGAAAGACGGCATGGATTCGATATCGGTCATCTTTTGGCGATACCTGCTGAGCATTCCTATGCTGGCACTGCTGATGCTCGTTCAGAAAGTGGATTTCAGGCTGACCAAAGGCGAGGCGGTACAGCTGACCTGCTTGGGCTGTCTGATGGTGCTATCGTCGCTACTGCTCTATATATCATATAATTATATGGACGCCGGGCTGGCAAGTACGATCCTATTTGTGTATCCGATACTGACCGCACTGCTGATGGCATTCGTGTTCCACGAGCGCGTGTCGTGGATTGTATGGAGTTGCCTCGGGCTTGCTTCGGTAGGGATAGGCGTGCTATGCGAACTGCACGGGGAAGTGAAAATGAGCTGGGGCGGGATTGTATTAGTGATTTTCTCGGCTCTGACCTACGCCGTGTATTTGGTATTTATCAACAAAGGACACATCACGCACCTGCCCTCGGCGAAAGTAACGTTCTATGTGATTCTTTTCGGCACGATACTGGTAGGCATCATTCTCGCCCTGCACGGACAGATAACGCTGCCGCAAGGTACGCATTGGGGCTACAGCATCGGCTCGGCACTGCTGCCGACCACCGCCTCGCTCGTGCTGACCACACTCGCGATTCAATACATCGGCTCGACACAGACCGCCATACTCGGCGCCATGGAGCCACTGACTGCCGTATTAGTGGGCGTGACGGTATTCGGAGAGCACCTGACGACGCGCTCGATAATCGGGATTCTGCTGATTGTGGTGGCCGTGACAATAGTCGTAGCGCAGCATAAACAGGCGCCCGCGCCGAGCAAAACGAAAAAAACGGAATAGCGAATGGAAACGAGAGTGGATAAATATCTGTTTGCCGTGCGGATCTATAAGACCCGCAGCATAGCGGCTGACGCCTGCAAGAAAGGGCGCGTGACCATGGGCGGAACACAGCTGAAACCCTCACGGAGCTTCCACATAGGCGACACCTTTTCCGTGCGGAAAGGACCGATTACCTACACCTATCGCATTCTGCAGCTCGCCGAGAACCGAATGGGCGCAAAATTGGTGCCTGACTACCTGCAAGACATCACCGCTCCCGACCAAAAAGAACTGCTGGAGCTGGCTCGCATGGCCGGGCAATCGGGACGAGACCGAGGCACGGGACGACCGACCAAGAAAGACCGGCGAGAGATAGAAGTGTTTATGAGCGATGACTACTTAGACGCCATCGATTTTGACGACGAAGAAGACGATGAAGAATAAAAAAGAAAACATAGCGGAATATATTCTCTATCTATGGCAGATAGAGGACTACCTGCGCGCCTTCCCGAACACGGCGGAACAAAACGAAGAGCTGCACAACCTATACGAGATGATGCGGCGAGAAGGCGTGGCGGAGCAAGGACACATTCAGCTCGCTAAGAATGCGCTGCAAGAAATGGAAGAGCTGCACGTGCTGCTATGGAACGAGGAGGCAACCTATCGGGCCGCGGCACTACAGCTGATGCCCTCGTTAGCAGTGCTGAAATCGAAGACCGATCGCCCGACGATGTCGGACACGGAAGCGTGCCTACTGCTGCTCTATCAGATTATGCTGCTGCGGCTGCAGAAACGACCCATATCCGCCGAAACGGAAGCCGTGCAGGCTCAAGCCACGAAACTGCTGCAATACCTGAGCCGCGCCTATCGGGACCGGCTCGACCAAGAACAACCCTAACCGATGACGCTGCGAGAACGATTTGAGTTTGTATTGGAGTGGTTCGGGAAAAACGCGGCCGACGCCGAATCGGAACTGCACTACGAGAACGCCTACCAACTGCTGGTGGCAGTGATGCTCTCGGCACAATGCACCGACAAGCGCGTGAATGGCGTGACGCCAGCTCTTTTTGCCGCCTACCCCACACCGGAGCGGCTGGCACAAGCGAGCCGAGAGGAGCTGCTACACTATATACACTCTGTATCGTACCCAAACAGCAAAGCGGAACACCTGCGGGGCATGGCGCAACGGCTATGCGAGGAATACGGCGGCGAAGTGCCCGACGACATCGATGCGCTGCAGACCCTGCCGGGCGTGGGGCGAAAAACGGCGAATGTGGTGTGCGCCGTGATATGGAATCGGCCCACGATGGCCGTGGATACACATATATTTCGGGTATCGGAACGAATCGGGCTGACAACCAACAGCAAAACGCCCCGACAGACCGAGGACCGATTAGTGCGCTACATCCCCGCGGCGGTTATCCCCAAAGCACACCACTGGCTGCTGCTGCACGGGCGATACGTATGCACGGCACGCAACCCGAAATGCGACTCGTGCGGGCTGAAAACAGCGTGCCGACACCATGAGCGCACGCTGCGGAAAGGAAGCGGCGCCACGGCGGAATAGAACGGCGAACGAATTATTTGCGTATTCGAAGAAAAAAGAGTATCTTTGCAGCGTAAAAAAGCGATATAGGCGCAAAGCGCAAGCAAAACCCATAAAACCACGACAGACAATGACACGGCTTAGCGTAAATATAAACAAAGTGGCCACCCTACGCAATGCGCGCGGCGGCAACCTGCCCGACGTGGAGCAATTTGCCACGGACTGCGAACGATTTGGCGCCGAGGGCATTACGATACATCCGCGCCCCGACGAGCGACACATCCGCCGAAGCGATGTGTATGCGCTGCGCTCACTCGTGAAAACGGAATTGAACATCGAGGGCAACCCGACGGAGGAATTTACCACTATGGTATTGGATGTATGCCCCAACCAAGTGACGCTCGTGCCCGACAGCCCCGACCAACTGACAAGCAACCACGGTTGGGACACGAAGAAACACGAAGCACATCTGACGGAGCTGGCACGGCGATTCCACGAGAAGCGGATTCGCGTCAGCATATTTGTGGATGCGGACCCCGAAATGGTGGAATACGCGAAACGCACGGGGGCGGACCGAGTGGAGCTATACACCGGGCCCTACGCTGAGGAATACGACCACAACCCCGCGGCGGCGATTGCGCATTATCGAGCGGCGGCTGAGAAAGCGCACGAAGTCGGGCTGGGGCTGAACGCCGGGCACGACCTGAACCTGCGCAACCTGCACGCCTTTGTGGAGGCGTTCCCATGGACCGGCGAGGTGAGCATCGGACACGCCATCATTGCCGACGCACTCTATTTAGGAATAGAGGAAACGATACGCCGATACAAAGCGTGCCTGAAGCAATAAGGACTTTGACTCGGGCGGGCGCATGGGAGAGCAGCCTCGCAAAGGGATTTCGGAACGAACCGACTCGAGTGGGCGCATTGCGGAACGGACCGAGTCTGTTTTCGAAGTGCGGGACGGACAACCAAAATAAAGAACTCTAAATAACACTATATCAATATGTTACTACAAGACACCGCTGCCGCAACATTGGCAGCCGAACAGATGCAAGCCGCTGAAGTGGAACCCATGAACCTGTGGGCCATGGCACAAAACGGCGGATGGATAATGATTGTACTCGCCGTGCTGCTGGCAGCCGCTATCTACATATTCATTGAGCGCCTCGTGGTGCTGAAGAGTGCCACCAAAGAGGACAAGAGCTTTATGGACCGCATCCGCGACTACATCCACGAAGGCAAGATAGACTCCGCCACGAACCTATGCAAGCAGACCAACACCCCGTCGGCACGCATGATAGAGAAAGGTATCACGCGTATCGGGCGACCCATGCAAGACGTGCAAGTGGCCGTGGAGAATGTGGGCAACCTCGAGGTGAGCAAATTAGAGAAAGGGCTCGTCATTATGGCGACCATTGCCGGCGGCGCACCGATGTTGGGATTCCTCGGAACGGTGACGGGTATGCTCCGCACCTTCTACAACATGGCACAGACCTCGGGCGGTGTGATAGAGATGTCATCGCTCAGCACGGGTATGTACGAAGCGATGGTAACGACCGTGGGCGGCCTGATCGTGGGCATTCTGGCGATGTTCGCCTATAACATTCTCGTGGCTCGCATCGACCGCGTGGTACGACTGCTCGAAGGACGCACCATGGAGTTTATGGACCTGCTCAACGAGCCGGCCTAAGAGCTTTGCTCAATTAACAATTAAAAATTAACAATTAACATGCAGAGCGGGGTGGATGAATATAGAGGCTCTATTATTTATGGATAGAAATATGCGCCGCTTGTACTTGCCATTCTTAATTCTTAATTCATAATTCGTAATTAAATCTATGGCTCTGAAAAGACGAAATAAGGTGGAGGCGACGTTCGCTATGTCGTCGATGACCGACTTGATATTCCTGCTGCTGCTGTTCTTCGTGATGGCAAGCACTATGTCGTCGCCCAACGACATAAAGATAAACCTGCCACAGTCGCGGGCAACCAAAGCCACCCGACAAGTGGTTGCGAAAGTGAGCATCGATAACCTCGGCAACTACTTTGTCGCCATCGGCAAAGCGAAACCCGTGGCGATCAATCCCGACGAATTGGAGGCCTATCTGACCACCATTCAACAACAAGACTCGACGATGTACATTGCGCTGCACGCCGATGAGGACATCGCCTACAAGGAAGTGGTGCGCGTGCTGGATATCGCCAACCAACACAAAATGAAACTCGTAGTGGCGACTAAGAAATAACGCTGTGCAACTGAAACAAAAATCACATAGTATCGCAGCGGCAGGCACGGTGATAGCCATGCTACTCCTATTCCTGTTCCTCTGGTTCGTGCGCCTATCGACGCCCCAACAGGAGGAAGACGAGGGCATAGAGATAGCCTTCGGCAACACAGAAAACGCCGGCGGCTCGGAGGCCGTTGCCACCGAAGCCGTACCCCTACCCTCGCAAGCCGCCGCACCGCAAGTGGCGAGCTCGGCTCCGTCGGACAACGACCTGATGACGCAAGAGGATGAGGAGGCGTTGGCCCTCGCACGGCAACGAGAAATAGAAGAAAAGGCCCGCAAACAAGCCGAAGAGGAGGCACGACGCATCGCCAAAGAGCAAGCCGAAAAAGCCGAAGCGGAACGATTAGCCAAAGAGAAAGCATTAGCCGAACAGAAAGCAAAAGAGCAGGCTGCCATCGCCAAAGCGGACAAGATGGGTGCGCTATTCGGCAACAACGCATCAGGCGCACAAGGCAGCGGTGACACACAAGGCGAAGGACAGAAAGGCAACCCCGTGGGACACGGAACCTCGGGCGGCGACTCGTGGAACCTGCAAAACCGAAACATAAAAGGCGCTCTACCCAAACCGCAGAAAGATTTCAAACAAGACGGGAAAGTGGTGGTGGAGATACGCGTGGATTCGAAAGGCAACGTGGTCAGCGCACGAGTAGCGACCGGAACCAACGTGAGCGATGCGACCACCCAACAACTCGCCGTAGAGGCCGCCAAGAAAGCCAAATTCTCCGAAAGCGACCAATCGGTGCAGATTGGAACAATAACCTATAACTTTAGGAGTAAATAAATGACCTCCCCTACCCCTCCAAAGGAGGGGAAACAGTACAGAATCAATATGTAGATGTGTATTATCCATTTACAAATTTACAAATAAAATAACCCCTGTATGAATTATTTGTTTCTTGACAACGGCTTTGAAGAAATCGAGGCTATCACGACGATCGACCTGCTGCGTCGGGCGAAAATCAAAGTAACCACCGTGTCCATCACCGGCAAATCGATGGTGCTGGGCGCACACAACATCGCCGTGGAAGCAGACGGACTGATGGAGGATATCGACTTCTCAGATGCTGAGACGCTGATTCTACCCGGCGGCGCCACCAAACTCGGCGACTGCCGTGCGCTATGCGACCTGCTCATCGACCACAACGCCGCCGGCAAGCAGATAGCCGCTATCTGTGCCGCACCGTCCGTACTCGGCAAACTGGGCATACTGGAGGGAAAACAGGCGACGTGCTACCCCGGATTTGAGGAATACTTGGGCGAGAGCTATATCGGCGGACTGGTCGTGGAAAGCAAGAACATCATCACCGCCAAAGGGCCCGGACTGAGCAGCGACTTCGCGTTCTGCCTGATAGAGAAGCTGGCAGGAAACGACGTGGCAGATGAAGTATACGACACCGCACAATACTAAAGCCGGAATACAACAAAATAGAAAAATGGATATATCGATTATAGTTCCGCTGTTTAACGAAGCCGAATCGCTGCCCAAACTAAGCGAATGGATTGAGCGCGTAATGAACGAGCACGGCTATTCGTACGAGATAGTGTTTGTCAACGATGGCAGCACGGACAGCTCATGGCAAGTGATAGAAGACCTGAAAGCACACGAGAACCCCGCGGGAACGATTCACGGGATCTGCTTCCGACGAAACTACGGCAAGTCGGCTGCCCTCTACTGCGGATTTCAGGCCGCAAAAGGCAATGTGGTGATAACCATGGATGCCGACCTGCAGGACTCGCCCGACGAGATACCGGAACTATACCGAATGATCACCGAAGACGGATTCGACTTGGTGTCGGGTTGGAAGAAAAAACGCTACGACAACAAGCTGACCAAGAACCTGCCGAGCAAGCTATTCAACGCCACGGCACGGAGGGTGACCGGCATTCAGCTACACGACATGAACTGCGGGCTGAAAGCCTATCGACAAGAAGTGGTGAAAAACATCGAGGTATTCTCCGAGATGCACCGATACATCCCCTATCTGGCGAAAAACGCCGGTTTTACCAAAATCGGGGAGAAAGTGGTGCAACACCACAAGCGCGAATTCGGCGTGTCGAAATTCGGAATGAACCGATTCGTGAACGGATATCTCGACCTGATGACGCTGTGGTTCCTCAACAAATTCGGGAAGCAGCCAATGCACTTCTTCGGACTAATAGGGTCGCTGATGTTTGTGATTGGTCTGATAGCCGTGATTGTGGTGGCGGCCATGAAACTGCACGCCATCTCGCACGGAGTACACGCCATGCTGCTCGGCACGAATCCGTATTTCCACATCGCCATACTGATGATGATTTTGGGTTGCATGCTGTTCTTGACCGGATTCCTCGGTGAGCTGATAGTACGCAATTCGCAAACACGAAACGACTACCTGATACGAGAAGAGATATAAGATTTAGAAAACTTTGGCTACAGAAAGCCTTGATTATTAAATCGTTAGCTATAATACATCTCGCCGGCAGGAACTCAAAGGAGTGCTGCCGGCGAGGTGTTTCTTAGAACGCGCTATTGCCATGAGGCGGCTTGGCGGAGGCCAATCAACCGTCAAGCTGTGATTTTATTCGCTATAATGCGTTGCGTATCAATCGACTGTCAGGCGGTTCTCCGTCATGCGGGCGATGTACTGCTGGATGTAAGCTTTCAGGTAGCGCTCCATTTCTTGTACCTTAGGCGTACTGACCGCCGTCGGCGCAAGATTGTGCTCCAAGAGGCGGTCGGTGCGATAGTTATAGACCGCAGTAGTGCGCTCACCGTCGAACTGCAAAAGCAGGCTATCGGAGAGAATCTGATAGACGGGGTTGTTGTAGCAAACGGCATACGGATGGTTCTTGTATCCCGTGACGGCGTCCTCACCGAAAGCAAAAAAGGACTTGTCGTAATTGACACACGCCAAAACCGAAGGCATGATATCCGTCTGGCTGACTGCATTCACGCTATCGACATAGCCGCTCGACTGCCCTGCGTAGTAGAAAGCGATCGGCACCTCGTACAGCCCCTTGGCGTTGGTGTATTCCGGGTGCGTGAGTTGGTTGGTGTGGTCCGCCGTCAGCACAAACAGCGTATGGTCGTACCACGGCTGTGTCTTGGCGTAAGCAAAGAATTGCCGCAAAGCGTTGTCGGAATAGCCGATGCACTGGTGAATGGGCTGCGTGCCCTGCGGGAAGACGCCCTCGTAGCGCTTCGGCACACGGAAGGGATGGTGCGACGAGGCCGTGAAGACCGCAGTCATAAACGGCTCTTGCAGTTTGCTCATCGTGCGGGCGTAGAACTGCAGAAACTCCTCGTCCCAAATAGCCCACGTGCCGTCGAACGCCTCCTCGCCATCGTACTCGTCCATGCCGTAGTAGGACTGGAAGCCGGCCGAGCGGGCGTAAGCTTGGAAACCCATGCTGCCGTTGGGCGCACCGTGGAAGAACGCGGTGGTGTAGCCCTCACGCCCAAGCCGCTCGGCGATAGAAGACACTCGGTTGGTGGAATACGGCGTTACGATATACGGCTCAATCAGCATCGGAATAGAGGACAGCACGGAGGGCATGGCGTCGATAGACTTGCGCCCGGAAGCGAACGAATAGGCATAGGTGGTGCAGCAAGTGAGCAGCGAATCGAGGAAGGGCGTGTAGCCTTGGTACGTGCCGCCATCGAGGTCGTGGTTGAAGAAACCGATGTACTCCTTGGAGAACGACTCGAGGATCAGCACGACCACATTGTCGGGACGGCCTACGTAAGGCACCTCAGGCGGCATGGCCGGATGCACGGGCGTCATGATTTGCTCCAACTCATCCTCGGCGAAGTAGTGCGGATTGTGATAGGTCTCGTTCTCGAGCGATTTCATCAGCGAGAAAGGCGTATTGAGCAGAATGGCCGTCTCCTGCGGGGTGTCGGTGTATTGCAGCGCATTGGAAATTGTAATCGGGCGGGTATAGCTACCAAAGCCGCCACGGATGCCTATCACCACGAAATAGACTGATACACAGAGCAATACAGTCTCCGCAGGATAGTATATCCACGGACTCGATTTCTCGATATGGGCGGGGCGGCGAGAGAGCAGCACCAACAGCACGATGGCCACCAAGAAAAACAGCGACACATACCAATACTGCGCCACGGATTGAAAAAATATCGAGGCGAGATTGCTATCGTGCTGAAACTCAGAGAAGAACGTGCAAGTGGTACGGCGGTCGGTGAAGCGGACATAGACCATGTCGATGCAATTGACCGCGATGCCGAGAGCATTCGGCACCCAATAGAACCACTGCGCCACCCGCAAATAATGGCGATTGTTGCGCACGCAGAGCGGCAAGGGCAGCAGCATGAGCAGCAGATAGACGGAGTTGAGGTACAGCAGTGCCGTAAGGTCGAAACGCACGCCGCCGCAGAGCATCTCCCAGAGGTGAGCGGGCGTCACGGACGGGTACATATCGGTGTTGATACGATAAAAGAAGTAGCGGGACACGGAATAGATGGCCAATACCAAAAGCAAGTTGGTGGCGGCTACTGTCCATGGGTGTTGCCAAAAACGGCGGATGTAGGTGTTCATATTCAAAGACTTGTTACTCCCCATTTTGCTCCGACTCCCCCGACCCCCTCAGAGAGGGGGACAACGAAGTTTGGGAATAGGATTTATGCTATTTTGACTCCCCCGCCCCCCCCCTCAGAGAAGGGGACTGCAGAGCGGGGCACTTTTTTTGGGGAAAAATTACTCTTTTTTGTTTGGGTGAGATATTTTTCCCCTATATATTTAGGAGTATTTATTTTCCGTTATATAGATTCATCGTGCGGTCGACGCCCTGCAGGCAGAAGCAGGGGATGAGTTCGCAGACCACTTTCAGGCGGTCGGGCATCTGCTGCTCCTCCTCCGCCGTCCATTTTCCCAACACGAAGTTGCATTGCGCCCCGCGCGAGAAGTTGTTTCCGATGCCAAAACGCACACGAGCATAGTTCTCCGTGCCGAGTACCGATTGGATATTTCCGAGTCCGTTATGCCCACCGTTGGAGCCCTGCTTGCGGATGCGGATCGCACCAAAAGGCAGGTTTAGGTCATCCACCAATACAAGCATGTTTTGCACCTCGATCTTCTCCTGCCCGAGCCAATAGCGCACGGCATTCCCGCTGAGATTCATAAACGTAGAGGGCTTAAGCAGCACCAACTCGGCATTCTTGACACGACATTTCGCCACCATACCGTAGCGTTTGTCCTCCCACTGCGCCCCCACCCCATCGGCGAAAGCGTCTATCATACGAAAACCAATGTTGTGCCGCGTACCCTCGTACTCGGCGCCGACATTTCCCAATCCGACAATAAGATATTTCATTCTGTTCTGTTTCTGTTTGCGTTATCCCGCCGAGCCGACTTTCTCGCAACCGACAGCATGCGCATAGAGTTTCTAACTGCCCATAAAAACAAAAAGGAGCAGAAAAGCGTTGCCTCTCTCTCCTTTTTGTGAATCCGTTGTGTAGGATGCCCTATTCGCCTACGGTTAGCAGGCGGGACACTCGATTACTTACCTGCGCTCTGGCGGGTAGCCTTCACCTCTGCAACGCAAGCGTCCTTCGGGCTAACCATCTTGAGACCCTCGATATGAATATCGCTGACAGCGATCTTCTTACCAAGACCCAACTCGGTTACATCTACCACTACGCGGTCAGGGAACTGGGTATAGATACCGTTCACCTTCATCTTGCGCATGTTGAGCGCCAACTTACCACCGGCTTTTACACCTGCAGCGTGACCCGTCAGCTGGATAGGAATCTCAACCGTAACAGGCTTCTGCTCGTTTACCTCGAGGAAGTCGATGTGGAGCACATTGCCGCTCAGCGGGTGGAATTGCAGCTCCTTAACGACAGCCGTCTTCTTCACGTCACCGATGGTGAGCAGGATGATGAGGGTGTCGGGAGTGTAAATCATTTGGCGTACATCAGCAGCCTTCACGGTGAAAGTGAGGTTACCTGCTGCGCTGTACACATTGCAAGGAACGAGTTCCTCAGCACGCAAAGCCTTAGCGGCCTTCTTGCCATACTCCGCACGGGGAGTACCGGTCAATTCATACGTTTTCATTTTAATTTGTTGTGTTACTCAATATGGGGCAGAAAAGTATCGCACTTGCGCACGCTCGGTGTGGCTGCCCGTATCCCATCACACTGCCCTGCTCGCTCGAGAGAGGGCGAATCGCCACCTCTGTTCGGGTTAGCGGAACGCCT
The DNA here is from genome assembly GCA_963635385.1 of Dialister sp. CAG:486. Lineage (GTDB taxonomy): Bacteria > Bacteroidota > Bacteroidia > Bacteroidales > Paludibacteraceae > Colicola. Next base: position 285 of record CAVHGD010000025.1, on the reverse strand, counting down.
TATGCCATTGCGGAGCGGGCGAAAAAAAGAGCCTCAACGGCTCTTTAAGTTGGTTGTCCAACCCGGAATCGAACCAGGATTTTCAGAACCAAAATCTGACGTAATAGCCTTTATACCATTGGACATCGTCTCGTCGGAATGCGCTTGCGACGCAGAAATCAACTGCGTTGATTTAAGTCGCCGCGATTCTGTGACGCACTTTCCACCGAAAGCGGGTGCAAAAGTACTGCATTTTTTTGATTCCTGCAAATAAATCGTGACTTTTTATGCAGTTTTCTGCAAATT
>CAVHGD010000024.1:0-26195 GCA_963635385.1 Dialister sp. CAG:486 | reverse complement strand
TTTCTTAGCGCGTATGTTGCTCACTATCAGCACCACTACCACAATCACTATCAGCACTATCATGGCAGCGATTCCGCCAAAGTGGAATAGCAGGCAGACTAATCCGGCAGCGAGGAACGCCACGGCAGCGGTCAGGAACCATCCGCCTATCACCGACAGCACGCCCGTGATACGATATACGGCCGATTCCCGTGTCCATGCTCGGTCGGCGAGCGAGGTACCCATCGCCACGATAAAGGTCACGTATGTGGTCGAAAGCGGCAGTTTGAGCGAAGTACCCATAATGATGAGCAGTCCCGCAATCACAAGATTCACCGACGCACGAATCACATCGAAGGCGGCATCGTTGGGCAGGATGGCGTTTTCTTTGTCAAAACGGCTGTCTATCCAGCGGCGTACGGGTTCGGGAGTGATACGCTCCACAGCTTCGTTCAGTCGGTTGGCACCCCGCACGAGGCTCTTGGCCACACGGCTCCCGCCGAACATCTCGTCGCCTTCGGCTTGCCGAGACAGATTGACCGAGGTCTGTACCACATTCTGCGCTTTCTTCGACATCGTCAGCGCCACCACCATGATAAGTCCGGCGCCGAGCAGGAAATACGAGGAGGTGCTAGCGGGAGCGTTCAGTGCGCCCATGTAGTAGGCATTGGCTTCCGCTCCGCTTGCGACATAGTCTTGGAATGCGTCGAGTGCAGTGAGCGGCACGCCCACAAAGTTCACAAGGTCGTTGCTTGCGAACGCCATTGCCAGAGCGAATGTACCAAAGAGGATGATAATCCGGAATACATTGACACGGCAGAGGTAGAGTATCTCCATGAGTAGCGTGCTGCCTACAAAGATTATCCCCATCAGAGCCCCTGTATTCGAACCAATCCACTCATTTACACCCACCGGCATAATGGGGCTCGAAGCAAGAACTTTCACGAGTACAAAATAGAGTATGGCGGTTATGCTGATACCGCCGAATATACCGATAAAATATTTTAGGCGTTTAGTGTAGTTAAAGGTGAATAGTATACGCGCCAGCCATTGCACCACCGTGCCGACCACAAAGGCAATACCCACCGAGAGGAATATACCTAGTATCACCTCTAATGCTTTGCCTGTGTTAAGCAGGCTGTAGAAGTCGAGTTCGCCCGTGGTGTCGGCGGCTATTTTCATGCACGATAGGCAGAAGGTGCCGCCTAATAGTTCAAATACCAACGATACGGTTGTACTCGTCGGCATACCGAGCGAGTTGAACACATCGAGCAGCAGCACATCGGTCAGCATCACAGCCATAAAGATACACATCAGTTCCTCAAAGGTAAATTGTTCGGGGCGGAAGATGCCGTGCCGAGCAATATCCATCATGCCGTTGCCGGCCACAGCACCGACAAACACGCCAATGGCGGCGATAAAGATAATCTTTTTCAGCGAGGTTACTTTGCTTCCTACGGCGGAGTTCAGAAAGTTGACGGCATCGTTGCTCACTCCCACCCATAGGTCGATGATTGCCAATCCGAATAGAAATACAATCATCACGAGATAAATCATACTCATAGCTTGTACTGTTTTAATTCGTTGCAAAAGTATTGCTTTCTTGCAAAGAAATTATGTTTATTTTGTGAAGAAACCGTTAAGTGCCTCCATTCCTTTTGCTTAAACCACAGAAAAGCAGTACCTTTGCAGCGTTGTTGGCGAGAACCTTTTTTGTGGAAACGGACGGCTAACGTTGTGTGACAACGAATTAGTCATAAAGAAGCAGGGTGGTTGTCAAGGAACAAATAGTATTCAAATATAGAAGGTTACTTTTAGTGGATAATCCATAACAATACGGCGATAGCCGTCTGTCAAAAAACAACACAAGATATGGCTCACATTCTAATAGTCGATGACGAGGACGATATATGTCAGATATTGTCCTATAGTCTTGGAGCGGCGGGGTATCAAACCGAGATAGCCCATTCGGCGGAGGAGGCTCTCCCGCTGATTCGTGCCAATGCCCCCGATTTGATATTGTTGGATATTATGATGGACAGAATGTCGGGTACACAGATGGCGGCTTATATGCGGGACAACGGGCTGCTGACGATGCCGATTATTTTCCTGACGGCCTTGGATAGTGAGACGGATGTGCTCAAGGGCTTTCAGTTGGGGGCGGACGACTATATCCCCAAGCCGTTCCGCACCATGGAGGTCTTAGCGCGTGTGGCAGCGGTGTTGCGTCGTACGGCAGGGCAGACCCATTCCGATACGCCTGCCGAGCGCATTGTGTTCCAAGGCATTGAGATTAATTTGCAGGACAAATCGCTGACCGTAGATGGCGAGCCGGTGCAGATTACGCGCAAGGAGTTGGAGTTGCTTTGTTTCTTGCTGACGCATCAGGGGCAGATGTTTTCCCGTGCGCAGTTGCTCCATGCGGTATGGAAGGACGATGCGTATGTGTTGGAGCGGACGGTCGATGTGCATATCACCCACGTGCGCCGCAAGGTAGGAGCCTATAGCGAGCACCTCCAAACCAAATCCGGCTTCGGCTATATCTGGCGTTCGTAACCTAATTAACTTTTTCAACCACGCATAAACTTATAAACCCATAAACGCATAAACAAATAAACTAAACTCCTCAACTACTAAACTCCTCAACCAAGAATATGACTATTACTCTCATTATCATCGTATGTTTCGCATTGTTTTGCGGACTTAGTTTTGTTATCTACCATCAGTGGAGCGAGCGCCGTGTTATGAAGGCACGCGAGCAGCAGCGCCTTGAGCTGACGCAGAATATCTCTCACGAGCTAAAGACGCCTGTGGCGAGTATCTTGGGCGCACTCGAAACCATTCTGCTCCATGCCGATATGCCGGCGGAGCAGCAGCACGAGTTCTTGGAGCGTGCCTACCAGCAGGCCGGGCGTTTGAGCAATTTGGTGGAGGATATCTCTATGCTCAATAAGTTGGACTTGCAGGAGCAGCTCTACGACCGTTTGGAGTTGGAGCTGAGCTCGGTGGTCAAGAATGTGGTGGACGATGTGTCCGACCGTGCGCGAGAGTTAGGGGCCAAGATTTACTATAATGTGCCCGACCATATTATCATTTCGGGGAATTATACATTGTTGTATTCTATTTTCCGCAATATCGTGGATAATGCATTGAGCCATGTCGGCAAGGGGGTGGAGATTCATATCGATTGCACGGGGCAGGCGCCGAGTTATATCTATTTCTCGGTCTATGACAATGGGCCCGGTGTTCCGCAGGAGTGCTTACCGCACCTCTTCGAGCGTTTCTATCGTGTGGATAAGGGGCGCAGCCGTAAGTTAGGCGGCACAGGTCTAGGATTGTCCATTGTCAAACATGCCGTGCAGTTCCATGGGGGAACTATCACGGCGCTCAACCGTGAGAAGGGTGGGCTCGAGTTCCAGTTCTCTCTCGCACGTCACCTCGGCGAGAAACTCTAACTCAATAGACCCAATTTCCCCGCTTACCAATTTACAAACCTACAAATCATATTTGTATTCATACCAAAAGGGGCTGCCTAACCGTATATGGTTAAACAGCCCCTTTTTGTGTGCGTGGCGGTAGTCCCCGCCACAATCCGTACTGTTTGTTATAGCAGATTTAGCGATAGTGCATTTACAAGTGCAAGGCTCAGAGCGGATAGGCTAATTACTAATATGCTTGTTGCCGTTTTGGGGTCAGCTGCTTTTTTGCGTTGTAGGTAGCAGCTGTATCCGGCCAGTAGGAATACAACATATAGTATCAAGTAAATGTACGCTTTCGATAGCAGAAAATAGCTTACTGCTCCTATTGCAACAAAGCTTGTTTTCAGGCATAGCCCCAATATATTCAGTGCCTCGTGTTGGTTCTTGTGCAGATAGAATAGGATGCCTACTTGCAGCAGATAGAATACGCCTATCGCTGCGAGACATATCAGCTGTACCTGATGGTTAAGGAGTGCATTGTAAACATTGATGCCCAGTAAGGCGCTAACGAGTGCCCAAGCCTTCTCTCCGCTTGTGGCTTTCAAATTTTGTGTGCTCATTTTTGTGTTGATGTTATTTGTTAGTAATGGTAGATAAATGCGGCTATTTGTATGTGTGTGATAGAAATATGCCGCAAAGATAGCAAAAATAATTTGAATTACAAAATATCTATAGCAATAAGATACTATTTTCTTTTTTTGCTGTCATATTGTGAATATTCTTGCGTAGTATGTACGGCTTCTCGAGTGAGAACGCTCTGCTTCCTGTTTGCTGTCAAACCCTTTTCCACACCCAATTTCTTACTAAACGAAGTTGCACTTTCTACGAGAACGAAAGTACTTTCGCTGTATGCATATGGTAATTTAGTATGTTATATAACATATTTTTCAATCTGTTCGTGCCTATTTTATCTATGTTTGTGTGGTAGTTTGCGTCAATTATAGTCCATTTTAATTTATTCCCCATATTTTAGCGCAAAAGTGTTGATTTTCTTGCAGTAACGCAGTTTTGGATATACAAAAAATGCAAGAAAATGCATTTTGTATTAGGCTATTTCAAAAAAAAGTATTACCTTTGTATTGTTTCCGATAATAAAGCATTAGCGAATGCGACGGAACGGCAAATATGTGTAAATTTTGGCGCTCGTTTGTGTAAAAATTGCACTTTCTATGTGCAAAAGCTCTATCAGTAGGCGTTGAAATGTATGGGGTGGCGAAAGAGTAGTGCCTGATGGATAAATAGTTATGCCCGATTGATAGTTTTGATGAACGTATTCCGGAGAGGGGCATTGGTTGAGAAACACAAAACACACAACTAATACTAACAAAAACACAGTTCTCTTATGGACAAATTTATTCCATGGAAGAAGGCTATGCTGCTATGCTGGCTATCTGTATCGTGTCTGTTGGCGTATGCGCAACAGACTATCGGCGGTACGGTAGTGGACGACAACGGCGAGCCGCTGATTGGCGTGAGCATCCAAGTAAAGGGCTCTACCAATGGTACTATCACCGATTTTGACGGTAACTATACCCTCTCGGGCGTAGAGGCAAAGGATGTCCTCGTATTCTCCTACATCGGCTACGGTGCAAAGGAGGTTACGGTCGGCAACCATAAGACCATCAAAGTAACCCTGTCCGAAGACACCAAGAAACTCGATGAGGTCGTCGTAGTCGGTTACGGACAGATGAAGAAAAACGACTTGACGGGCTCGGTTTCGTCGGTCAGCAACGACGCTATTACCGCCAAAGGTACGACGGGTGTCGTGGAGGCACTGCAAGGTTCTGTTGCCGGTGTGAGCATCTCTCAGTCCACGGGGCGTGTCGGCGGTGGCTTCGACATCGAAATCCGCGGTAAGTCTTCCACCAACTCCGACACCAAGCCTATTTATGTGGTGGACGGAATCATTTGCGACGACATCGACTGGCTCAACCCGCAAGATATTGCCCGCATTGATGTGCTCAAAGACGCTTCTTCGACCGCCATCTATGGTAGCCGTGCCACGGCAGGTGTCATCCAAGTAAGCACTAAGTCCGGTACAAGCGAGGGCAAGAAAGAGAAGAAGCCGACCATTTCGTACGATATGTATGTCGGTGCGGTCAGCCCTACGCGTATGAACATGTTCATGGACGCACAGGAGTTCTACAACTACCGTTTCCTCAAGTTCCTCGGCTACGCCGGCGGTAGCAGCGTGGCATCGAGCGGACAGCCTGTCTATACGATGTCCGGCTACGAGCAGATGGCTCTCTACAACGACGGCTCCACCGCAGCCACTGCACAGTATGCGGGGCAGTACCGACTGAAACAAATCATGCAGGACGGCACTTCGACCGATTGGCGCAAAATGGTAACCCGCACGGGTTTCCAACAGAACCACTATGTGGCGGTCAACGGTAGCAGCGAGCATGTGTCCTATCACTTCGGCGTTGGCTTCAACCAAGACAAGGGCGTGTATGTGGGCGATGAGCAGAAGCGTATCAACATGAAAGGTTCTATCGACGCTACTATCAACAAGTATGTGGCAGCGGGTATCAACTTTAACCTCTCGTGGCTCGGCAACGAGTACGCCAACGATGACGCAATCAAGATTGCCTATCGTATGAACCCCTTCATGCAGCCGTACGATGCGGACGGCAACATCAACACCAAGCCGGGTAATTACGAGGCTATGGGGTCGGTGGGCAAGAACCAGTTCTCCGACCAAGTGTCGCCGCTGCTCTATATGCAGAACCGCACCAAGGAGAAACAGACTTGGCGTGCGTTGGGCAATATCTACTTGGCTATCACGCCGGTCAAGGGCTTGCAAATTAAGACGATGTTCGCCCCCAACTACGACAACTACACACTCGGTCAGTTCGACAACACACTCGTAACGGACTACGACAAGAATGTGGCGCAACTCACCAAGAATCAGAACTTCTCCTACACTTGGGATAACACCATTACCTATAGCAACACTTTTGCCGAGAAGCACAGCCTCAACTTGATGGGCTTGTTCTCCATGGCACACTACAACACGAACTATAACTTCCTGAAATATACAGGAGTTATGGACGGGACGTTGTGGTACAACCTCGCTTCGGGTACGTACGACGCAAGCAACAGCACCAACAGTTACACCGAGAACTCGATGATGTCGTTCGCCCTGCGTGCCAACTACTCGTATGCCGGTCGTTATATGATTACCGCTACGGTGCGTGCCGACGGCTCGAGCAAGTTCGCCAAAGGGCATCAGTGGGGTTGGTTCCCCTCGGCTGCCATCGCATGGCGTATGTCGGAGGAGAGTTGGATGCAAGACGCCACTTGGCTGACCAACCTCAAATGGCGTTTGAGTTACGGTATGACGGGTAACAACACGGGTATCGGCAACTACGCCACCCAGCAGAGCGTGGCAGGTCCTATCTACTATCCGTTTGGCAGCTCCTATAGCACTGGCTACTACCCGAATGCGATTGTCGATCAGAACCTGACTTGGGAGACCAGCCGCGAGTGGAACGCAGGTGTCGACTTCGGATTCATTCGTGACCGTATCACGGGTACGTTCGACTTCTATAATAAGGTATCGAGCAACTTGCTCTACTCTGTGGAGTTACCCCTCGAGGCAGGTGGCCAATCGGTGGTTACCAATGTCGGCTCGGTGCTTAACCGCGGTATCGAAATCGGCCTGAAGACCGTCAATGTCGATATCGATGGTTGGCGTTGGGAGACATCGCTCACTTTGGCGCACAACCACAACGAGGTGCTCGAAATCAACGGCTCGGGAACCGACCTGCCGAACGACGGACTCTTCATCGGTCAGCCGATCAACAATGTCTATAACTACCAGTGGGTAGGTATCGTCAGCGACAAGATGATGACCGTGCCCGACAACGACATCGCTAAACAGAAAGGGCTTACCCCGGGCACGGAGATGAAGGAAGCAGACTATTACTACACCTGCTACGGTTGGACCGAGGGTCAGCCTATCATCAAGGATGTGAACGGCGACGGCAAGTTCTCCGATGCGGATAAGAAAGTATATTCTTCCGACCCGAAACTGACGGGTTCGCTCACCTCGACCCTGACATGGAAGGGCATCGAGTTCGCTTTCTCGCTCTACGGCAAGTACGGACAGACGGTAGAGTCGCCGTTCTATGGTGAGTATCTCAACTACTCCGACCGTGGTCGTAACAAACTCAATATGGACTATTACATCCCGGCTGGTACGCTCATTGACTGCGATGGTATCAGCGACAACGGTACCTATATCAATCCTGTTTATCAAGAGACCACCCACTACGGCAAGTATCCTTTCCCGAACAACGCCGCAAGCAACTCGGGTATAGGTAACTCCTACTGGCTCGACGGTTGCAACAAGATTGTGGACGCCAGTTTCTTGAAGGTGAAGTATATCACGCTGGCGTACAACTTCCAGAAGAAAGAGTTGGAGAAAATGCATATCCAAAAGCTGCGTATCTACTGCACTGTCACCAATCCGTTCTGCTTCACCAAGTATCAGGGCTTCGACCCCGAGTGGGCAAGCACCTCGCTCCAAAACGATGCACCGGCTACGATTAACACGCAGATTGGTTTGAGCCTTAAATTCTAAATCGCTTAATAAGACACAGATATGAAAAAGAATCTATTCATAGGAATGCTGCTATTGGGAGGCGTTGCACTCACGGGGTGCGATAGTTTCTTGACGCCCGACAACAAGTCGGCAGGCGGACAGACCGCAGACAAATACTTCACCGAAGACGCATCGACGCTGCGTGTCTATGCCTACTCGCTGCTCAAGCCGGTAGCATCGCGCGTGGATGTGTACGAAGAGGGCGTCGACCTCTACATGCCGAGCAACAAGAAGACGGGCTCGCAGTTCGACCAATACACTATCACGCCGGAGAACTCCGATGTCAAGTCGCTCTACTCCAATCTCTACTCGTGTATCAACATGGCCAACGCCACGATACACTACGACCAGACGGGTAAATACAAGGCCGAGATGGTGTTCTTGCGCAGCTACTGCTACTATATCTTGAGCCAGCAGTTTGGTGCAGTACCATATATCACGGAGTACATCAATGGCAGCGAGCGGAACTATCCCCGCACAGCGTTGGCAGACCTCTATTCGAGTCTGATTACCGACCTCGAGAGCGTAGCCGACGATGTCAATCTGCCCGCTGAGGACACCAAGGGACAGGCTTCGAAGCGTAGCGTACAGGCACTGCTCGCCAAAGTCTATTTGGCTGCGGGTTGGGACTTAGGCACGACCATTACGGATGCTGCACAAGGCACTTATACCGTCACCGACAACACCTATTTCACCAAGTCGCTCGAGTGGGCAAAGAAGGCCATCAATTCTCAAGCCTTGACGCTGACCTTTGAGGACAAATGGAGCCCCGCCAACGAGGGCAATGCCGAGGTTATCTTCGCCGTACAGTACGACCGTGCGGGTTGGCCGGGCGAGCTCAAGACGGGCGGACACGGCTTGCAGAACACCTTTGGCAGCTACTACGGCGACTGCACCTCCACGGGCGAGAAATATGTGGACGGCTTGCACGCCAGCAACCCAAAGTCGAGTTATCTTTGGACAGTGGAGGACACCCGCTACGACGCTACGTTTATGACCACGATGTACAACTCTGCCGAGGGCGGTTGGGGTACGGAAGGCTACTATGCGTACTACAATGCAGACGCTGCCGCCCAAGATACGTTGCCTATTCTGCTGCATGTCTTCCCCGGCACGGCAGGTACCGCTGATGCATCGGCATATATGACGGCGCACGCCAAGCAGTTGGAGAAGGGCAGTTGTGTCAACGAACCCGCAGTGTTGGTTATGAGTTATCCCAATATGTGGGTAAGCGGCAATAGCAAAGACTATGTCACCTATGTAAAGAACGACCCGGGCATGTTTGCTGCACCGGTAGTCAAGAAGTTCGACGACCCGAGTTCGGTGGCCATTGCCGTCAACAAGACGAGCGGCTATCGCGACATCGTGGTGCTGCACCTCTCCGACCTCTATTTGGTTGCCGCTGAGGCTGCCCTGATGGCAGGCGATGAGGCTACGGCCATCGGCTATATCAACGATGTGCGTGCGCGTGCAGGCGTTGCCGCTACCGACTTTGCTTCCTACGAGTCGCCCTACAAGACGGTATCGCTCTACGCTTCGTTCACCAACACGCCGATTGACCTTGTGCTCGACGAGCGTGCGCGTGAGCTGTATGCCGAGGGGCACCGCTGGATGGACCTCCGTCGTACGCACCAGTTGGTACGCTACAACAATATCTTCAATGCCGACTTGGCGGGCAATGCGTTGAGCCTAATGAGCAATGCAGCGGGCGAAGTTAAGTGGTACAAGCCTATCCCGCAGGCCGAAATCAATGCAAACAATGCCCTCACGGAGGCAGACCAGAACAAGGGCTATTAACAGAGTGGGGAAGTACATTCCCTGTTTCAAATACCGATTACTAATATGAAAAAGATAGCATATATATTAAGCATAGCACTCTGCGTGGTGCTGGCTTCGTGCGACAAAGAGGAGGTGCGTCACTATGACAACACCGCTGCCAAAGATGCGGTGGGCGTCTATGAGGGCACATGGCAGAGTATCTCTTCATACTCAGGCGACACTACTTTCAATACGGGCACTATCGAGTTGTCTATATTCAAAGACACTTTGGCCAATCAGTGTTTCGTATTTGTAGAGTCCGCTGCATTTGGCAACACCCGTTTGCGTGGCTTGGCGAATGTGGCACACGCCGGCGACGACATTGTCTTCAACAACGACAAGGCGTCGGGCAACGGATTGGGGTCTTCCTTCTATGGCCGCATTTCTGCGGATGGGACGGCTACTATGGCCTTTTCCTCATCGGGAAAGGAAGGGCGTAAAACGGTCATCCTCTCCAATTCTTTCAAAGGAACGAAAAAAACTAACTAACAACTAATCAACTAACAAATTTATTACTATCATGAAAAAGGTTTTCTTTTTAGCTTCTGCTGTTGCAGCAAGCATGAGTATGATGGCAGCCGTAGATTTTCAGTATCTGCCCAAGGCAGGTGACAAGAATGCGGCAGGCACCGAGTACACCACAAGCGACAAAGTAGAAGTACAAGCCGGCGAGCAATTGTGTGCAGGAACAAACTTCACTGTCTACAATGCCTACAAGACTACGTACAAAGTAGTAGGTATGATGTCCGATACGGCATACAGCCATCTTACGATTGGTGACGTAACGGTTGATTTCACTGAGCAGCGTATTCAAGGCCAAGACAACCCGACTGCAGGTGGTGCTAACCCTGTTATTGAAATGTCTTGCCCAAATGCAGGTGCTTGCTACAAGGTAGATGTTAAGAAAGACGGTTATCTCTATGTTGCGGTAAAAACCACTCCCAACAAGCAACAATTTGTTTTCGAAGGTGTGGTAGAGCAATCCGGTAGCGTATCGGCTTCGATGCTCGGTTTCCAGTATCTCAGTATGTCCAACAACACCTCTGACAAAACCATTGGTAACCCGAATGGTGCTATCTGCGTTGAGTATCAGGGTGATGCGAAGTACAACTATCTGCAGGCTCCTCCTTCGATGCCGGCTACTGTTGCCAATGCAGGTTCGTATTCTACCAATGGTGTGGGTGTTTTCGTAGTTAAAGTGTTCAAAGAAGGTTCTCCTTATATCATAGGTACGGCAGGTTCTAAAATTATGGCTTGCGGTTTTGGTTTCTCGGAAGCGGAAGTTGCCGTTACCGCAGTCGGTTCGAAGGGTATTAAGACTCTGAAGCCGGATTACAAGTACAACGACAATTACGAAGATGTTGTCTTGACTACAAAGGATTATCTGTTCACGCAAGATTGCTCGGAGGCTCCTGTATTCCTCAAGGCTAAAATTCCTGCAACTGAGCCAAAGAACGACTCGACGAATATCTGGAACACCTATACCGTTACCTACAATAATGGTGAGCCCTCCTACAAGCAGTCTATTAACCTTACCGCCTATGTATGGAGCAAAGACGATAAGTCGGATGCTCAATACATCCCGTCGGCAAAATCGGGCGATTACTATGTAATGCAGGTAGATGGTCTGAAGAAATTCAATGCAATCCTGCTTGCAGGCAAGGTTTCGGATATTACCAAGGCAGAAGCTTATGCTCAAACCGAGGTCATCAACAATATCACAGCCAGTGCATGCTACCAGATTGACGGCTTCGACAAGACCAAGAAAGACCAAAAGTGTGTCGCTAAGGCGTTGGACTGCCTGACGGGCGAGGAACTCACCGCTATCGACCAAGTAGAGTCGTTGAAGGTATCCAAGAAGGTTATCGGTGCTGATGGCCAGCTCCAACTCATCATGGCAGATGGCACCGTTTACAACGTTCTCGGTACAATGGTAAAATAATCCATACTGATCAATTTATGATATTTTGAGCAAAAACGCTTGCTATCTTTGCAAGAGTATCTTGTTCCGATGGTAAAATATCGTAAATAGTTTGCAAGAACCACTCGACTCCGGTCGGGTGGTTTCTTGTTTTTCTACGGCCTCCTTTTAGCAGATACATCGCTTTTTTTAGGTTTTGAGTACATTTATTTCCCTGTTTGGTATTTTTTTTGTACCTTTGCGAGCTGAATGAATATGCAAGTACAATTGAAACATATTTTGGTCTGCTGCGTGGCGCTTTTGTCGGCTCCGTTGCTTTGGGCACAGACAGGTACATCGTCGCCCTATTCGCGCGATGCGTACGGCGATTTGAACGATAATGTGCCGAATACCTATCGGGCAATGGGTGGAGTGGGTATCGGTATGCGTAGCAACAAGGTGATATGTTCCGCTCAGCCCGCTTCGTATACCGGTTGCGATAGCCTTACTTTTATGTTCGATTTGGCAGCCAGTGTGATGTGGTCGAATTATGGTGATGCCACGGGTACTCGCAATAAGGCAAATGGTAGCTTGGAGTATCTTACTTTGCAGTTCCCTTTATGGAAACGCTATATCGCCTTTTCTGCAGGCGTTTTGCCCTATTCCTCGGTTGGTTATGATATGACTCTGTCCGATTCTATCGGTTCCGGCTATCATTATTCCAAAACCTACACGGGTACGGGCGGTATTAGCGAAGTATATGGCGGCTTGAGTTTCAATATCTGCAATTGGTTTGCGCTCGGTGCCAATGTATATTATATGTTCGGTAGCTCTAAGAATACCCGCACCCTCTCGTTCACAGAGTCCGGTCTGTCGAGTACTTCCGAGGAGAGCACGCTTAAGGTGAGCAGTGTCCGTTTCCGCTATGGAGCGCAGCTCTTCCATACGTTCGATGACCATTCGTTTGTTGTCGGTGGAGTGTTCGAGAACAAGACCAAGCTGCGGGGCGATTATACGGTGATAGAGACCAATTTGTCGGACACAATGCCCAATGCGTCGCAAGATTTCCAGCTCCCGTTGATGTATGGAGTGGGTGCCAGTTATAGTTGGGCCAATCGTTTGACGCTTGCTTTCGACTTTATGCACCAGAGTACTCACAGCATTCTCTACCAAGGGGTGAAAGGGACATTGAATGATCGCAATCGCTATAGTGCGGGTATCGAGTATCGCCACAACCCGCAGGGGCGTAAGTATGTCGATCGTATGTTGTGGCGTTGCGGTGTCAGCGTGGCCGATTCCTATTCCATCAATGCGCAGGATGTTACAGCAAGTATCGGTGTCGGTTTCCCGCTCCGTACATCGGCCACTATATTCAATGCCACTTTGGAGTACCAACACCGCGGCAAGAAAAATGTATATATGGAGGAGAACTCCTTGCGCCTCACTTTCAATGCCTCCATCTCCGAGGATTGGTTCTTCAAGCGCAAGCTGTAAGGTCAAGCAGCGATAGGATATGTACAAGTTATTTTTCGATCAGGTATCTATAGATAGAGAATAAAAAGTAAGGAAGAAAGAGAGAGTAAAGAAAAAAAGTAGCAGTCTCTTCTACCTGCGAACGTATAGCTTTGTGGCGTGATAATTTTTGATAACGACAACCTAATATAAAACACTAAATTCTTAAGAAGAATGAAATACAATGCACTATTAACCATTGCTCTTTGTGCAACAGTTCCTATGCTGTCGTATGCAAAGAAGCCGAAGACTCCCGAAGAAGCACCGAAGCAAGAACAAACGGTTGCCCCTGTCGAGGAGGCAGAACCTACTATTACCGAAGATTGTCTCGTTAATGTTTCCTTATTTAATGAGAGCGTTAAGAACAAGCAATACGAAGACGCCTACGAACCGTGGTGGTCGGTGTACCAGAATTGCCCGAACGCTAACAAGGCGGTTTATACGCAGGGAAGCAAGATTATCGATTGGAAATACAAGAATGCCACCACACCGGAGGAGAAGGCACGCCTTCGCCAGCTGATATTGGAGATGCACGACAAGCGTATCAAGTACTTTGGAGACGACCCGAAATATCCTACTGCCTACATCCTTGGACAGAAGGCTTTGGATTACTGCGAGTATTTTCAGGACGATGCGCTCAAGCTCCCCGCTTTGGAGTGGCTTCGTCAGTCTGTAGACGGCATGGGCCAGAAGAGCCAAGACGCAGTTTTGGCCAAGTTGGTAGAAGTATCGTACAATGTATATAAGTCCAATCCCGACCAATACGGCGAGCAGTTCATTATGGACTATGAGAAAGCCGCCGGCTATCTGAGCGCACAAGCAGCTGACCCTGCCAACAAGCGTGCAGCTATTGCCGCTCGTCAAAAGGAGTATGCCGATGGTCTGTTTGCCGCTTCGGGAGCTGCAGATTGCGACAAGATGGACGAGATTTATGGCAAGGCGATTGCCGACAATGCTGATAATCTCGATATGCTGACCAAGATTGCAGCGCTTTATAAGCGTGTACATTGCACAGAGTCGGATGTCTATTTTGCAGCTTGCGAGGGGGCGCATAAGCTCCAGCCTACCGAGGAATCGGCTGCAGGATGTGCGCGTATGTTTGCCAAGAAGGGCGACTATCGTGCTGCCATCAACTATTACGAGGAGGCTATCTCTCGTGCGCAGGCGGTGGATGAGAACGATGAGGATATCCCCGACTATTATCTCAACATTGCTTCTATCTACTACAACAACCTTAAGAACTATCCGCAGGCACGCACCTATGCCCGCCGCTCGTTAGAGGTTAAGCCGGACCAAGGCCGTTGCTACATCCTTATCGGATTGTGCTATGCTGCTTCGCAGCCTTATTCTACCTCCGATTACCAGCCCGCTCGCGCTGCTATCCTCAACAAGACGGTATATTGGGTGGCTGTAGATAAGTTCCAGCAAGCCAAGCGTATCGACCCGGCTTGTACTTCGGACGCCGATAAGCTGATTGCTACCTATAGCAAGTATTTCCCCACCAAGGAGGAGATGTTCGACTTGCCGAACGATTTCGGGGGCGCAACCTTCTATGTTGGTGGTTGGATTGGTGAATCGACCACTTGCCGTGCTCACTAATCGAGTTTTAACCGCTCATTGCTATACACATAGCTAACCGCATAGTAGGTGTTTTTGGCAAACCGCTATTCAAATATAGTACGCAATGCACAATGTATTATTCGTAATACATTGTGCGTTGTTTGTTGTCTGTGCTTCGTTTCAGTGGTCTCGTCGTGTCATAAGAAGGATGTCAAGATTCAGCGTGAAGCATTGGCGGAGCGTGCTTATGTGCCGATGCTCGATGCCAACGAGGTAACCACCCTCATTTCTGATTCGGGTATTACCCGCTATCGTATCACGGCGGGGCGCTGGCAGATATACGATAAGGCCGAGCCTCCCTATTGGGACTTCCCGCAGGGCCTCTATATCGAGAAGTTCGATGAGCAACTGAATGTAGATGCCTCTTTGCGCTCCGACTATGCCCGCTACAATGAGGCAGAGCAGTTGTGGCGTTTGGAGGGGAATGTGTATGCGGTCAATCAGGCCGGAGAGATATTCGAAACGCCTCTCTTGTTTTGGAGTCAAAAGGATGAACGAGTCTATTCCGATTCCACGATTAAGATAACGCGCGAGAATTCTATCATCGAGGGAGTGGGTTTTGAGTCTAATCAAGAGATGACCCGTTATACAATAGCGCAACCAACAGGCGTATTCCCTATCAAGGATTAAGCGAATACGAAGATAATTCGGTAGGGAGGATGCAGTCTTAGTAAATACTTAGACTTTTCAGTAGGAGTATAAATTTAGGTATTATTTGTCTTTATGTTGTTAGAAGGTAAAACCGCCATTATTACAGGCGCAGCTCGAGGAATCGGGCGGCAAATCGCTTTGTTGTTTGCCTCTGAGGGTTGTGATGTAGCTATTACCTACATTGTCAGTACCGAACCGGCAGAGCAAGTCTGTCGCGAGATCGAAGCCATGGGGCGCCGCGCCAAGGCCTATTTGAGCAATGCGGCCGATTTTGAAGCTGCCCATCAAGTGGTGAATAAGGTGGTCGAAGACTTCGGACGAGTCGATATTTTGGTCAATAATGCAGGCATTACGCGCGATACCCTCTTGTTACGAATGACAGAGCAACAGTGGGATGAAGTACTGACGGTCAACCTCAAGTCGGCATTCAATTTCACGCATGCCGTAACGCCCATTATGTTGCGTCAGCGTAGTGGTTCTATTATTTCCATGTCGTCTGTGGTCGGGCTGAACGGCAATGCCGGGCAGGCTAACTATGCAGCATCTAAAGCGGGCATCATTGCGCTCATGAAGTCAACAGCCAAGGAGTTAGGCAGTCGTGGCGTGCGTGCCAATGCGATTGCTCCGGGATTCATTCAGACGGACATGACGGCCGCACTTCCCGAAGAAACCCTAAAGCAATTCGTAAGTCTTATTCCTATGCACCGTGCAGGTGACCCGAAGGAAGTCGCTAAGGTTGCTTTGTTCTTAGCGTCCGACCTTGCTTCCTATGTTTCCGGTCAAGTTCTTCAGGTCAATGGTGCCATGGCCTAATCAACTCAATTGCAATAGTCCTAAAACAGACATCCCCCTATACTCCAACATCCCATAAGGACTTACACAATTCGCACGTATCTAACAAAAATAACTGCACTCCTTTCCGAGCGCAGTTCTTTTTATTATTGGGTCGCGTTATGGCAACCGTTAGCGTTGTGTATTCTATAGCCTATGCCGAGTGGATGTGTCGGAATAGGATAGAGTGTATGGTCCTGAAGAAATAGCGTATATCGGTCCATTTTTGGTGCTCGAAGTAGGCATCCAAGTATTTGTTCTCGCTCTCGAATAGCTCATCGAACGTCTTGGGATGGTCTATGTAGAATGGCGGAATCAGTCCGGGCTTGCAGCGAGTGCGTTTCTCTTGCAGTGCTTCGGGATAGGTATTGAACATCGTTAGAGACAGAGGACGTACACCGACCAATTTTACATCGCCTCGCAGCCAATTGATAAGCATCGGGAGTTCGTCCAACCAATAGGTGCGCATAAACTTCCCCCATGTGGTGATACGCCAATCGTTATCGCTTTTGTCGGCTATGTTCATCCCGCCTCGTTGGTCGAATACGTATTTTTGTATGTATTCGGCGTATGGGTGCATGGTGCGGAACTTATAGATATAGATAAATTGTCTGTCTTTGCCTACTCGCCGTAGTTTTATTAGCGGACCGTATATTTTTACCTGTTGTTGTGGATAGGGTTGTGAATGTCGGTGGGCAAATACATAGTCTATATGTCCCATCGCCACCACTTCATCTACCTCGAACCCGCAGTAGTACAGGCGCCCGAACACTTCCGTTTTGCTGAGCATTCGTTTTCGCCCCTTTGTGATGTCATAGTACAGGCGGGACGATAGCAGCAATCGGGGAACGACCCGCTTCCAGAGGAAATAGAATGTATAAATCATCCAATTCAGTCCCTTTGGATAGCGATTTAGTATCTTTTGTTTGATATATTCTTGCGGCCGATAGCAACACACATAGATTCCCTCATCGGGTAGCTTTTGATTCACGGTGCAAAACCGCTTGTTGATGCCACGCATATCGTTCAGTAGCGTCAGATCAACTATGGTGTTGTATTCGTAGTCCTGAATTTGTAGCAAGCTGAAAGGGTCTCTGTTGGCTACCACTTTGGTCTGCCGGCTGCCGAGATGGGCTTTGTCAAACAGCATTTGGTAGTCCGCCTCTGTGGTTATCGAAAGGACGGACTGATGTATGGTTTCAATCGAGTTTTCCGAGCGGGGCGAATCCGTATGTAGCGGTTGCGCATTGTCGCGTTTCTTTATCGTGATGACCGGAACGGTCATATTCTGTGCATATTTCCAGTAGTGCACCGCCAGCGTAACGACAAAGTCCAATACGGTTACCATACCGATCATCCACATACCTACGGTAGTGGATAGGCCGAAAGGGAGTAGGGGAAGGACAAAACGGGTCAGGAGCAGGAGAACGGTAGTGGTGCCTAATAGTGAC
Organism: Dialister sp. CAG:486; assembly: GCA_963635385.1. Classification (GTDB taxonomy): domain Bacteria; phylum Bacteroidota; class Bacteroidia; order Bacteroidales; family Paludibacteraceae; genus Colicola. The sequence continues at coordinate 8,345 of CAVHGD010000024.1, read as the reverse complement.
AGCAGCGATTGCCAGTACCATACCGTCTTGTAGGAGCGATATAGTTGCAGTATCCACCCCACGAGCATCCATACCACCATCATGACGCCGAATAGGGCCAAGTAGCCCCATATCTGCGATTTGTCGGCCGCCAATCGCCACACAATACATAGTGCAGCGGATATGCACCAGATAATAATATCAATGGTTATTCGTTTTTGCATAAATTAGGGCTCGTTTCACTATATTTTTTGCGTTCTGCCATACCAATTCTCGTACCCACGCAGCGGTTCTATCCGTCCAGCGTTGTGGGTGGGTGGTTATCATTACGGCAGTCGGGAATCGCTTCTCCCGAATGGCTTTGCAGATAGCTTGTGTCGAATGGTAAGTAAGACCGGCCTTTGTCCATTGGTCTTGATAGACGGGAATCTTGTCCCGCACCGAGAATTGGAACCCATCCCAACACCTTCCGGTGTCGGTTAGGTAAAATAGCTCGGAGTAGTTACAGTCTAAGTAGGGCTCTCCTACGATACCTAAGGTGTGATAGTCGTACTTTTGCCATAGGTTTCTGCCGTCCCATTGGGAGGTGGGGGCACCATGCATGCATATTGTACGAACGGGGTAGAACTGGCGGAAGTAGGACAGACTTTCTTTGAAATGTGTGTATGCGGCGTCAATATCCCCATGTGCAATGGACATATCTTCGTAGTGGTAGCCGACCTCGTGTCCTAATTCGACTATCTGTCGTATGATTTCGGGAGAGTTGCTCTCTTTGCCTATGCGGAAGTAGTAGGAGGCTTGTATGCCGAGCGAGTGCTCTATGCGGGCAATAGTTAGACTATTTTCAGGTTTCTTATCCACATCGTGGCGCAATATAATGAGTTGGTTCGGCTTTGGTTCGGGAGCACAGTATGCCTCGTAGGTTAAAAAAGTATATCCTGCCTCCTGCAGCGTAGTCAGTAGATACCGATATGTGCTAAGCGTGAAGTCGAGCATATTGTTAAGCGAGTGTGCAATCGGGTATAGTTCTAAGCGTGAAGTCGAGCATATTGTTAAGCATGCGTGCAGTCGGGCATAGTCCGGAGCGTGATACCGCGCATATTATTCGTACAATGCAGTCCATTCCCATCGGTTGCCGACAATGCTCAGGTAACGCTGAAATTCCGATTGGCTGATGACAATCGTACCGCGGCAATCGTTGGGGTGAAAACTCAGTGTTTCGGCCGTCTGCAGATTCTTGTCCAAGAATAGGATGACATGGTGCTCGGTGTCGTTTATCAGTCCGAACGGGCTGACGCTTCCGGGCTCCAATCCGAGATACTTCATCATCCGTTCCGGTGAGGCAAACGACAATTTACCGGGGACAGTTTTGCCGGCTTGGAGCAGAGCCTCTTTGAGCCGTTGCTCCAAGTCGTGGATGTCTAAATTGTGATCGCAATCAAAGCAAATCAGGTAGTGCTGATTGCCCTTGTGGTTGCGCATAAATATATTCTTGCAGTGCGCACTGCCGTCGTCGTGCCACCAACGCCTCGCCTCCTCGATGGTTTTGCCTTCGGGGTGGTTATAGCACGTGTATTCGATGTGGTGCGATTGTAAGAACTGCTCTACCTTTTCTTGGCGTTCACTGACCATCGGTTTATTCTCCCTCTGTATTGTCCGAATCAGGCGTGTAGGTACCATCCAGTATGCTTTTCGCCTTGTCTAATTCTTTTTGCAGGCAGTCCATCTTATATTTCCCATAGCCCTCTTCATCGTGCATCTTGGGATATAGTATTTGCAGACTGCAATAGATTCGCTCCGCCTCGTTGTAGGCGTTGCTGGACTCTTCGTCGTTTTCGGAAACCGATTCGAGCAATTGGTTCATCCTATCTGCCGCACACCAAAACATCGCAAGGGTGGTGTATTTGCCGTGATGAATCTTGTACATGGGGAGAATAGCCTGATAGGCTTCCTCTATCCGCCCCGCTCTCCGCAGTTCGAAAACTTCTTGTACGGTCATTTTTGTAGTTTTTCGAGAGCCGTCTTGATGCGCCGCATGGCTTCGGTGATGTTTTCCTCACTTGTGGCGTACGACAGTCGTATGCAGTGGTCTTCGCCAAAGGCCGAGCCCGAGACGCAAGCTACATGCGCTTCGTTGAGCAGGTATTCGACCACTTGGTCCGCGGTCTCTATCTTTTCGCCTTGCGGAGTGTGCGTTCCAAAATAGTACGATACATCGGGGAATAAGTAGAAAGCGCCCTGCGGCTCAACGATTTTCCAACCTTTGATCGCTTGCGCCAACGACAGAATTAAGTTGCGGCGTTTCTCAAAGGCTTGGCGCATGGTCTCTACGCATTCTTGCGAGCCGGTGTAGGCGGCTTCCGCAGCCTTTTGTGCCACAGTGGTGGCGCAGGTAATCATCTGCCCTTGCAGACGCTTGCAGGCGGCGATGAATGTTTTGTCGTGGCATGCGAGCCATCCGATACGATAGCCGGTCATAGCGTAGGCCTTGCTGACGCCATTGACAATGATGACGCGGTCTTGTATCTCGGCAAATTGCCCCATGCTCTCGTGGTGGCCGGTATACAGAATATGCTCGTAAATCTCATCGGAAATGACGCTGACATGCGGGTGGCGTTTGAGCACATTCACGATATCCACCAACATCTCGTGCGTATAGACGCTGCCCGTCGGGTTGTTGGGCGAGCAGAGAATGAGCAGACGGGTCTTGTCCGTGATGGCAGCCTCCAATTGGGCGCCCGTCAGGCAGAAATGATTCTCCATCGTGGTCTGAACAAAGACGCTTTTGGCTTCCGACAGTTTGACCATCTCCGAGTAGCTCACCCAACAAGGCGTGGGAATGACCACCTCGTCTTCGGGGTCGAGTAGGGTTTGTATCGCATTGCAGATACATTGCTTGGCGCCTACCGATACAATTATCTCGTTGGCGGTATAGGGAGTGGGGTTGTGTGCGCCCAATTCACGATTCAGCGTAGCGGCAATCGCCTCACGCAGACTCGGAAATCCGGGAACGGGACCATAGTGGGAAAAATCGGCATCCACAGCCGCTTTGGCAGCTTGTTTCACGTGCTCGGGGGCAGCAAAATCCGGCTCGCCCAAGGACAGACCGATTACATCGACTCCTTCGGCTCGTAGTTGCTGACAACGTGCTGCCATTTGCAGACTTTGCGACTCGCTGAGGGAGTCTATTCTTCTGGAAATTTTCATGATAGAGGACTTCTAATTGTATTCTGCACACAAAGGTACTGCTTTTTCTCTGTATGCGCAAATTAGAAGTACATCGCATCCTATTTTTCGGCTAAGTTAGCTGTGCTTGCGAGCACAATGGGGACACTCTCCTTTAATGACAAAAGAGAAGGAATGAGGTTGAAATCCTTCGGGAAGGTGAATGGGCGGAATGGGCGTGTCCTCGAGGCAGAACGATTGTTGGCAGGTCTCGCAATAGAAATGGAGATGCCCCTCTGTATGGTGGCACTCGCCCTCGTGGTGGTGGCAGAGCTCGTAGTGCAGGATGCCCCGCCCGTCTTCAAACGCATGCACCACATCCTTGTCGGCAAAGAGCGTCAGCACTCGGAATATGCTCGATTTGTCTAAATTAAGCATCTCCCGCTCCATGTCTCGTAAGCTCACAGGCCGGGCCAACCGCACAAGTGTCTGATAGACCAAAATACGATTGACGGTAGGCTTTACCGACTTTTGTTCGAGTAGGTGTATGGCAGTTTGCGTATCCATCTTTTCAATTAACAATTAAGAATTAACAATTAACATGCATATCCTTTGACCCTATTCAAAGAGAATAAAACAGGATAATTAGTAATTAAAATTAATAATTAACCTGTAGGGTGGGCTTCCTTGGTTTATCCTTGGTTTTACCTTGTTCTTGATAGGTTTTTGTGAGGTGTGTGAATTAACAAATTCTTATACTGCCGCAGTCGGATAGATAAAATAATAGAGCGTTGCCCATTTCGACAACGCTCTATTAAGAATTTTACTTACTTATCCGAGCATGCTCAGTAGAATACCGGCTGCAACGGCAGAACCGATCACGCCTGCTACATTCGGACCCATGGCGTGCATGAGCAGGAAGTTGCTCGGGTCGGCTTTCTGTCCCTCCAGCTGGCTCACACGAGCAGCCATCGGCACAGCCGATACACCTGCAGAACCAATCAACGGGTTAATCTTATCCTTCGAGAACAGGTTCATCAGTTTGGCGAACAGCACACCACCTGCGGTAGCGATGCTGAACGCTACGATACCCATGGCAAGGATAAGCAATGTCTTGACATTCAAGAAAGTAGCCCCCGTAGCGGTGGCACCGACCGACAAGCCGAGGAAGATAACCACGATGTTCATCAGCTCGTTCTGTGCCGTCTTGCTCAAGCGGTCTACCACACCGCACTCCTTCATCAAGTTACCGAGCATCAAGCAGCCAATCAGCGGGGCTGCATCCGGCAGGATGAGCGACACGATAGCCGTGATAACGATAGGGAATACAATCTTCTCGGTCTTGCTGACCGAACGGAGTTGCTTCATCTTGATAGCACGCTCTTTCTTGGTCGTCAACGCACGCATGATAGGCGGCTGAATAACAGGCACAAGCGCCATATACGAATAGGCTGCAATCGCAATAGGCCCCAGCAAATGGGGAGCTAACTTCGAGGTCAAGAAGATACTCGTAGGACCGTCCGCACCACCGATGATACCGATAGAACCGGCTTCCGCAGGCGTAAAGCCCAGCGCATTGGCGCAAAGGAACGTGGCAAAGATGCCCAACTGTGCGGCTGCACCCAACATCAACGACTTCGGGTTGGCAATCAGTGGCCCGAAGTCCGTCATGGCGCCTACACCAATGAATATCAAGCACGGATAAACACCCGCTTTGACACCGATGTAGAGCACATCGAGCAGTCCTGCGTCTTTCAGGATAGCCCCGTAACTATGGTAAGCGGGGCTTGTCTCGTCGAGAAAGGCCGCCCACAACTCGGGGTGGTACATATTCGCATTGGGCAGGTTGGTCAGCAACATACCGAATGCGATAGGCAGGAGCAACAGCGGCTCATACTGCTTTTTGATGGCCAGATAGAGCAGGAGGAAGGACACGAACAGCATCACTATTTGACGCCAATCCGCATTCATGAACCCCATGGTCTGGAAGAAATTCAAAATATCCGTCCACATAGTTGTAACTCCATTAGCCAAGTACAACAAGCAGGTCGTCCTGCATTACATTCTGCCCTGCAACGACGGCAATCTTGCTCACTACGCCATCGCAATCTGCCTGCACGGCATTCTCCATTTTCATGGATTCCAATGTGAGCAGCGTATCGCCTTTCTTTACCGACTGCCCTTCGCTCACCATTACTTTGATAATCGAGCCGGGGAGCGGAGAGACAATCTTCTTGCCGCCTGCGGGGGCTTCTGCTTTAGGTGCAGCAGGCTTTGGCGCCTCTGTAGCAGGAGCGGGTTTGGGAGCAGGTGCAGCAACCGGTTGAGCTGGAGCGGCTGCCACGGCAACGGTCTCAATTTCAACGAGTTTGTCGTCCTGCATCACATTCTGCCCGGGCTGAACGAGTACGCTTTTAATTGTTCCGTCGTACTCGCTGCATACTTGGTTTTCCATTTTCATGGATTCCATAGTGAGCAGCAGGTCGCCTTTCTTGACGGTCTGTCCGGCAGCGGCAACCACTTTGACAATACTTCCCGGCAGCGGACTCTTTACTACCGCCGTGCCTGCGGGTTGTGCGGCACGGGGAGCGGCGGTTGTGGTGCGCCCTGCAGCGGGTTTGATAGCGGTGGCGTTCTTTTGAGCGTCTATCTCGACATGGAACACCGTTCCGTTCACCGTTACTTCGGCTACATTGTTATCTATCTCATTGACAGTCGTTTCGTACTTGCGCCCGTCAATCGTAAAACTGAATGATTTTGCGTTCATCTGTGTAAATTATTCATACCGTACATCTTATTGTTCCATTGCGTACGGTGGGGTTGAACAATCGTTTTGGTGCATTCCTCGTCGTGCACGCCATTATAATAAAGGTGGAGAGCAAGCGCAATGGCTGCCGTACTATCCGCAGTGAGTGTGATATGTTCGGTGTCCTCCGCTTGCGTGTGGGCAACGGTTTGCGAGTGGGTGTCCGTCTCTTGCTTTTTTGCCTTTACGCGGGGCTGCATTATCCACCCCATCAGTTTCATGATATAGACAAAGACAAAGAGCAGCACCAGCACGAGCAGGAAGCCGATACCCGTAACCATCCATATAAACGGGGTGATACCCGTCACCTCCGTGGCAACTTCTAATAGTATCATATTACAAAGGTATATTAGAGTGTTTCTTCAACGGGTTGGTCAAGCGCTTCGTTTGCAGGTTCTCGAAGGCATGGATAATGCGCTTACGGGTGTTGCGAGGCTCGATAATGTCGTCAATATAGCCGCGGTAGGCTGCCTGATAGGGGCTGGCGAACAGGTCGCGATACTCTGCCTCCTTCTCGGCGATGAACTTTTTCTTTTCCTCGGGGTCTTCGATGGCCTTGATAGCCTTCGCTTGCAGCACGCCTACGGCACCGCTTGCACCCATTACGGCAATCTCGGCATTCGGCCATGCATAGCAAGCATCGCCACGCAATTGTTTGCAGCTCATGACGATATGACTTCCGCCGTAGGACTTGCGAATCGTGACGGTAACCTTAGGCACGGTCGCCTCGCCGTAAGCGAACATCAGTTTAGCTCCGTGGTCGATGATACCTGCATACTCTTGTCCTGTGCCGCAGAGGAATCCCGGCACATCCACGAGCGTCAGTATCTGGATGTTGAAAGCATCGCAGAAGCGCACAAAGCGGGCTGCCTTGCGGCTGGCGTCGCAGTCCAACACACCGGCAAGCCAACTCGGTTGGTTAGCAATGATACCGGTCGAGCGTCCGTTGAAGCGGGCGAAACCGCAGATGATATTCTTGGCGTAGTCCTTCTGCACTTCCATAAAATCACCGTTGTCCACAATCAGGTTGATGATATCCTTCATATTGTACGGCTTGTTCGGGTCATCAGGCACGATGTCGTTCAGTGCTTCTTCCACACGCAACGGGTCGTCGGTGCATTTCAGCACAGGAGCCTCCTCCATGTTGTTCTGCGGAATGAAACTGATCAAACGGCGTACTTCTTGCAGTGCCTCCTCTTCGGTGGCAGCTACAAAATGGGTAACGCCCGACTTGGTGGCGTGTACTTTTGCACCGCCGAGGTCTTCCACGCTGACATCCTCGCCCGTGACCGACTTAACCACTTTCGGACCGGTGATGAACATGTACGAGTTCTGCTCGGTCATCATAATGAAGTCGGTCAGTGCAGGGCTATACACAGCACCACCGGCGCAGGGGCCAAAGATCACGCTGATTTGCGGAACCACCCCGCTGGCAAGGATGTTGCGCTCGAATATCTCAGCGTAGCCGGCCAATGCACAAGCGCCCTCTTGGATACGCGCACCGCCCGAGTCGTTTAATCCGATGATAGGTGCGCCGAGTTTCATGGCCTGGTCCATCACATTGCAAATCTTCTGTGCCATCGTCTCGCTCAACGAGCCACCGATAACGGTAGCATCTTGCGCAAAGACGAATACGAGTCGTCCGTCGATAGTACCCGAACCGACTGCCACACCGTCTCCGAGGAATACCTTTTTCTCCATACCGAAGTCGTGGCAACGATGGGTAAGGAACATATTCACTTCCTCAAACGAACCCTCGTCGAGGAGCATATTGATACGCTCACGAGCGGTGTAACTGCCCTTGGCGTGGTGTTTTTCTACTGCTGCTTCCCCGCCGCCGGCTTGTGCCTTTGCGCGGTTGTCAATCAGTTTTTGCAAATTATTTGTGTTCATAGTTCTACTAATTATAAATATGCCTCGTTTTTATAGGGGCGCTATGGATGGTATAATTTCCATCGACGTCACAAAGACATGCGAGGTATGTTAATTGTTAACTATTAATTTTTAATTGCCTACTTGGGTTGCTGGCAGAGTTCGGTCAGTACGCCTTTGGTGCTCTTCGGGTGCAAGAAAGCAATCATCAAGTTCTCTGCGCCTTTGCGAGGTGCTTTGTCGATGAGTTGCAGCCCTGCCGTTTCAGCCTCTTTGAGTGCCTCTTCGACATTCTCCACATTGAATGCGACATGGTGTACGCCACCACGTCCACCATTCTTTTCGATGAACTTTGCGATAGTCGATTCGGGGCAGGTTGGCTCCAAGAGTTCGATTTTGGTTTGCCCGACTTTGAAGAACGCTGTGCGTACTTTCTGGTCGGCAACCTCTTCGATGGAGTAGCATTTTTCACCGGTTAAGAACTCGAAGAACGGCATAGCGTCTTCCAAACTGGTTACAGCGA
>CAVHGD010000023.1:0-26320 GCA_963635385.1 Dialister sp. CAG:486 | reverse complement strand
GCGTATGGCGTACGGGATTTCAAGGCACGCTTCGGCGGCAAAGAAGTAGAACACGGACGCTACCTTTGTGTCTGCCACCCTCTTCTCTACCGCCTCGGCACCCTCGGTGTCAAAATACTGAAAAAGAAATGACAGCAAGACTTTGGGCAATACGAATTAAAAATGCGCTCCTATACAAAGTGGGAGTGCATTTCCCCTATAACCCCATACGGATATGGGCTATGCGGCAGTTGGGGTACACCATAGGCGAACAGGTCTATATCGCAGGCAACCTGACCATTACGCAGAACTTCACCGAACAGCGTGGCACGCTCACTATCGGCAACCGTGTGTCGATTGCCCCGTGTGTGATACTAACGCTGATAAGCCATGCGAACGCCTCTGCTATTCGTAAATACATACCCGTTCGTAGGGGGGGGTAATAATAGAAGATGATTGTTGGATAGGCGCAGGTGCGATTATCCTAAACGGCATAACGATAGGCAAAGGCAGTGTAGTGGGTGCCGGCTCGGTCGTTACCAAAGATGTGCCTCCTTACACCATAGTCGCAGGCAACCCCGCCCGCAAGATAAAAGACATACCGATAGAATCATAAAAGACAATGAATATATTGATAGATATTGCGCATCCGGCGCATGTGCATTTGTTGCGGAACTTCTACTGCGAGATGATGGGGCGGGGACACAAAGTGATAGTAACCGTCAAGGACATCCCTGCAGCACGGCAACTACTTGATTTATACCATATTCCGTATATCTTCTTAGGCAAGAAGTCCGACCGCTTGGCGGGAAAAGCCATTGAGCAACTGCGCTACAATTGGGAGGTGCTGCATATCGCGCGCCGGGAGCATATCCAAATAGGTATCGGATCTTCTATCACCTTGGCGCATGTGAGCAGGCTGTGTGCGATGAAGAGTATCATCTTGGACGACGATGACGACGCCGTAGAGCCGCTATTTGCCAAGTATGCACACCCCTTCGCCGATGTCATTCTCTCGCCCGAAGGCACGCCCCGCAAGTCGAAGAAAACGCTCTATTACCCTGCCTATCACGAGTTGGCGTACCTGCACCCGAACCGTTTTACCCCCGACCCGAAAGAGTTGGACGAGGCAGGCATTCACTACACGCTGCAAGACGGCACGGTGACAGCGGTAGAGCCGTATTTCGTGCTGCGGTTCAATGCCTTTAAGGCGCACCACGATGTGGGCGTCGTGGGCTTGACCATAGAAAACAAACGCCGCTTGGTGGACTATCTGCGGCAACACGGGCGGGTCTTTATCACCACCGAGCGGAACATCGATGAGGAGTTCCTGCCGTATCAACTGAAAGTGTCGCCCGAGAAAGCGCACTCGCTGATGTACTACGCCACAATGTTTGTCGGCGACAGTCAGACCATGACCTCCGAGGCGGCGGTATTGGGTACGCCTGCCATCCGCTGCAACACTTTTGTCGGACGCATACACTACTTGGAAGAAGAGGAACACCGCTATCACCTGACCTACGGTTTCCGCCCCGAGCAGTCCGAAGCGATGTTCCAAAAGATAGAGTCGCTGCTTGCGCTCGGCACCGCAGAACTCAAACACGAATGGGCGGTGCGCTGCGAGCGACTGCTGCAAGACAAGATAGACTACACGGCGTTCCTCGTGTGGTTCGTTGAGCACTACCCCGAGTCGGTAGATGTCTCTAAATATCCCGATATACGTAATAAAAAGGATTGACTGCAAGGAGAGATAAGGACACAAAAAGTGCCGTATAGTATCCTTGCTCGAGAAAACTCCTAAGAATAGGATTTGAGGTGTACCATTCCCTTTGTAATCCGACTCCACAGCCGCTCGGCTATATTGCTATAGTGTCATCGCAGGCTTGTGTCGGCACGCCATCAGTTAGGCATTTACCCCGGTAAGTTGTATTTGTTGAGTTTTCCGGTCTCTGTACTATACGGCACCGTGTATGTAGTCAATAGATGTTATATCATTTCGTTGTTAGAGGTTTGACCCCGCTTTGTATATAATTCTTAATTCTTAATTCCTAATTCCTAATTCATAATTATCGATTGTGCCATCCTATGGTCAGCACAACGCGATGTGTGTTGGTCTGCATATCGTAGGCGGTGGCATATTCGTGCGCATACCAATCCATGCGCTGCATGGCGAATTGGTAGGCAAGTTGGGCTATCATCGAACGCCCTCGATACCCTATGCCAACGCTGATATACTGCGTGCGCAGGATGTTCTGCGAGTCGGTATCCGTGCGCACCGAGTTATATCCTATTGCCAACGGAGCGGATTTCTTGAAAGTGGATTCATAGACATAGCCCGCATTGAGATACAGACCGCTTATCGGCACTACCTCTACACCCAGCCTCAGCGCATGCACATCGTCCCTGTCGCTACAATGCGAATAGTCGTACTGGGCGGAAATAAGCCCATAGTGTCCCCACTGCCATGCCAACCCCACACTGCTACGCAAGGGGAGATAGAACCGCACCCCCGATGTGGCGTTCGATGGCGTGGAACTGCTATAGGCAGAGTCCCCAACCACACTGCCAATCGAACCCGAGTTGCTCACCGCTACACTTGTGATACTCGGCGTTTGGAACGATGCGCCGATACGCAAATCCCGTATCGGATGGAGCAGCACGCCGATAGTGGCATTTGCTCCTAACCCGTTGAATATCACCTCTCCGTTATTCACCATGCGCCCGCCTTGGCTGAAGGACTCTCGGTAGGAGTAGGTGCGATTGAACTGCAACGACTGCAGATGCACGCCTGCGCCGACGAACCACTTGTTCGAGATATTCATTGCCCAATCGAGTGCGTACTGATTGACATAGCCCGACTCGTTGAGAATGAGTTGATTATTCACCGTTTCGCCCTGCGCCAGACACGAGTTCCATTCAGAGCTACCTTCCTCCTTTGGGTTAATCAGATAGGTATCATAGCCCAAGAGACTGAGCCATCCGATATTGCCGTCCTCCCACCGATAATCAGGTTGCAAAGCCGAGGCGGCAAGCCCGTCGGTCTTTCGAGCAATCACATCCGTGAGCGATGCGGTTTGTGCCGCAGCGGTTGCTGTCATCGTGCGTTTGTAGGTATGCAGACGTTGATAGGAGAACATAAAGTTGTTCAGTATCACGCCGCTCGGGCGATTCGAGTCGCCCACCGAGAACACCCACGAGAACTGCGGAACGTTGATGTAGGGCTTAGTGTACCAACTATCAGTACCCACCTGTCGCGTGCAGTCGTACTGCCCGTCGAACGATAGCATAATCTCCATGCGCCGATAGACGCCCAAGCCAGCGGGATTGTCTTTCACCGCCGAAGGGTCGCCGCCGACTGCCGTCATCGCACCGCCCATGCCCACATAGCGTGCCGTACCCGTCAGCGACTGCTCGCTGAGGCGTTGCGTATCTTGCGCAAAGAGGCTGCCCGCAATGGCGAGTAGCAACATAGGCACTATGGCAAACGGTCGTTTCATTAGTAGCGATGTATAATGGCACGCACTTGGGTGGTTTGGTTTAGCGTACTATCCTCAACGAAAGTAATCTCGGCGTGAGTAAATTCGCCGGGGTTGTAAGCGTCGGTTTGGTAGGTATAGAGCAGAAGTTCGGGCGTGTCAGTCGTTTCCTCTTCCTCGTACTCCTGTTCAGTATTCGTTTGGTTGTCTGTCGCATAGTCGTCCGACGCTGTGTATGGGTCGCCCCAGTAGTACACATCATCGACATAGTCATCCGCCTGCACCGATACGCCTGTGCATATCGAGAGGATTAGAACTACTATGAAAAGACGAGAACGCATTATTATTGTCAATTACACTTTGCCCCTCCCTTGGAGGGGTTAGGGGAGGTTATATCTTTCTGAAACCGATAATTTCACGAACTTCTTCGATAGTCTGCTCGGCACGCGCACGCGCACGCTCTGCACCGTCACGCAGCACCTTGTCGAGATAGGCATCGTCGTTCCGATATGCCAATATCTTCTCCCGTATAGGCGCGCAGAAAGCGTTAATATCCGCTGCCAGCTGTTTCTTCATATCCCCATAGCGGATGGTCATGTTGTTGTATTGGTCGTTGAAGTAGTCGTAGGTCTGCTTATCCGACACCAACTCCATGAGTGTGAAAAGGTTCTGTATCACCTCGGGCTTCTCTTGGTTGAGTTGCGTCGGCCCTGCATCGGTAACAGCCTTCATCACTTTCGACTTGATGGTCTTCTCATCGTCGCAGAGGTAGAGCGCATTGCCTTCCGACTTGCCCATCTTGCCCGTTCCGTTCAGCCCCGGCACCTTAACCGCCTTTTGGTTGAAGAAGAACGACTCCGGCTCCTTGAAGTACTCCACCCCATAGATACGATTGAAGCGGCGAGCGCAGAGGCGTGCCATCTCCATATTCTGCTCTTGGTCTTTGCCCACCGGCACCTTGTCCGCACGGTGCATCAAGATGTCTGCCGCCATAAGGGTCGGATAGGTGAGCAGCCCCGCATTGACATTGTTCGGGTTTTGACGCACTTTCTCCTTGAAACTCGTCACGCGCTCTAACTCACCGAGATAGGTGTTCATATTGAAGTACAGATACAGCTCCAGCACTTGCTTCACATCGCTCTGCGCATAGAGCGGCGCTTTCTCGGGGTCAATACCGCACGCCAGATACTCAGAGAGAATGGTCTTTACCGAATTACGGATATTCTCAGGGGTCGGGTGAGTAGTCAGCGAGTGCCAATCCGCAATAAAGAACATACAATCGTAGTCGTGCTGCATTTGCACGAAACTCTTTACTGCACCGAAATAGTTCCCCAAATGGAGATTACCGGTCGGACGAATACCACTGATTACTCTTTCCATACTTGATTTGTTTATTAATGAATGTCTATCGAACGGTTATCTTGGCTCTACCTGCTTGCTTGGTTCGGAGAAAACGCATTCGAAAGTGAAATTATGTTTGCTCTAACGAGAGATGTTATCTATTTAATTACTTTTTGTTCTTAATTTGCTCAATGGGCAGACCGCGGTTAATGCGTTGGTCAAGCGCCGTCAGCGTCTCGGTGTTGGCTACACCCGGAATCTCCTGAATCTTTGCATTCAAAAGCTCCATCAGGTGTTGGTCATCTTTTGCATACAGCTTGATGAGCATCGAATACGACCCCAGCGTAAATTGCGACTCAACCACCTCCGGAATATTCTCCAAGGCTGCGCTTACGTCCTTGTACATCGAGGCCTTAGTCAGAATAATACCCACATATACGCAAAGCTGATAGCCTAACATCTTAGGATTCACCTGATAACCGGAGCCGATGATGACGCCATTATCGAACATTTTCTGCACACGTTGGTGGATTGCCGCACGGCTCACGCCACACATATCGGCCACCTCCTTGAAGGGAATACGAGCATTGCGGGTAATGATAGCGAGAATCTTACGGTCCAATTCGTCAATTTTTTCCATTTTTGTATTGAATTTCTTGTTAGTATTTACCATTTTGCGGCCAAGGCGTTGCAAGCTGCAATGCGCCCGTGCGTACCGCCCTAATAGGCAGAAAAACGCAACACTATCTGCCTTTTCGGTTGCAAAATTACCGCTTTTCTTGGAGATATGCAAGTAAAAGTGTACTTTTGCGTAAAATTTAGCAATCGAGCATTACAATATGACACTTAACGACTACATCGAACAGCATACGACGCCGGAAAATGAGGCGCTGCGTTTTATCACACACGACACCCATTTGAATGTGCTCAATCCACACATGCTTTCGGGGCAAGTGCAAGGTCGGGTACTTTCTATGCTCAGCCAAATGATACGCCCCCGCCGCATCTTGGAGTTAGGCACCTTCACGGGGTACTCGGCACTCTGCTTGGCAGAGGGACTGAGCGAAAACGGAACGCTGCTGACCATCGAGCATAACGATGAATTGGAAGACACCATTCGCCACAACCTATCGCTTTCGCCTCTCAGCCACAAAATAGAACTGCGTATTGGGGACGCAACGGAAATCGTAGGCACTCTGCCTCCGAACTCTTTCGATTTGGTATTTATAGATGCCGACAAACGGGAATACTGCCGCTACATAGAAGCAGTCTATCCGCTTGTACCGATGGGCGGTTGGGTGTTGGCCGACAACACCTTGTGGGACGGACACATCACCGACCCCGCCTACGACAAGGACAAACAGACGCTCGGGCTTCGAGCTTTCAACGACCAAGTGGCAGCCGACTCTCGGTGGGAACAAGTGATTGTCCCCTTGCGTGACGGACTGACCATTCTTCACAAAATCGGATAAAGGATACTATGCAGTGCGCGTACAGAACACCGCGGGCGAGTTTGTTCTTCTCACCGCCGATGCGGGTTATGCACGCTGCTCGTGGGAGGAGATAGTGCCCTCGGGGATTGCCGCTAACCGCAAGGAGCACTAACTGCAAGGAGCATATGCAATCGCTGCAATGGCTGCACGAGCAGAGCCTGCTCCCCACCTGCCGCACCCTGCTCCCCACCTGCCGCACCCTCTTCGCCTCCCACGCCTCCGCCCTCCCACGACACCGCCCTCCGCCCCACCCTCACAGAACTCTAATCCCCTATCCAAAATAGAACATTTCCTTCTGCACTTTGTGTCCCTATTTTTCCCTGACCTTATGCGGTTCATCTTGAACCATTACCGAAGCATAACCGAAACATAACCGAAGCATAACCGAAGCATTAAGCCAACTCGACTATACGAACAAGCCATCCTTCTGCCTCCTTCATCGGTGGCAAAGGTACGTAAAAATAGAACATCTAACTATTGCAAATGCGATAAGAGCCGAACCTGTTTTGTATAGCACATATACACAAAAGCTACATCTATCAACTAAAAAATAATAGATACGTGCAACTTTTTGTGCATTTTTGCGTTTTAGGTCAAGCTGACTTGGAGTATAACAAATTATGTAGCAGACACAATAGGCAGCCGAAGCCATTCACACCAAGAACGAGCCCCCACAATTTGAGGGGACCGAGGATGTGATACCACGACAACAAGAAACTACCCATACCTATCACGCCAAAACCTATCCAAACTATCAGGCACTGTTTTGAGTCGAATGGGGCTTCATTGGGCTGCGCATCCGTTTTCTGCTTCCGAATGGAAAGTTTTCTACTGCAAAAAACACCGCACACAATCGCCACAAGCGCATAAAGCAGGGCATTCAGCACATGCACTGCCACACAACGGAATGTCGTGTGCAGCACACCACGCGGGAGCAACCATTTTTGCAATCCGCTTTCTAACTGATTGGCACGATAGCACCGATAATTAGAAGAGATACCACCGGCAGACAAAGAAGAAAATGTATATAAATTGACCTCCTGCGAGGATTTGCAATACGCCAACAATTCTCGCAACTGCTGCCAATCCCGCTCCGTGCTTAGGTCGTATGCATGGAACATCACGACACATACCGCATCCTTTTCATGGCAACGGGAAATCGTTGTTTTAGCAGCTTTCCAAATCCCCTTTTGCTTCATCAGCAGTCCCAAAGTCTCCGGAAAATACTGAATGTTCCCCCGTTCGTGATTGAATAGATGTGCAGACAGGATTTGTATAGAATCCCGAAGCAATGCCGAAGGAACATACGCATTGATGGCATTAAACGGAGGAATAAAAGTACGAATGGGCTTACCCATGACCGATTCTAAAATCTGTTTCCCCTTATGAATACGCCGACAGGTTTCCGCTTGGTCTAATGCACCAAATTCTCCGCCATTTCGGATATTTTGGTGCGTCAAACCATGGAGTGCAATCTCAAAATTCGCACTTAGCAAACGAGTAAGCAACACAGAATCAGTAGGATAAATACATTGTTCATTGCTATCGCACGGAATGACGGCAATAGAAAGCGGCACATCCATCTCACTGAAAAGGGCGACCACCTGTTGGTCGGTTTTGTTGGGATTAAGCGTAAGGTCATCGTAGCGGAACACCACATTCACACTCCAAATAGGCAAACACAGAAGCCACAGTGCGAAAAAAATAACGATAGAATGATTTCGAACCATTGATTGATAGAATTAGGCAATGCTATCAATCTCGAAACAGGGGAAATAGGCAAAAAATAGTGCGAATTCTTTTCGCGTTCACGGGAAGTCCGGAATGAAAACCCGCCAAATCTACAAGAATTCACACTATCGGTGTGAAGCATGCTTGTAGATTTGTAGGCAGTCCATACGAACTACCGTGAACTTGGACTATTTCCGATAAGAAATTGTTTTCCGGACTTTTTCTTTGAACGCGAAATAATAGCCAATGCTGTTTATGTCATTGTGCCGCCTTCCGGCACTTGGTCTTACATACGCAATTTTTTATGTTTGTACTTGTTAGGAATAATGGGCCGTGCATTCGCCTTATGGCTCACAAGTGGCTGCAAAAATACAACAAATTCTCCATTCACACAAATAGTTTGTAAATAAACAACCTCAATCCACTCAGTAAATAGAGGAAAATGGTATCTGTAATCCGTTCAAAATCAGCGCAGAAACAAGGAGTGCCATGGAGTGGTATGGAGACTCGGCCGAGATTGACGGCTAATTAAGAGCTGCTTTGCATTTTTGTAAATAGTCAAATAGGGTGTGCAAAAACGCGAGCAGACAAAGATGGCCACGCCCCAAAAACACCATTTAACGATTTGCCTATATCGGGAAAAAGTTGTACCTTTGCAGGTCGATTTTGAGTAGCACAAATTCTACGAGAACTATCAAGACTACTCCCAACAGAACCCCAACGTTACGCACAATACGCGCCAAGCAAACATACGCGAAAGCAAATAAGAAGATATGAAACTAAAAATTTGGACTATGGCAGCAATCGCCTTACTGACGGCAGGATGTGCCAAAGAAACCACCACCGAGAAAGAACCTATACACAAGCCGCAAATCACCATCACCGGCGGACGACTGACCCCTGAAGCACTATGGGCTATGGGGCGTATCAACAGCGTGGCTGTCGATAGCCGGCACAGCCGCATCGCCTACACCGTGTCGTACTACAGCGTCGCCGAGAACCGTTCCACCTCGTGGATTCGCATCTGCAAACTCACGAACGGGCAACTCGAGACGCTCGAGGAGTTCGTCGGCTCCGACCCTGCATGGACACGCCAAGGACATCTCGCCTATCTGCGCGGGGGGAAACTCTATTTCCATGTCAAGCCGCAAGGGCAGTTTAGCGACGACATTCTGCTGACCGGTTTCGACAAAGACATCGAGGGTTTCCTGCTCTCGCCCGACGACACCAAGATTCTACTCGTGGCACAAGTGAAGACCGTGGAAAGCACCCAAGACCACTATCCCGACCTCGACAAAGCCACGGGGCGCGTGGTAACCGACCTGATGTACAAGCACTGGGACGAGTGGACAGAGTCTGCCCCGCAACCTTTCCTCTGCACATTAGACGAAGAGAACCTGACCAACAAGCAGTTGGAGGTGAAGGATGTTACCAACCTGCTGGAAGGCACTGCCTACGAAAGCCCGATGAAGCCATGGGGCGGCGTGGAGCAATGGGCATGGAGTCCCGACGGGAACACGATTGCCTACACCTGCCGCAAGAAAACCGGACTAGACTACGCCATATCGACCAACTCGGATATTTACCTCTACGACCTGCTCACCAAGACCGAGACCGACCTGACAGAGGAGAACAAAGGCTACGACACCAACCCAGCCTATTCGCCTGACGGACAGTATATTGCATGGCTCAGTATGGAGCGGGACGGGTACGAGAGCGATGAGAACCGTCTGTTTGTCGCCAACACCATGACGGGCGAGAAGACTTTCCTTAGCAAAGGGCTGGACACGAATGTGGATTCGTACTATTGGCTCAACGACAGCACGATCATATTCAATGCCGTTTGGCACGCCACAGAGCGTATCTACGCCTGCACCGTTCCAACGGGCGAGATTCACCAACTCACCCCCGATGGGCAGTACGACTATGTGCCGTGCGGCAACATCGGCAACACCTATATCTGCCTGCGCCACTCGATGCGTGAGGCGAATGAGATATACCAATTCACGCTCGACCAAGAGCAATGCGTGCTGAACCAACTGACCTACGAGAACAAGAACATCTACGACCAGATAGAGATGGGGCGTGTAGAGCCGCGTTGGCAGACGACCACCGACGGCAAGCAGATGCTGACATGGATTATCTATCCGCCGCATTTCGACCCGAACAAGAAATACCCCACCCTGCTCTACTGCGAGGGTGGTCCGCAATCGCCCGTCAGTCAGTTCTGGAGTTTCCGTTGGAACTTTATGATGATGGCCGCCAACGACTACATCATCGTTGCCCCCAACCGTCGCGGCTTGCCCGGCTTCGGCAATGAGTGGAACGAGGAAATCAGCGGCGACTACGGCGGACAGTGCATGCGCGACTACTTCACCGCCATCGATGAGTTTGTCGCCCACTCGCCCAATGCGGACAAAGACCACCTCGGCTGCGTCGGGGCTTCGTTCGGCGGCTACAGCGTCTATTGGATTGCGGGGCACCACAACAAGCGTTTCAAGGCCTTTATCGCACACGACGGTATCTTCAATATGGAGATGCAGTACCTCGAGACGGAAGAGAAATGGTTCGCCAACTGGGACATGGGCGGTGCATATTGGGATAAAGACAATGCCACCGCACAGCGCACTTTCGCCAACTCGCCGCATAAGTTCGTTGACCAATGGGACACACCTATTCTCTGTATTCACGGGGAGAAAGACTACCGCATACTCGCCAACCAAGCCATGGCGGCATTCGACGCGGCCAAGATGCGGGGCGTACCTGCAGAGTTGCTTATATTCCCCGATGAGAACCACTGGGTGCTGCAGCCGCAGAACGGCATACTTTGGCAACGCACATTCTTCGATTGGCTGGATAAGTGGCTCAAGTGAAAGACCTCCCCACCCCCTCCATAGGAGGGGCTTGACGGATGGAGTTAAGTTTTAATTACTAACATACACCCAAACAGGTTAGACTGTTTGTTATCTATTAAATCAAAGAGTATATTCTCTGCCCCCCCTCCTCTGGAGGGGCTTGGGGAGGTCTAGGATAAAATATGAAGTATCAATACGAATACGAGGTAAAGTACCAAGAGGTTGATTTCAACCGACGACTGCGGTTGTATATCTTGGAGAACCTGCTGTTGGAGACAGCAGGAAAAGTAGCCGACAACCTCGGCTTTGGCATTAAATATCTGTTCCCGCAAGGGCTGACTTGGATATTGACCCGCCTGTCGGTAGAGATGACCTATTTCCCCACCCACGGTGAGACCATAGTGTTCGAGACATGGATTGAGCAGAACACGCACGGCATATCCACCCGTGATTTCCGCATCTTCCTCAAGCAAGAGGACGGCACGCTGCGCCCTATCGGGCAATGCAAGAGCCAATGGGCGGTGCTCAGCCTCGACAAACGAGAGATAGTGAACATCTTCGACCGAGAGGTGTTCACGAACCATGTCGATGGCGAGGTGCTGGCAATGGCACGCCCTGCACGGGTGGCGACTATTCAAGAGCCGACAGGCGTAGTGCCGCATATTGTTCAGTACTCCGATGTCGATTACAACCGCCACTGCAACTCGTGCAAGTACTTGGAGAACATGCTCAATGCCTATCGCCCCGATTGGGCGGGCAAGACGGTGCGGCTCGATATTGCCTACCACCACGAGGTGAAACTCGGGCTGCCGCTCGACACATGGTATCTATTGCAAGATGACGGCGTAGTCTATAACCAACGCAACCAAGAGGGCATCACCGCCTGCACGGCGAAGATTACGATAGCATAGAACGACCCAACCGAGCCACCCGACCTCTCCAAGCCCCTCCAGAGGAGGGGGTGTTTGGCAAAGTATAGTCATTCTTTTTTAGGGGAGTGCGGCAGGCTTTATTTATAACCATTGAAAGATACACACTTGCCGAATATAGTACGCATAACGAAAAGGATAGTTGCCCTTGCGGGGGCGGCCGTCCTTTTTTGTTTGGGTGCGTATGCACAAGAGGGGAATAATACCAATACACCTATGGGCGACGGTGCATATACTGCGAACGACTACGATGAACGCACGCCGCTATACGAATCGTACGAGACGGAGCAGGTGCTGGAACTGCGGGCGCGGGCAACGATACAGAAAGAGTTGCCGCACGGCTTTACTATTGGTTTTCGGCAAGACATACGAGCGAGAATGCACGATAAGACCTACGAAGACCACCAACTCGCCTCCTCCGAGTCGCCCTATCTACGGCGATTGTACACACGCCTATCGTTAGACTACAGCCCTATCGAGTATGTGGATTTGCACGCAGCATATATGCTGCGCATACTGAGCGATAAGTGGCACAAGCAGCCTGCTGACTACCTGCAGCACCGTGTCATGGTGGGTATTACGGGGCAATACAAGTACCGCCAATGGAAGTTCGCCCTTATGGAACAGTTGGATATCGACTGCCGTATGGACTCGCCCGACCCACGAGTGGCGCCGAAAGCAAGTCTGCTGCTACGGCATGCGGCAAAAGTAGATTATGCCATTGCGGGGACGCCGCTACAACTGAAAAGCAAAGTGGAGTTGCACAACACGCTCAATCAGCCTACTGCCTATCTCAACCAAATAGACGGACATCACTACCACCAATATCTCACCTCGGCACGTGCGGAGATAGGCTTGCGTTGGAAGATAAACGCCCGGCACGCACTAACGCTCACCTATCGCTACCAATGGGACTACAAGCGCTCGCTCACCCTGCCCGCTGCCGATTTCTCCCCCGCCTACCTCATCCACACCCGCACCCACAGCCATATTATTCAACTGGCGTACGACCTTGCCTTCCCCCAAAAGCCTCAGCCCAAAGACTAAACTACCTGTTTTGCTTTCGGCGTTTGCGAATCTCTAAGTTGTTTGTCTGAAGGAGAACCCTCACGAACAGACTTGAACAAAAAATAAGCCAAAGCAAATAAGAGTAGAGGACACGTGGCATCACCTATAGGAGTAGGATTGGGATCATTATTGACTTCCGGCAGTTTCGTACCGTCCTCCCCATCACCAAATGAAGCATTATCCCCTGCACCGATTCGGCGTGGGGCAGATGATGTATAGGGCGGCTCTACCACAATATCCACCGTATGGCCATTAGCGTCGATAGCCGGCACGGAAACAGTAAGCGGATGGTACTGCATAACGGGATATTTAGACGGTTCCGATATGGCCGCATACATAAAAACCGAGCTAAATAAGCAGCAAACAAAACAAGATGCGAAACGAGAAATCATATTAGTAAATAGACTATGCTACCGGTTAGATAGGGGAAGGTGAGTGCCCAAGATAGTGAAATAACCACTATTGGTAAGGATATACAACTGCCCATTATACAGGATTTTCTTGGGTTGGTTCGGGAGTGGTTCGGGAATTGCAGTAGACGGAGAGGAATACGAAGACGATGAAGAAGATGATGATGAAGAGGAGGAGGACGACGAAGAGGATGAAGAGGATTGAGTAGAGGAAGTAGATGAAATGGACGTGGGGATGGTCGGGGCAGCATAGCGAACGCAACGGAGAGAGAAGCGATGGGCATAGGTACTTTGTTCATCTGCCTGTTGCCCTACCGTTTCTTGTGCGGCATAGAATGTATAAGGACCGTCTAATAAATCGACAATAGTATTCTGCGAAGAATCGACCATAGTGTTCTGCAGGGAATCGCTCATAGTGTTCTGTGGGGAATCGGCCATAGTGTTCTGCAAGGAATCAACCAAGTAGATGTGCACCAAGTCTGACATATAATCGTTCGGGCTTACAGAAAGCGTGTATTCGCCCGAATCGGGAAGCTGCAGAGCCAAAGCGATTCCTTGCTGCGCCATCGAGTCGGTCACCGCTGCAAAACTGAGATTCCCATACGGCAAAACGGCATATACCTGCGGGCGGGAGGCGGACACAAATTTCTGCAGGTCATACCCCACCTGATACGAATTGTCAAAGCGTGTGGGGTGAATGAACAGGTTTGTCGCATCCGTGCGTTGCAGGCTATCCGACAAGATCAACTCCACCCACTCGGTAGGCACGGCAGAATGGGCCGCTGCAGACCGAACCGGTGCCGACGAAACAGAAGGCACAAACGAGAGCGCCTCCCCAAAGACCAAAGTCCCTGCCTCAGAAGCCTGATAATAGAATGGCTTGGCCGGTTGAATAGAAGTAGGGATATGCTGCACATAATAACTGCCGTCATCGGATAGTTCTGTTATCTTGACTGCCTCAGCGGGGTCCGTATCGGACACCGAATAGGCATACGGCAAAGGAGAGCAAATATAGTTCCAGCCATTATGTTGCGCTCCGACATCACCCGTCGGTGCAGAAACTGCCACCGAAGTCGGTGTGGTTTTAGCATACGAAATAGGGAAAAGATACTCACGGTAGTAGGGCGAAGCCGACAATATGGCATAGCCCACATTCGGAGATAAGGTAGCACCCGTATAGCGCACCCAATTGTCGGATTCCGTTCCCTGTGCGGCACGCTGCTCGGAGTCATACACATTGAGCCGCCAATGGCGATCGAGTGTAAAGACATCGCCGGCAGTAGAAGTAATATTCTCCGTTGTGGAGGCAAAGGGCAACGCAAACTGAAAGTAGTGGGTATTGTTGGCCACAATACGCGTGTAGTACGCCT
Organism: Dialister sp. CAG:486; assembly: GCA_963635385.1. Classification (GTDB taxonomy): domain Bacteria; phylum Bacteroidota; class Bacteroidia; order Bacteroidales; family Paludibacteraceae; genus Colicola. The sequence goes on along the minus strand of CAVHGD010000023.1, from coordinate 11,668 downwards.
TTCGTGCCGTGATAGTGTCCGACAAAGCGCCTGCGGCATTGGCCGTGGTGCGAATATACAGATTGCAACAACACAGACGATTGCCGTCAGCGACACACAGCTGGGCACCCGGATAGACATACACATTGCGCACCTGCGTGAGAGCCGAGATGGTGGTCGTACCTGCTCGGACTACGATATCATCATCGGGCAAAAAAGAAGCGGTCCGAATAATGGTATCTCGAGTAAAGATATACGGCACACGATAGTAGTGCGAGGACTGATACTGCGTGCCATCGGCTGTAGCATAATGGGTCTGTAAATAGAGGTCTTGCCCCGATTGCAGGGCAGAACAGGGGAGCGAATAGGTGCGGTCGGGCTGACCGAGATACGAATAGGAGGTACCTTCGGTTAGAGTCTGATCATCGCCATTATTTATAGCCGCCGTAACACCCTGCGTTGGGTCGCAACCATTCATATTCAGCGTCAAGCCATCCCTGCGCCAATCTACAATATCCATAGGTTGCCCTGTCGTATCAGTTGGAGCAGTGGTGTAAAAGGAAATGGTACTTAGGAATAAGGTAGCTTTATTCTTACCTGAATATACCTTGAAACGAATATAATAGTCCCCAATCTCAGAGAAAGCAATAGAAAAAGTTTTGAATTTTGAAGATACAATACCCGTTATCAAAGTATCCTTCCATACCAAACCATCTTGACTATATTGGAACTTCAATTCCGGGCAATAGCTATCAAATATTGCATCAAACGATACTTTCTTTAATCCATGAATCTTAGAAGACCAAAGATATCCCAAATATCTATTCAAGTTTGTATTGACATAGAACTTCACCCCTGAATGCGATGACATAGTCCCCACCAACATATTATCAAACCGCCATGTAATACCATTGGTAGAAGTCCAGATACCCGACTCATAACTACCCGCCCCCGTATAAACGGATTTATCGGAAAATGTTTCGGTGATGGTAACCTCTGCAGAATAGACAGAAAAAGTGGATATACCCAGAAGGAATACCCACAAAAGAACTCGACGAAATCGAAAAGAAAAAGAATTCGTACGCACAATATTTTTAGGGGACTATTAGCATCCCGTTGAACAAATTGTATCGAATAAGGATTCTACAGAACCACAGACAAGACCGTCTCGCCTACTGCTTGCAGCGTAGTGCGGCTGATATTACGCATATCATCCTGCTGCGTATGCCACCACGAGGCAAAACCCGTTGCGTTCATGGCATCATAATGGATGATATCCACACACGGAACCCCCGCCAACACATTGACATAGTAATGGTCATCGACTATGGGATACGCATTCTGCTGCACAAAATACTTACCATATCCAAGCGATGAAGCCGCACGCCAAATCTGCTCCACATACCCCGAAGCATACTGCTCGGAATACAATTCACGAGGGAAAACCGCATCGGGCGCCCCCACCATATCGAGCAATATACCATATTGGTAACGAGGCGCATTCGAATTGCGGACATACTCCGTCGCCCACATTTGGCTGCCTAAGCACCACGTATTCTCACGCTCGCTGCCGGTATAGAACTGCGGAGTACCCATATCCTCACAATCGAAGAAAATAATATCAATAGGCGTAGTAAGCGTCGAATCAGCCACAGCCCTACCGAGCTGACGAGCCACCTCCAACAAGACCCCTACTCCACTTGCGCCATCATTTGCCCCCGGCACATTGAGAAAACGATTCTCATACTGTTCCTCCTCATCGCACCATGGGCGGGTATCATAATGAGCTGCCAACAAAATGCGAGAGCGGTTAGATTGGGCCTGCGTACCAAAATGCGCAATGATATTAAAAATGGCTTGCGGGCGACCACTATAATCCGTCATCGCCCCTTTTTGCAATTCTACCTGTGCGCCAAAAGAACGCAATTGCTGCATAAGATAAACCGCACAATCGGTATGCGATTTACTATTCGGGACACGAGGACCAAACGACATCTGCCGAGCAATGTATTGATAAGCAGAGTCCGACGAAAAAGAGGGGCGAACGACTTGCGCTGTTTTCTTAGAGCAACCGCTAAAAACGCAGATACCCGCAAAAGAAAACAGCACCCATAGAAGCTGTTTAACGCTATGTTTCATGAATAAAATTTAGTGTATATTCAGTTCACTGACACTGGTATGAGTCTGAATAGCCTTGATGGTCTGTGCAATAGGCACTGCCAGACTCTCGATATGTACCTTACTGCAACGAGCTGTATCGAAAGGCAACGAATCGGTAAATACCAACTCCTCCAACTCACTATTCTCGATACGCTCACACGCCGGACCGGACATAATACCGTGGCTGACCACTGCGCGAACGCTCTTAGCACCGGCTTTTTTCATTACTTCGGCGGCCTTACAGAGCGTACCGGCCGTATCGGCCATATCATCCACTATAATCACATCCTTGCCATAGACATCGCCCAGAACACGGATTTCGGTTACCTGATTGAATACCTCACGATTCTTATAGCAAATAACCATCGGCACATCCCGATCAGTAATGCCATGTAACTTCTTGGCAAAGGTAGAAGCACGCTTCGAGCCACCCACATCGGGCGATGCCACAATGAGCTTCTTCAGATTAAGGCTTGCCACATACGGAGCCAACACATTCGAACCATAAATGTGGTCGACCGGAATATCAAAGAAGCCCTGAATCTGGTCCGCATGCAAATCCACCGTAATAACACGATCGGCTCCTGCTCCCTGAATCATATTAGCTACCAGTTTGGCGCCAATAGACACACGAGGCTTGTCCTTACGGTCCTGACGCGCCCAACCGAAATAAGGAATGACGGCAATAACCTTGTACGCACTCGCACGCTTTGCTGCATCTATCATCAGCAAAAGCTCCATCAGATTGTCACTACTCGGACAAGTAGATTGTACCAAATAGACAGACTGCCCACGAACCGATTCGTTGAAGTAGACTGCAAACTCACCATCAGCAAAGTGATCGATGCTGATATTACCTAACTCGCAACCAAGTTGCTCACAAATACGCTGGGCAAGGGCAGTACCCTTTGAGCCGGCAAAGACCTTGTACGGGCCGATTTCTGTTGCCATTGTTTTTTATCTTTTCTTTTTTTTGTTTTGTGCTTGTTGTGGCTGCTGTGGTTGCAGCAGAGGAAGGTTGTCGAACGCCTCAAAATCACAATTGATACGCCCATCAGAAAGACGCTCCAAGTCCTCACGAACACGCCCCAATCCGGACTCTTGGTCTCGATTCCAAACCAGATTCTTTTGGCGCATACATTGAGCAATGTACAGAATCAGCGCCTCACGTTCCGCAGTATCCTCGATAGTGCAAGCATACGACACCATATCTTGGATAATACGACCATAATTGCGCATCTTGATGGGCGCACTATTTCGTGTTAGTGTTTGTTTCATAGAAAAATATATTGGAAATAGGATTCAAAAAAAGATGAATCAGCTATTTGCGTTTGATAAGATAAATCATGGTTGGATAGTGGTCGCCATAGCCATCTTGCCACACACCCGATTTGTGCGTACGTAAGGGAGTGCCCTTGTCTTTTCCCTCTTGTACCGTCAGGAAGTCCTTATTAAAAATTTGCGACTTCCAATAGGTCCATTTGCCGGACTCCAATTTCGCATTCATCAGTGGCTCCGAAATAATAATTTGGTCGAACAGGTTCCAACTGCCGTTATAAGCCAACGAACCGATTCCTCGATCTAATTTTTGCCACATCGTATTGAAATAGCCTTGCGGGCCTACCTCCTCACGAGTCTTGCGTGCGCCCAACACCTCGGCACAACTATGATTAAACGGATCATCGTTCAAGTCGCCCATGATAATGATTTTCGCCAACGGCTCACGGTGATAGATGCTATCGCAAATAGTACGCGTAAGCATAGCGGCTGTATCACGCGACGGACGCGAAGACAACTCACCGCCATAACGGCTGGGCCAGTGATTGACTAAAATATGGATTTTTTCGGGAGAGCCTTCGCCCACCAAATAGCCGGAGATAAGCAACTGAAGACGGCTCTTTACCTCACCGCCATCCGCATAGTGTGCATGGAGCTCATAGCCTTTGATATTTATAGGACGGAAAGCCGTGCTGTCGTACATAAATCCGACATCCACGCCACGACGGTCCGGTCCCTCGAGCAAGATAGGCTTGTAGCGGCGGTCGTACTTATTCGTTTCATTACACAAATCCTGCAGGCAACCAATATTCTCGACCTCAGCCACCCCGACACAAACCGCACCTCGTGCATCCTCATCGGTTCCGAGTTGCGAGATAGCATACCCCATATTATGGATTTTGTGCGTATACTTGAGCGAAGTCCATTTCATTCCCCCGTCAGGCAAGTACTCATAGTCATTCTTCCCCTCATCATGAATGGTATCAAACAGATTCTCCAAATTGTAGAAAGCGATGCAACGGACATACATCTCATTCTGCGCAAAAAGAGCTGTGCTACACCATAAGCACAGCCCGATAACCCATAAACTTTTGTGTTTCATAAAAATGATTTTTGCTAAAGTCGCACAAAATTACGCTAAAATTTTGATATACACAAAAAAAGCAGTAACTTTGCACTCATAATTATTCAAAACATAATAACTAACTGACCAAAATTATGTCATCTGTAAACAAAGTAATTCTAATTGGGAACGTAGGTTCCGACCCCGATGTCCGCTATTTGGACCGCGGAGTTGCTATTGCTAATTTCAACCTTGCCACTACCGAACGTGGCTACACCATGCAAAATGGAACCCAAGTGCCGGACAAAACGGATTGGCACGCTATCGTACTCTGGAGAAACCTCGCAGAATGGGCAGAGAAATACATTCGCAAGGGGATGAAACTCTATGTAGAGGGCAAGCTACAAAACCGCACATGGGAAAAAGACGGACAAATTCGCCGCAAAACGGAAATTATTGCCGAAAACATCCAGATTCTGTATCGTCCTGCTGAGTATCAAAATCCACAAACCACGGAGAATAATACCACCGACGAGGTAACAGAACAAGACGGACAAAACGCAGAAGAAAACATATTCTAAGCCTCAATGACTGCAAAAGAGCGCTACATCGAATGGGCAAGCAAGCAAGAATATATTCCACTGACCATGCAACCTTGGTGGATGGAAGCTGTGTGTGCCGGTAAAGAATGGGATGTTCTGATTGCAGATAACGAACAAGGCGAGATTGTTGCAGCTATGCCGTACCTTATACGCAAACGCGCATGGGTACGATATATTGTTATGCCCCAACAAACTCAAATCGGAGGGATATGGGTCGCTCCGGAAGTGACGGAAGACAAGTGGCAGACAGCCGAAGTGTGCAGAAACATAGCGGAACAATTAGCCAAACTGAACATTGCTTACTACTACCAACAATACCCGGTGGGTAGTCTGTGCGTAGATGCAATGCGAGCATTGGGGTTCAAGGTAAAGGAACGAGTAACCTATCGTATCGAGGACCTGAGCAATTTAGACTCCGTCATTGAGAACTTCTCAAAAAACAAGAAAAGACAACTTCAGAAATCGCTGAGTCTGCATACAGAACGCGGAATGCTACCGGAAGATTTCTTCCGTTTCCATAGTCGGTGTATGACAGAGCAGCGCAAGCAGATATCTTACTCACGCGAGTTTTTCTTGGTATTAGAGCGGAAAGCCAAACGCAACCAACAATGCGAGATATTGAGTGTGCGCAATGCAGACGGGGAGATTTATGCTGCCGCTTTTGTGGTATGGGACAAACGATTGCTGTACTACTTGATTCCATGCTATAGTATCGAGCACAAAAATTCAGGAGCCGGAGCTCTTTTAGCATTAGAGGCTATCAAATTGGCACGAGAGAAACAAGTTATTTTCGATTTTGAAGGAAGTATGATTCGTGGGGTAGCCGCGCACTACAAACAGTTTGGCAGCACACCGGTTACATACTATAGTGTAGAAAGATACTATAAACCATGGTTCCGAATAGCGATATGGTGGAACAAGATTAGAGATCTACGATTCCGAATATAAAAAAAGAAGGTGCTTGTTTGAACAAAATCTACGAGCACCTTTTTTGTTAAGACACTACCAAAGATGAAAGTCCTATTTCTCAGTGCGTGGTATCCCACCAAGCGGGACGCAATGGCGGGTCTGTTTGTGCAGAAGCACGCCGAAGCCGTTGCGCAGCAGGGGGCAGACGTGCGGGTGCTATACTCCGATGCCACGGGTGTGCGCTGGCTGTGGGAAATGGCACGCCAATGGAAGCAACTGCACCGCGAATGGGGACTGCCCGATGTGGTGCAGATGAATGTGCTTGACAAGAACGGCGTGCTGGCACTCTACTTGCGCCGCCGCTACCATATTCCCTATATTATAGTGGAGCATTGGACGGGGTACTTGCCCACCCACTACTCTTTTAAGGGCGGTTGGCATGGCGCGGCGATGAAATACATAGCCCGCCACGCATCGTGCATATTGCCTGTCAGTGGCACGCTTGAAAAGGCGATGAAGCAATGTGGAATAACCTGCCCCCGTTGGGAGATAGTACAAAATGTCGTGGATGATTTCTTCTACGAAGAACCCGCAGAGCGTATCCCGCGCAACGACAATAAAGTCCGCCTGCTGCATGTCAGTTGCTTTGATGAACAAGCCAAAAATATACAAGGGCTGTTCCGTGCCTATCGGAACGCCCTGCAAACAAAAGGAAATATGGAGTTGGTGTTGGTCGGAACGGGAATTGACTTTGAGGAGGATAAGAAATATGCCGACAGCCTGCACTTCCCCGCAGGCACTATTCGCTTTACGGGCGAAGTCCCGCCCCTCACGGTCTGCCAATGGATGTATAGCAGCGATGCCTTCGTGCTGTTCTCACGCTATGAAACATTCTCGGTCGTACTGGCAGAGTGCCAAGCAGTAGGGCTGCCGATTATCACTTCGCGCGTGGCAGGAATCGCCGAAGACCTTCCCGCAGAGTGCGGCACAGTGGTTGAGGTAGAAGACGAATCGGCTCTCACCACCGCCATTCTTGATATGGCAAACCATTTAGCCAACTACCCCGCCCCCCATATCCGCCCCTACGGCGAGAAATACCGCTACAACGCCGTCGGTAAAGCCCTTTTGGCGGTCTATCAATCGGTATGCAGCCCTCGTTCGTAGTGGCGCACCAGCGATAAGTACCAAGCCAATTGTATGCCGATAACAATAGCACCGGCGATACTATACCCCGCAATGGCATAGAAGAAACTATGCCGCCACACACCGATTCCCAACCCTAACAGGCGCAAAACAATAAGCAGTACCTCCAAGTACAGCCCAATCTTCTGCTGCTGAAAGATGTCACTCAAGAAACAGATAGGGGCGACCAGCACCGACAGCAGCAGCCACGGCAACATCACTCGGATGTAATGCCCCGTAATCTCCCATTCCGCACCCAAGAGCCAACGCGTGAGCAGCGGCAGCACAAAGTACAATGCCACAAAGCACGGCACAGCCACTAGCAGCGTCAAGCAGACGAAACGCATTATTGTAGGGCGTATCGTCATACGCTGATTGACCCGCTGTGCGGTGTTCTCAAACAGCACCTGATAGAGTGATTGGGAAATCATATTGAGCGGGCGGAATGCCAGCGTCATTGCCATACCCCAGAAACCGAGATTGGCAAGACCGAAGAAAGGCGTCAGGAGCAGCGACGGAAGCGCACCGCTCAAATTGTTAACTAATGCCCTCGGCAGGGAATACTTGGGAAAATTAGCATATTCACGAGCGGCGATTCGGCACTCGGACTTGTCGGGGCGGGAAAAAAGCCCACGCAGTCCCCTTTTCCACGCAGCTGCGACACTTGCTATCACCGAGAGCAGCGGCGCAAGCACCGATGAAATAATCAAGCCCCCTTGCAGAACCCCCGCAAAACCAAAGGAGATCTTTGCCCCCGCATTGAGTACAGACTGCGACAGTTGATAGCGACTGATACGCCCAAACTGCCGTTGGCGTGTATAGTGGTAGTTGAGCAGCACCCACAGCCCGGACGCCCCGACATACAACGGCATCAACCAGTACCACATCCCCAAGTCCGGGGTGTTAAACAGCCGGGCAATCGGGTGCGAGAACACCACCGACAGCCCCGTCAGCAGTACTACACAGAGCAGCACAAACAGTCCCACATGAAAAACCGCACGTGCCCGCTTATCATCTTTAGGAAGCACAATGGCGTACTGGTATTCCGCCGTAGCAAGAATAACCAGTACGCCACCGATACTGAGAAATAAGTTTAGCAGACCGAAATCATCGGGCGCATAGAGGCGGGTCAGCACAGGATAGACTGCCAAGCCTATCGCCTGCGCCACAACATTTGCCGACAACAGTTTGGCAAAGTTCCGCACACCTGCCGATTGAAAGAGTGAATATATCTTTCGGGAGTTCTTCTCTCCTGCCATTATTCCTTACTTGTTACTTTAATCCTGCTAACTATTTTGCAAAAGTACAACAAATATCCCATCGGGACAAAGAATAAACTGTTTTTTAGAAAAAATCCCACGCAGGATTTGCAAGGTTCGGAAAAAAGCCGTACATTTGCAAGCGTTTTCGAAATGCTACAGCACTTCAGCACGTTTTTGCAACGAAATCTAATAACATAACAAATAATATGCAAACCAAAAAGTCTCAAAAAGCCAGTCTTGAGGACAAAAAAGTCATCTATATTTTGATGGGGTTTGTCTTCGTATTGAGCGTCTGCTATGTCGCTTTTGAATGGACTGAGAAGGAAGTTACCAAGTATGAGGTGACTGATACCGACTTCTTGTTTGAGGAAGAAGTGGAAATTCAACAAACCTCACAACAAGAAAACACCCCGCCCCCCCCACCACCTGCAGCACAAGAGGTAGAAGTCCTCAATGTTGTTGAAGACGATGTAGAGACAGAAGCTATTGAGATTAACACGGAGGATGACAAAAACACCGAAGTCGTAATTGCAGCTCCCGTAGAGGCACCTGTTGAAGAGGAGGAAGAAGAAAGCGTCGTATTCGTTGTGGTAGAGACTATGCCCGAATTCCCGGGCGGACAACAAGCTCTCTTCAAATACCTGAGCGAAAATGTAAAGTATCCGGTAATTGCGCAAGAGAACGGTATTCAAGGTCGTGTAATCTGCCAGTTCGTGGTAAACAAAGATGGTGCCATTGTAGATGTAGAAGTAGTTCGTTCGGGTGGCGACCCTTCGTTGGACAAGGAAGCAGTACGCGTCATCAAGTCGATGCCCAAATGGAATCCCGGTAAGCAACGTGGTAAGGCTGTACGTGTAAAATACACAGTTCCAGTTAACTTCCGCCTGCAGTAATACTTCACTGCATGTCATAGATTTAGAAAGGAGAATTGGGTGGAATTAGCCCATAGAGATATTACTTATTGTAAGAATGTCGGTACGAGGCGTGCCGACATTCTTCGTAAAGAATTAGGGGTAGTGACGGCATTGGATATGCTCCGTCAGTACCCCTTCAAATATATAGACCGCAGCCGCTTTTACAAAATTGCTGAAATTAGCGATGAGGATACCTATATGCAGATAGTAGGTGAAATAACCGAATTTCACACTGTCGGCACCGGGAAAGCACAACGAATGAGCGCTCAATTCAGCGACGGAACACATCTAATTGAATTGGTTTGGTTCAAAGGTGTACAATACCTTAAACTACAAAAGGGCATCCAATATCTCTTATTCGGAAAGCCGACACGTTTTAACCATACCTACAACTTTGTGCATCCGGAGCTGACCCCTATGGCCAATGTAAAACCGGAAACGACACAAGGATTGGAGCCGTATTACAATACTACGGAGGCTATGAAAAAAGCTGGGCTCAACTCAAAAGTAATGCGATCTATCATCCAAGAGCTACTGCCGGACCTTAAAGCAGGTATTCCCGATACACTCGGAGCAGACCTTATTCGGCAATACCGCTTAATGAGCTTAACACAAGCGCTGATAAATATCCATTTTCCGAAAGACACGCAAACTATGCAGAAAGCTCGCGAACGACTAAAGTTCGAGGAGCTATTCTACATACAGTTGCAAATTCTACGACAAATGAAGAAGCGTGAGCAAAATCAAGGTTTTGCTATGCCCTTAGTCGGGAGTTGCTTCAATACCATGTATCAGTGCCTTCCTTTCCAACTGACCAATGCGCAAAAACGCGTTATCAGAGAGATACACGAAGACATCAAACGAGGACGGCAAATGAATCGCTTACTGCAAGGAGATGTGGGAAGCGGAAAAACCTTAGTGGCACTCCTTTGCTGTCTGTTGGCCATTGACAATAAGTACCAAACTTGTCTAATGGCTCCAACAGAGATATTGGCGAATCAACACTACGAAACCCTTAACCAATTCTTGGCACCGCTCAACCAACGATTAGAACAGTTAGGGCTAAAGCCTGTTCATATCGCTCTACTGACCGGCTCCACGACCAAAAAGCAACGAGAGCTCCTCTACCCTGCCCTGCTATCGGGCGAAATCGATTTACTCATCGGCACCCACGCTCTACTGGAAGATACCGTAAAATGGGGGAATCTTGGATTCGTTGTCATTGATGAGCAACATCGATTCGGAGTGGCACAGCGTGCAAAACTATGGGCAAAAAACAGCTATCCTCCTCACATTTTAGTGATGACAGCTACCCCTATTCCGCGTACATTGGCAATGACTGTGTATGGCGACCTTAGAGTGAGCATCATCGATGAACTCCCCCCCGGACGCAAACCCGTACAGACCTTACACTATTCCATACAACGCAAGCAGTCTATCTACCAGTTCATACGCCGACAGATAGAAGTAGGACGGCAAGTGTATGTCGTCTATCCTCTCATCAAAGAGAATGAGAAATTAGATCTACTCGATATTCAGAACGGATACAACGAACTATGTGAGGTATTTCCCGAATACCGGATATCTATGGTGCATGGGCAGATGAAAGCCAAAGACAAAGACGTGCAAATGCAACAATTTGTCTCCGGCAAGACCCAAATACTCGTTGCCACCACCGTAATTGAGGTGGGTGTAAATGTCCCGAATGCAAGTGTAATGGTAATAGAAAATGCGGAACGATTCGGCCTCAGCCAGCTACACCAATTGCGAGGACGCGTCGGACGAGGAGCGGAACAAAGCTATTGTATACTGCTCACTCGCTTGGAACTAACCCAAGATACGCGCAAAAGGATGGACATAATGGTGGCTACCAATGACGGATTTCGCATTGCTGAAGCCGACCTGCAACTTCGAGGCCCCGGCGATCTCGAAGGAACACAGCAATCTGGATTACCGTTTGAATTGCATATCGCGTCTTTATCAACCGATGGGCAAATACTTGAAATAGCACGAAAAGCAGCGGAGTCAATATTAGAAAAAGACCCGTTGCTCACACAAGACGATAACGAAATATATCGATATCAACTGAGTCGGTTACACATAGAAGCACAAAATTGGGCTGAAATATCGTAATCTACTCGCTACAACTTTCATTCCACTTTACAATTCTATAGTGGACCATATACTCCAACAATAGTTCCACTTTTCTGATGACTATAACGGGTTACTCGCTATAGTCTATTTGCCGTTGGAGAGGCGGGAAGATTCTTCGAGGTTGCCCACCTTGCGCTGCTTGGTATATTGCTGATTGCCAAACAC